>CALKAK010000206.1 GCA_937983015.1 uncultured Bacillaceae bacterium | reverse complement strand
ATAAAAATAGCGGTCCAGAGGGACCGCCTTTTTTACTCTTTCACCGATAATTCCACAGGTTCTTCTTGTTTGTTTAAAAGCTCCATAAACTCCTCTCCCGTAATCGTTTCTCTTTCATACAGGTATTTTGTGATTTCATGTAATTTCGTTTTATTCTCTTCTAAAAGATCGATCGCTTTCTGGTGGCATGATTTGATGATCCGTAAAATTTCTTGATCGATTTCCGCGGCCGTTTCCGGGGAAACCAATAGCGATGTATCCCCGCCTAAATACGGATTATTGACCGTTTCCAAGGCCATCATATCAAACTTCTCGCTCATGCCAAAACGGGTGACCATGGCGCGAGCGATCTTCGTCGCCTGTTCAATATCGTTGGCGGCACCCGATGTGATTGAATTAAAGATGATTTCTTCTGCAGCCCGACCACCCATGTAGGTCGTGATCTTATCCAGCGCCTGTTCTTTCGTCATTAAAATTTGCTCGGATTCATCAACCTGCATCGTATAGCCTAAAGCACCGGAGGTTCGAGGAATAATCGTAATTTTGTGTACTGGTGCCGCGTTTTTGAGTTTTGCTGCAACTAATGCATGTCCCACTTCATGGTAGGCGATGCGGAGTTTATCTTTATTGGATAAGACAGCATTTTTCCGTTGTTGGCCAGCAATAACCACTTCAACTGATTCTTCCAGATCTGCCTGGATGACTTGATTCCTGCCCATGCGAACTGCCCGCAATGCGGCTTCATTGATTATATTGGCCAAATCCGCCCCACTTGCTCCCGGAGTTGCTCGAGCAATCGTATTCAAGTTAACATCGGGGGCCATTTTAACCTTTTTCGCATGAACTTGCAAAATGGCCTCTCTGCCTCTAAGATCGGGTAATTCGACCCGGATTTGCCGATCAAAGCGACCCGGTCGAAGCAATGCTTTATCCAATGTCTCCGGTCGGTTGGTCGCCGCTAATATTACGACACCCTTATCTGCTTCAAAACCATCCATTTCCGTGAGGAGCTGGTTTAATGTCTGTTCCCGCTCATCATTGCCACCGTAACCGCCGCCTGTTCTGCTCTTGCCAATCGTATCGATTTCATCGATAAAGACGATACATGGTGCCTTTTCTTGGGCTTGTTTGAATAAATCGCGAACCCGTGCCGCCCCCATCCCGACGAACATCTCGACAAACTCCGAACCGGAAATGGAGAAAAACGGCACCTTCGATTCACCGGCTACCGCTTTGGCAAGTAAAGTCTTCCCCGTTCCAGGTGGTCCAACAAGAAGAGCTCCTTTAGGAATTTTGGCTCCAATTTCCTTATATTTTTTTGGATTATGTAAAAAGTCAACGATCTCTTGTAATGCTTCCTTCGCTTCATCCTGCCCGGCGACATCTTTGAAAGAAATCCCCGTTTGGGCTTCGACATACACTTTTGCCCTGCTTTTACCGAAGGTCATGGCGTTCGAACCGCCCAGTTTATTGCCTAATTTTTTTGCGAAATAATTACCGATCGTGATAATAATGACGAAGGGTAAGATCCATGACAGGATAAAATAAAGTAATGGTGAAAATTCGGTGGGAATCTCCCTGCCGTATTTGACATCGGCCGCTTCCAGGCGATCGACTAGTTTTTGATCTGGAATGATTCCGGTTTTA
>CALKAK010000205.1 GCA_937983015.1 uncultured Bacillaceae bacterium | reverse complement strand
GGGCCGTAGCGGTCGTTGATCGACCACAGGTTGTCGGCATTGGTTCTGGTACATGCCTTTTCCAGCGTGTTCAGCTATCTCTTTTTCCGTAGCGTTGGCGATACTGTGAAGACGCCGGGCAATTCCTTTTTCATTATCCGAGTTACCATCCACATTGAATAATCGTGCGACGGCATCCGGATTCTTTTCTATGGCTTCGCGTAGCTTGGTCTCATTAATTTCCAGTTTAGCACTCATGTAATCACTTGTCGTCGTAATTCCGATATCGGCTAGACTTCTGAATCCCGTATTCTGCTCCGGATGGTCAACCGGGCTGGAAAGCGCCATTCGCAATTCGGTTATAAAACGGCTGAGAATGGGGTCATGTCTTAAAAGACCGCTTCTCGCCTTTTCTTCCCATTGTTCTTGCTGTTTTTCGGTCAGTTTTTCCCGTTCTTCATCCGTAAGCGGTAGATAATCGCGATAGCGGGTTTCCCGCAATTTTTCCTCGATCATTTCCACGATCTTATTATAATTTTCAACAAAACTTTTGATATTTTCCATGATCGTGTCGTAGTCGTGATTGACTTGCAGGTAAACCGGCTGCTCGGTAATCCCCTTTAGTGTAAAAGTAACCCCGTTCATCTCAAAGGTGTTCGAGAACCGTTCCGTTTCCAGACCATTGATGATAAAACGGGCATTCTTCCCATCAATATTGTTCGCACCATGTTCTTCTGAAAACTTGAGGAAATCGGTCAGAAAATCGCCACTAACAGAAATTTCCGCGCCGTTTCGGTTCAAGTTCCCCGTCTCATTCATCGTCAACACCATTTGGTTGTTGAAGTTGTCATAAAACATCGTAACACCGAGGGCTGACTGGCTGATCTTTTTCATCACACCATCCAATGTTTCATCAGGTTTGATGAAAAAGTGCAAAGTTTGTGGCTTACCTTCTTTTGTATAATTCGTGATACTGAAAGAAAGGAAGGATTCGCTTTCTTCCGGAGGTGCTTCTGTGGCAAATTCCACTGTAATCTTCGTTTTTTCACTCAATTCCTTTCCAAAAGTAAGCTCCCCGGTCTCTTGATTAAAATACACTTGATGTTCCTGTAAATTGTCGGCGGAAGTAACCACTTCATAAATTTTCCCATTGATAAATACATTCATTTTCCCGTCTATAATTTGGGCGCCTTCATCGAGGGAAAGTTTCACGGTATTCGTTCTTTCTTGGACAACAATTTGCTGTGAATGAATTTTACCGCTTGTCCATTCGTAATCTTGTGGCAGAAAATCCGCGATACGCTGCGACAAATCAATGGTTTCATCTGTCGATAATTTCCCGCTGATTAAAGTAGCCGCTGTCGCCATCTGTTTTACTTCAATGGCATAGGAACCGATGATGGCATTGTTCGAAGCCACGGCAGAAATGAACGTTGCATTCGTCGATGTAACATATTTCGTACGGTAGTTCTTGCTGAGGGTGTAATCAAACATCGTATTTTTAAAGTTCAATATTTGTGCATTGATTTCCCGAAATGCATCCCGTTTCCATTCCAGCAGGGTCTGTTCCTGCTTCATTTTATTTAAAGGGACTCGCTCGGCCTTCATTAGATCTTTTATGATCGCATCGATATCCATTCCGCTTGCCAGTCCCATGACGCGTGTAGGCATGCCGTTCACTCCTTGGCAAATTAAATTTTCTCATCAACGATCAGACCGAGATATTCGGCCATCGCCGCGTACATATCGAGAAGCTTTTCCGGGGGAATCTCCCGAATCACTTCTTTCGTGCTGTCATCGATCACGAGAACATAATATTCATTTAACTTCTCATGCAAGACGAATTTTAACGATGTATAAACCGGCTGGAGAAAATGATTCAACGCGGATGTGATTTCTTGTAGTTTTTCTTTGCTATTCCAAACCGTCCACTCTTCATGATTTTCTTTTTGTTGCTGGACTACTTGTTCTTTTTCTTTTAGATTGTTCACCTGTTGTTTGTGGGGATTGAAAATCCGCTGTTCGGTCGTTGTTGTTAATGTCACATGCTGCCGGGACGGAATTTTATCGATCATCGAAATCTCCCCCTAAAAAAACATGTGAGATAACAAACCGTACCTGTACTTCTAATAATTATATCGACCCGTTCCCGGCATTCTTTATGTTTATCGAAAAAAAGAGCGACGACAAGCCGCTCTTTATATGCTATACAAAACGATTCCTCCCCGCTCCCGCACCAAAGAGGGCGACAAGGATAGAGGTGATCACGAGGATGAGTAACGGGACCGTCCAGGAACCGGTCCAATCGTATACGGAACCGATGAAGAACGGGCCGACGGCGGAGACCAAATACCCGAAGGATTGGGCCATCCCCGATAATTCAGAGGAATCGCGGCTATTTCTCGCCCGTATCGAAATGAAAAACAAGCCGAGGGCAAAACTGCCGCTTAACGGAATCCCAATCAAAACAAGACTGATGATAATGGCCAACGTTGAAGAGCTCATGACGAGCCCTCCATAACCAAGGACGGCCAGCGAACCAATTACAAGGGCAAGCCAGGACTGGGAGCGGAGTTTCCCTGCCAGGACAGGTGTGATGAAACTCGCAGGGAGTCCGATGATTTGTAGGAGGGAAAGTAACCAGCCCGCAGTCGCCATATCATACCCTTTTTCCATTAATATCTCTGGAAACCAGGTGACCGTGACGTAAAACAATAACGATTGGAGGCCGAAAAATAACGCCACCTGCCAAGCAAGCGGGGATTTCCAAACCCGGCTGGAGGGCGATATCTGGTTTTGCGGCGTTTCCACATCCTTATTGCGACCGTTTTTCCCCAGATACAACCATACAACGATGGCCAGAAGGGCGGGGATGATCCATACCAATAAAGATCCGTGCCAGCCGAGGCGTAAATTGACGGCTAGAGGAACACTCAGCCCCGAGGCGAGCGAAGCGAAAATCCCCATGGATGTTGAATAAACACTCGTCATCACCCCCACCCGGTCCGGGAATTTTTCTTTAACGATACTCGGTAAAAGCACGTTACAGATACCGATGCCGATGCCGATGAAAAACGTACCGAGAAAAAGCGGCGCAGGTGAGCGGAAGATGGAGCGGATGAGACTTCCGATTATGATTAATATGAGCCCCGCAATCAAGGACCGTTCATTGGAAATCCTTGCCGCTAATTTCGGAACAAAGGGAGAGACGATGAAAAAAGCGAGAAGTGGCAAACTCGTCAACAAACCAATACTGGAATAGGAAAGGTGCAGATCCCCCTGAATAAATTCCACCAGGGGTCCGACTGCGGTTATGGCGGGACGCAAATTAAAAGAAATTAGTACAATACCTACCGTAAAAAATGCGATTGATAACGATGATTTCGGTCGGGATTTGATTTGTTTATTATGTAAAGCCATAAGGTTGCTCCTTTCGAAGGGGGATGCTCTTTCGCGATTTTCCTAATGCTCTGTATTTTTATGGTGTCTCAAGAACGAAAAATACTGCAACAAACATTTTCCAGATGAAAGCAACTGCACCCATTCAATTATAACGGAAAAATTTGTTTTTTCATATATTGTATGTGAATTCTAAAACTAATGAAGGGGAATTTTGGATGGAGCAACCATTGCTGTGAACCGGTTCGCTGAGTAGGAATAGATCTTTAAGAGGTGATTGACCTGGAGATTGTTTTTGTTTGAAGGAAATTCTTGTTTGCGGCAGGCCATTCGCGAAAGTGATTCAGTAAAATGCGAGAAGTTTCTCTAGATATAGAGACTTAGCTCTAAAAGAAAGCAATATTGTATCTTGTTCACGAGAGATTGCCAGATGTCGCGAAAAAATTTATGATCATCGCGAAATAAATCCGAGGGCTCGCGAACTTTTTCAGCCTTTTTAAACAAAAAAATCCCCCTTTAAGTAAAATCCATATAAACGCGGTATTTCTTCTTAAAGGGGATGATGATATTTTTTTATTTTTTTAATACCGTAACAGCGAGCACTTAAAATTTTCTAATAATCTAGTTGGTGTAACTTTTCCTTGTAAGGAAAGAAAGCCGGGTTTCCGCAATTAGAATTGCCAGTAAAATAATCAACGCTCCGATGTACATGCGAAGCGTCACGAGTTCTTTGATGAAGAGAATCGAGAAAACCATGCCCCATACCGATTCAGTGGACAAGATGATCGCTGTT
>CALKAK010000204.1 GCA_937983015.1 uncultured Bacillaceae bacterium | reverse complement strand
GCCACGGATGGCTTTGCTTAAGGCGTAAATATTTTCCGGAGGAGCCATTCCACCAGGCCCAGCATCACCAATATGTTGCATATCCACACCCAATTTTTTATTATCGATAGCAATTTTTTCAATCGTTTCCGGATCAGATGTTTCCTGACTCGTGCCGATGGTACTCATTACTAATGCACCTGCTTCATGGGCAATTTTCACCGCCTCACGGATTTCTGACTCGCCCACGCCCCAAACCGTACCGACCGCTGGAACTAGGATGATGTCCGCCCCCGCTTCGATAAACTCCTTGATTGCATCGAGATTCACGACCGGTTCATCGACTCCAGAACCATGCATTTTCCCCGCGACAATCAAACCGTTAAAATGTTGTTTTGCTAATTTTATCGCTTGAACAATTTGCTCATTGGAAACCCCTGTTCCAGGATTTCCGGTGAACACGATAAAATCTAAACCTAACTCGTTCGCCGCTTTCAATGTTTTCGCAGATACCTTCCTACCTTCTGCAATCTCCAATTTGCTTTCCCGCATTTTCGCTTGATCGTCCACCGGCTCAAGATTAGCTCCAACCGGACGCCCTAATAATTTCTTTAAATCGCGAACAACATCTTTATTTGGTTTAGCTTCAGCCATAGTTGTGTAGCCATACATTCCGAGGATCACGGGCTTTAGCATGTCCAAAGCATTAAGCAAAATTAAATCCGCACCGAATGCTCTCGCAACTTCCGCATTCGTAATATCCGGAATCAGCGGTTGGCTCACGACAACATTTTCACTAACAACCGTCCGTCCTTCACTTGCCTTAATACTTTGTTTCAGCTCTTCCGGTGTCATCGCTGCAAAATCCGAAGCATTGCAACTCAATAAACGTTTGACCATGTTTATCTATCCTCCATTCGGATTACGATCCTATTTAATTTAATTATATCAAATCGGTTTTTCCATGAGATATAGACACAGTTAAATTTAGAAAAGTATACTTAATCATATATTCAAAATAAAGAATAGCAATAAGAAAAACCAGCGTTTTCAGCTGGTTTATGTAGAAAAGGCTCTTCATTTATTTGCTGGCGATCATCTCATGAACTTTCGCCAGTTCTTCTTCGGGAACGATGTAATAATAGATGCCATTGATCCGTGTCCCCTGCCCTTGCAGCATATATGTTTCAGTATTTTGCGCCGCATTGCGGTAATTTAATAATAAATTTTTCATATCATCAAAGTCCATATTTGTGGCGACATTGTCACCGAGTATATCCAACATATCATCGATTTTAGGAACGCTGGCAACGCTGACACCTTTTTTGATAATTGCTTCGATAACTTGACGTTGACGTTTCGTCCGGCCGAAATCCCCCTGAGGGTCTTGCTTCCGCATGCGAACATAACCTAAAGCCTGCTTCCCATTTAAATGCAACTCTCCCGGTGCATAGTGAAAACCATCACTATGCCAGTCTAGCTCATTATAAACGGTAATCCCCCCGACAGCATCCACCAATTTAACGAGACCATCCATATTGATTTCCACAAAATAATCAATATCAATATTTAACATATTCTCCACTGTTGCGACAGACATATCCGGACCACCGAAGGCATAGGCATGGTTAATTTTGTCCTCAAATCCTTTACCGACGATGAGTGTTCGGGTATCGCGGGGAATACTAATCATTTGCATTTTATTCGCCTGAGGATCGAGAGTTAGGATGATCATCGTATCTGAACGTCCGCGATCACCGGGACGTTTATCGACGCCTAATAACAAAATATTGAGTTTTTCTTTTCTGGCTACCTTCAATTTGGTTCTTTCGATATCAATCGAAGGAAGTTCTCTTTTCATTTGCTCATTCACGGTTTGCTTGGCATTATGATAAATCGAATACACGTACCCGAAAATCCCGAGAATTAATACCAATGAAACGAGTCCGGTAATTTTTAACCAACGTCTTTTTTTCTTTTTTTGTTTTGATTGTTTTAGCCGAGACTTTTCAACCATATACCTCACCCTTCTTCTTTACAAACAATCATAGACTTATTTTGCGACTTTACATAATAAGAGTTAGTACAAGCACTCAAAAGCATTGTTTATAAAATATTATCATTTATTTTTTCAATTATATAAGTCCAATTTTAATTTTGTATATCATTATAAGAACATTATCTGTTAAATACGTAACAGGTCATTATTCATCCCGTAATCGGGTCAATAACTTTCTCTTTCATGCCATAGTTTTTGATTATTTTACCGTTAAATCTGTAAATTCATAAAATATCTTACCGTATTTACATAATAAAGGGCAACTCATACCTAAACGTTTCACAAAAGTGTCATGTTGATCCATTTCAATATTTTTTTGGACCATCATTGCTCTGCTGATGCTTTTTATAAGATCAGTGGGGTTGTCCAAAAAGTGAAATGAATTAAAAGAGAAAATAAATTTTTCAAGGCACTAAACATGAAATGGGCCATCCCAAAGTCGAAAATACGACTTTTTGGATGGCCCCTTTAGGTAAAAACACAAAAAACAGTCTAGTTGCACTTCTACAGTGCCCTTCGCTGTTTTATGAGAAAATGTACTATTTTAGCCTAAATTTCTAAAATCATTGCCTAATATTGCTTACCAGGAGAAGTTTGTCAAAAATATATACCCACTAATTTTTACGCAGAACATGATTATTAAAAAGGATGAGGAGGTTTATTAATTTTTATTGTACAATCCGTTTCCTCATAGTCGATGAAGGTATATGTAATTGTTTGCGGTACTTACTCACAGTTCGTCGCGATATTTTGATTCCTTTTTCTTGGAGCAATTTAGCTATCATTTGATCAGAATAGGGGTTTGTCTTGTCTTCTCGTTCGATGATCTTCAAGATTTCATGTTGAACGGAACGACTGGATAGTTGAGTAACAGATCCAGAATCTTCAACAGCTGTAAAACTGGACGTAAATAAGTCTTTTAATGGAAACGTACCGCTCGGAGCATGGACAAATTTGTTTTTTACGATGCGGGAAACGGTAGATTCGTGTACTCCGATGAGATTAGCACATTCCTTCATCGTCATGGGTTGTAGTTGATGTTTTTGACTTAAAAAGAACTTCTCTTGCTTATTAATAAGGACCTCCATTAAGTTGAGCATGGTTTTTTTTCTATGCGCGATACTATTTTTTAGCCAGACATATTGTTGATATTTTTCCCTCATATAATTTTGCAACTGTACATCTTGACTATTTTTCAGTGAATTATAATAACGGTGATTAAATTTCACTCGAAATAAGACATCATCCATTAACTTGATGTCCCAGGTGTTGTGCTTTTTTGTAATGATAATATCAGGAATTAAAAAATTAACAGGTTCACTCGTAAATGCTGCACCCGGTCGCAAATTAAAATTTTGTATAATATCAAGTAAGTTCTGAATCTCATGACGTGGGATATTCAATTCATTTTCAATTTTACTCCACTTCTTGTTGACAAATTCCGTAAAATAATCCTCAAGAATGATAAAAAATCTCGGGTTTATGCCCCGTTTCCGCCTCAACTGTAAAATCAAACATTCAGCTAAATTGCGGGCACCGATTCCCGCCGGTTCTAAACTTTGCAAAATACGCAAAGCTTTTTCACCTGTTTCAACCGGTAAATCCAGCATGAAAGCCGCTTCAGAAATATCTATGGTCAAATATCCTCTATCATCAAGATTTTCGATTAAAAAATTCAAAAATTTTCTTTCAGCGGAACTCAGATGTTTTGATAAGATTACAACCTGGTTCTGTAAATATTCATATAACGATAGCTCTTGTTCATGAGAAGGAATATTTTCAAAGAAAGAAGAACCATTCTTTTCAGCGTTAGAGCTCTTTTGCTTCTTTAATGGTGCATGATAGTTGATCTCCACTTCTAGAAATGGATTTTCTGTTGAGATGCTCTCAACAAAATGCAGAAGATCGGCCGATGTATATTGAAGGAGAGCGATCGATCGCCTTAATCGTTTTGTGATGACCGGTCTTTGCTTTAATGTTTTTCGTTGAGAGAATTGCAATTGAATAGCCATGGCTTATCATTCACCTGTTTTTCAAACTAGTCGCGACTATAGTACTACAAATTATTTTCAAGAATATATCCCAATTCCTTATTTATTATAATAATACACTTTAACGGTTTTCTAACTTTTTAATTCTCTCTTCCAGCTCGGATTGTTTTTTCAGTTGATTAATTAAACGTTTCACCAATTGCAATTCCGCTTGAGCGGTCATCACATGATCTTGAGCATGAATTGTAATAAAGTTGGGCGTTGCATCATCGCTTTGCTCACGAATCAATTGTGTTTGATATTTATGCCCCTTGAGAAATTCATCATGCGCTTCTTCTATGAGCTGATCTGCTTTTTCAAAATTATATTTTTCTGCTTCATCCAATGCCTCATAGGCGAGTCCTCTGGCATTTCCGCCATGTAAAATCAATTGCATGGTTAATTGTTCAAAATCCATCAAATCTCACCTTTCTCTCTTTTTATTAGCAACTTTTCTTCTGAGTTGAAACATTCCGCTTTTAGTAACGTTGATTAAATTGCTTTCATGTGTGAAAACTTGAATTTGTTCATCAGTGGGTAATATAACCCACTGATGAACAATTTCTAAAATCTTTATTGAGTGACTTCAGCCTTTTCTCTTTCGAGAAGCGTCTTTTCATAATACTTAAAGAAGGGGTAATAAATTATTGTCGCTATGATCACATTAACGATTTGTAAAAGGCCGGCTAATACGGAACCTCCAGTTGCGATAAATCCACCTAAGAATATCGGGACGGTAAACGGTGGCTGAACGATTACCGGTGGTATGATACCGGTTGTAAAACAAATATAGTTAATGGTTACAATAATCGCCGGTCCTAATATAAATGGAATGATCATGATCGGGTTTAGGACGATCGGTAAGCCGAAAATGACCGGTTCATTAATATTAAATATACCCGGGACAATTGCCGTTTTCCCCACTTGTTTAAGCTGATCGGATTTGGATGTTAACATTAAGAGCACAAGACCGAGGGTCGCACCCGATCCACCGATATGTGTAAACATGTGGAAGAAGGGCTCGGTCACAATACCGGTTGCTTCAACGCCGGCATTGATAGCCTCCACGTTATTGGCCAGTTGCGTCATCCAAAAAGGATAGGCAACAGAGGAAACGACGTTCATGCCATGAATCCCCATCGACCAGAGCAATAACATTAAGATGATCATTCCTAATGCAGACCAATAAGAATTGGAAACAGATACTAACGGACTAAATAGATCTAATACGAGTTGCGGTATGGTGACGCCAAAATTCGCCCAGACAATCCAGGCCAGCGCCCAAACGATCGGGAGAATAAGCATGAATGGCAAGAGGGAATTGAACGTCCTGAGCACGTATGGTGGTACACTATCCGGCAACTTAATGGCAATTCCTTTTTTCCGGAACCAGCGCATACCTTCAGTCGTTAGTATACCCAGGATAATCGCCACAAATAAACCTTGTCCACCTAAATAGTTCAAAATCTCACCGAAAGGTACTTGTGTAATATCCACAACAGGAAACGCAGTCATGAAGAAAGCGAGCATTGATAAAATACCGGCCATGACCTCATCCATATCTTCATATCTTGAAGCCAGGCTATAGCCGATACCAAAACTTACGGTTAACGCCATGATCCCGAAGGTTAATTGAAACGGGAACAAAATTTGTGGCATGATCGGTTCTACCGCGTTCGCCCAGGCATTAATAATTCCCCAATTTATAGAAGTGGGTGGATTCGCGATAATCAAGAAAATGGCTCCGGTAAGAATGACAGGCAGAGCAAAAACTACAAATGCATCACGAATCGACTGCAAATAACGGTTTTGTGCAATTTTGCCTAAGGGTTCCATTAAATGGTCTTCTAACCACTGAAACATTTTATCTCCTCCTTTTTCCTATTTCCCCAACATTTTTAATATCTGATCTAAGACCGCATTTCCATCCATTAAGGCAAAAGCTCTTTGGTCGACTAAATCAACTGGGATATTATATTTTTCTGCGGCTTTCGAAACTTCTTTTTTCAAATGGCGAACTTGCGGTTCAAGTAATGCCACATCATACTGACCGGCATTTTTACTAAATTCTCCGGTCCCCCCTGCATCCACCTCAATTTGGATGCCTCTTTGCTCAGCAGCCTGCTGGACCTTTTTGGCTAATTGACTGGATGTTGCTCCCCAACTACATAAGATGATTGCTTTAATTTTTTCTTCAGACATTTTATAAAACTCCTCCTTTTATTTTTTGATGGTCATTTCTTTAGCTTTCTTATCGATTTGTTTGTAATGGTTATACAACCAATAAGAAAACCAAGTAGTTAATAACAAACAGAGGGAAAAGGCCAGTCCAAAAAGAAATGTGTTTAAACCCGCCGAATGTTCAGAAACTAAAGCACGAATCCCTGTACCAAGCCAAATTAAGACAAATACACTTACATAAATGATATAGAACTTTTTCAACGAAACCCTCCCTTCTTAAATTCATTTTGCACTTCTTCCAACCCGATTATTAAAATTTTTGTTATGATTACCTGTTCCACCCTTATTATGGTGCAAGAATCGTGCCAACGTTTATAATCATTATTTTTATTAGGTTTCCTAGCGAAGAAAAAAATGTGTGCAATCTTATATTGCACACATTTATAGATAGCCACTCAAGCCACTAATCACGCACACTATACATGTTTGTTCAAATACTTTGGTAGACAGATTATACATGAATCATCATCGAGAAAGTTTTATCAGCTCATCTACAATTTGATTGGGTATCGTAACATTAAATTCCTTTTCAATTTTCTTAATTAATGGTTCCCAAATGATCTTTTCATCTTTTTTTACATTTAAATTCGAATGGAATGGAATAGACTCGAGTAGTGTATCTAAATTTTGATTCATTTTGGCAGCCACAATGCGTTCAATTAGACCGCCAATATGCATCCACATCCCTAACTCTTTTGTAACATCCCAGTTGAAGTAATGAGAAATGGGTTCGATATATTCTTTTAAAATATTTACGATTACTTTTGGATTCACATACTTAACGATTTCACTCAAACCCTTACTAATTAGCTGCGGGATTTCACTTTTGTCAATCTCGTTGTAAATGGCAATGGATGATGAAGGCCGTGTTAACTCTAATAGTTTTTCTAAACGATTGATTCCTTCAGTCTTTAATAGTTCCCAAACGGGAATGTAAGGAACTCCCTCGATCGATACGGGAACCGTACCGATGATCGCGATCACATCATAATAATTTTTTAAATCATTCAAAAAACTTGTGTCTTTCGTGATCGGATCAATTCTCACAGAACGGACAACGACATCACGATCAATTTCCGATAATTGATCTTTAAGCCATATCTCTAATAACTGGGCGGCCCCCTCACCGGTAAAGCAAACGGTGGCGATCATTCTTTTTTTCGTTTTGATCGCTGTATCATAGTTACTAAAAGCAAACATGGCATTTTTCGTTTTTTCATAGATTTCGTCTAATGTCACATCGCTCTTTAGCGATAATCTACCTGCTTCAATCACCATCGGTAGATTCACACTGGAAAGGGTTCGAATCGGAAACTCCACTTCATGTTTTAACTTATCCCCCATCATTATTAATGATCCCATATCCACCAACAATAAAACGCCATTCACGTTTCCAACTTGTTTAATCTCATTTTTCACCCGTTCATACGTATCTTGTACCGATACATCTAAAGGCATATCAATCGCCCGGATAACATTTTGACCTAACAATGTATTCGCCACATCCGCCATTGAAGTAGCAGTAGAATCACCATGAGTAACAAGTATAACGGCAATGGATTGCGTGGATATCATTTGTATATAGTGTCCCGGTGCTAAAAAGAAAGGCATGATTTCAATTTCTCTTTCAGGAAGTTTTAAACCGATCGTCTGATCTAAAATATTTGCGATGTATCGGGAAACTTGTCGGTATTGAATATTCGGATGAATAATTGTTGGTAATGTATCTTCCTTATTCCCTTCAAAATTACGATAATTTTGTAAATGTAACCCCAGTACATATATCTGATTTTTATTAATATATACAGGAGAAGATTCTCGCAAATGTTCGTAAGCACGTTCCAATGCGTGTAATAAATCATGATCAATTAACTGGCGCCAGCTGTTCTCCACACCCGGCTGCGAGTGCATGTACTTTTGTGACAATTCTTCAACATAATCCTGAATCAGCTCTTGAATCCGCTCGGTATTGGTCGGGTCTGGATCACTCATTTTGATTTGTTTTAATCTTTCATAGATATTGGGAAATTGCTCTGCAGGCAGGTCATGATCAAAGTTTGCAAGGTCTGTTTCTACGCCTATTTTTTCCTTCTTCATCATTTTGTTTTTGTAATAATTCCGCAACTCTTTGGATAGATCATCCTCTTGGATAATCACATGTTCTGTTTCATGGTTTAAATAACGAAGATAGGCTCGA
>CALKAK010000203.1 GCA_937983015.1 uncultured Bacillaceae bacterium | reverse complement strand
GATGAAACTTACAAAGCCGCATAATTAATAGGTTAAAAAGGACCAGCATGTTAGCTGGTCCTTTTTTTCGCCTTTTTGTGACCTTTTTCGGATTTTTGCGTCTATTTTTTTGAAAGATATTGAAAGGAGAATTGCCTATGAAAAAGCTCCTCTTTTCCATCAGCGCATTATTTTTTCTTCTTGCCGGTTGTACAAGTATTGGTTATAGCGCATACGAAAAAGAAGATTATAAACGGATCGCCGAAGCAAATAATCGGTTTGCCTTCACCATCCATGAACAACTAGCTCGATTAGATGAAGGGAATAACCTCTTTTTTTCACCAACAAGTATTCATATGGCTCTCTCTATGACCGTAAACGGAGCTCAAGGTGAAACAGAAAAACAAATGATGGACGTCTTATTCGCCGATCAATTAAGCCGTGATGACTTGAATCGAGGTCACGCCTCCTTCCTGGCACTCCTTTCGGAAAAAGACGACGCGGTCACCATTAACGTGGCTAATTCACTTTGGCTTAAAGAAAATTATCCGTTTACTAAAGAATTCGTTGACGATGTATCTGGCTATTATCAGGCGAAAACAAATGAGGTGGATTTTTTAAATCCAAAAACGAAAGCAGATATAAATAATTGGGTGAAGGAAGCTACGAATAAAAAAATCGATAAAATCGTCGAGTTCATCGACCCTGCGACCGTTCTCTATTTATTGAATGCCATTTATTTCAACGGTGACTGGAAAAACCCTTTTAACGAGGAATTCACCCATGAGAATGTGTTTTTCATGGAGGGGGGAAAAGAGAAAAAGCATCTCTTCATGATGCAGGAAGGCGAATTCAACTATTTTGAAAATGATTTAATCCAGGCCATTGAATTACCATATAAGGATCATGAGGCGAGCATGTATATCTTCTTACCGCGTGAAGGTAAAAATTTAACTGATGTTTATGAACAACTATCATTTGAAACTTGGAATAGCTGGCGCAGTCAAATGAAAAAACATGAGGGAATCCTCTACCTGCCGAAATTCCAGCTGGAATACGAAGCGACGTTAAATGAAGTATTGATCGTTCTCGGTATGGAAGATGCTTTTTCCGCAATCGCCGATTTTTCTAGAATGGTCGAAGGTGGCGGTCTAGCCATCAGCGAAGTGAAACATAAAAGTTATCTAGATGTGAACGAAGAAGGTACCGAAGCCGCTGCGGCGACCGCTGTTGCAGTAGTGGAATTAGCGGCTCCTGTGGAGAGATTTACGATGAATATAAACCGTCCCTTTTTCTTTGCTATACAGGAAAATACGTCTGGAATGATTTTGTTCATGGGAGCCCTTCACGAACCAACCTTACTGGATTAAATTGAAAATCTGAAATGGGTAAAAGTCGACCAAATAAGCGGTCGACTTTTCATTTTCATATATGTCTTTTTTCCATTACTTGAATTCCGATTCCCATGAGAATAACTCCCATCAAGAAAAGCACCGACAAAGAAGGCATGATTTCTTGTAATGGCTGCTGATAAATGGTGGCCAGCTTCATAGCTTCCATCCCGTAGGTGATCGGGACGAATTTCGCAAGGAGTAACATGATTTCCGAAGTGACGACCTCCATCGGCCAGTAAGCTCCACCGAGCATCGCGAAGCTAACGGAAATAAGGGGGATGATGACATGAAGATGCTGATCACTCTTAGATAAGCTAACGACACACATGGATAAAGCGGTGATACAAAATACATAGGGGATGAGAATGATTAATGCTTTCGTAAAACCACCATAAAAATCGATCCCCAAGATCAGACGAAATAAGACGAAGATCAAAGCTACCTGAATATAACCAAGAACAAAACTGTATAACAAATTAGCAACATACATTTGCCATTTCCTAAGCGGCGATACAATCATCCGGTCCCAGATCCCGCTCTGTTTTTCCTGAAGAATATAGAGCAGATTGTAAGCGATGGTGTAGATGACGAAAAATAATGAAAAACCGAATAAACTTTGTAACCTCATATCCACCTTAACGGTTCCATCGCCATAAAAATAATCGTTCTCGACCGTAAAAAACAACTCATCATCGATCCTGGAAAGTTGATCTTCCAGGTTTTTATCAAATACCTGTTGCCCTTGCGCCGCTTGTAAAATATTCTCTTTCAGCGCTAAATCCGTATAAACGGATCGGACCGTTTGATATAAGAGGCTGGCATTCGGTGTTTCCGTTTTCGTATATATCGTAAAATCATTTGTTGCGATCGCGATGATTGCCTCAACCTCATTTTCTTCGAGCAACTTTTTCGCTTCATCCTCTGAAGATAGGATAAAATCAAAGACTTCCGATTCATTCATTCGTTCCCATAATTCGGTTTCTACCACATCATCGATATCGGCAAAAACCGGCACTTCATATTTTGACTCGAGACCAATCCCTCCGATAAAATATGCAAAAATCAATATCATGAAGGTCATGGCAAGAAAATTCCCTGGTCTGCGTAAGAACAGCTGCCATTTGACCTTTAAGATCGCGATCATGTCCCCAGCCTCCTTTTCGGAAAACAAATAGCGGCAACGGTCGCGGTAATCAAACCGAGAATCATTAAATACAGGACGCTTTCTATTACAACTTCTAAGCCGTACCCTTGCATTAACTTTAGCATCGTTTCTAGAGCCGCGCCATTCGGCGTAAAATTCCCCACTCTTTGAATAATCGGTCCCAGGGAATAAACCGGCACGAAACTTCCTCCTAAATAGGCCATGACCATCACCACAAAGCTGATGAAAAAGTTGGCGACCGTTTGTGAATCAACAAAAAACGTGATGACTGTAAGTAGTGAAGCGATTCACGCAACTGCGACACTAAGTGCAAAACAAAGGATGAGAAAGGCCATTAGATTATAAAAGTGAATTTGAAAAGTGAGCGAGCAAATTCCATACAAGATTAATTGTTGGAAGAAAGCCAAAATCAACGCCGCAATAAAAGTACCGGAAAAATATACCAGCGCGTACCGTTTGCCAGGATAATCCGTTCGTAAACGAGCGTCCGTTTTTCCGTTAAAAAGATATTGCTCATAAACGGCGCGATAAAGAGCACAAACATCACGCTCATCGCCGCAGTATAATAGTGAAAGGATTCGATAGGTTCCTTATCATCCAACATCGAAATCGCGCCAATGATTTCCTCCCCTAGTCCCTCCCGGTCAAAATGAACGCCGTATTGGCCTGCTGTTGTTAAGATCGTGAAATGACTTTGAAAAGTATTCAGAAGATCCTCCACCATATGCACGGTATAGTTTTCATCACCATTTTTTAAAACGGTCAAGGTTACAGGTTTTTTCTTGGAAAAAGATGTTCATTAACGTGTTATAATGAAAATTTTCTGGAACGATGATAATCGCTGTATATTGACCGCTCCTTCTTAACTCATCCAGTACGGTAGGGGAAAACACCGCATATTCGATATGTTCCCGCAACTCTTCGCTACCTAAAACCTCTTCTTTCAAGATTTTTACTGGCAGCAAGGATCCCGCTCGGGCGATGATTTGCGCCCTGGCCTCATCAGGTAAATCCATGTCCGCTACTTCTCGCTCAAAAGCGAAAAGTTCCTTTTCAACATCGCTGTATTCCACAAAGGCTACCTTTGCATATAACGCTTCCGATTCACCGCTGATAAAACTTCGCAAGGAAAAACTTAAAATCGCGATTAATACGAGCGGCATGACTAAAAGGATCAATAATTCCCGTGGTCTGGCAAGCAGTATCGATATTTGTTTTTTTACAAAAGTTAAGATCAAATCGTTCCACCCCCTAATCCCTGAGCGTCCGGCCAGTTAAATGCAGGAAGACATCCTCTAATGTAGGTGTTTTAACCTCGAGCGCCGAAATTTCCGTTCCCGTTTCATTAGCCATTTGAAATATATGCTGGAACACATTCATTTCCTTCGGTACGATGATTTGTACAAACTGGTCTTGGATTAAAACCTTACGAATCACTGGATCCGCTTTTAACCGTTCCACAAATTTTGGGCGTGGGCGATCGGTTTTAATCATAATGGTATTTTCTTGGAAAAGAATGTTTTTTAATTCTTCTTTCGTTCCCGAAGCGATGATTTTACCCTGGTCCATAATGTAAATCCGATCGCATAAATACTCCACTTCTTCCATATAGTGGCTCGTATACAGGACCGTAATGCCCCTTTCTCGATTTAAACGTCGCACCGCATCCAAAATTTAATTCCGTGACTGGGGATCGATCCCGACAGTCGGTTCATCCATGATCACAAACTGCGGATCGTGCAAAAGGGCTACTCCGATATTTAACCTGCGTTTCATTCCACCGGAAAAATTTTTAACTTTCTCTTTTCTCTTTTCCGTAAGTCCGATGCTCGCCAACACTTCATCCTTGCGTCTTTTTAACTCCTTGCCTTTCAAACGATAAATCCGGCCAAAAAACTCGAGATTTTCCTCGGCCGACAAATCATCGTAAAGAGTGATCTCTTGGGGAACGAGACCGAGAATGGAACGAATTTTTTCCGGATGTTTAACAATACTCTCATTAAATAAACGGATATCGCCACCGGTCGGTTCAAGGAGTGTGGCGATCATCGAAATCGTCGTCGATTTCCCTGCTCCGTTAGGACCGAGTAACCCGACGATTTCCCCCTGTTCTAAATACAAGTTCACCCCATTGACGGCATTATTCCTTTTGAATTTTTTCCGCAAATCAAGAACTTCCGGCAAGGAATCCCACCCCTTCCTTTTTTCAGTAGTATTGTAGATGAAAAAGACCTAAAGCTAAACGATCCCCAGTCACTGGATCATGCGAATGATTATGACCGCGGTCATGTATCCAAAAAAATAAACGTACCTGTTATAGGCACGTTTAGGAAAGGTCATTCTTCACCGCAAAGATCGCTAGTTGCGTTCGGTCGCGCAAATTCAATTTTTGCAAGATTTGACTGATATGGTTTTTAACTGTCCCTACGGATAGATACAGCTCCCGAGCAATCTCCTTATTCGTTTTCCCTTGCCCGACGAGACGGGTGATGGCCAATTCTTTCTCTGTCAAAGGAAGTTCCGTTATGACCTTCTTCTCTTTTTCCAATAATTTAGGCATGACTTTCGCGGTAACATCTTCATGGATAGGCATGGCTCCCCGCATACAGCTATAAACCGCAGTTACAAGTTCTTTTTGTTCAGCCGTTTTCAACATAAAAGCGTTGGCTCCGTATTTCAACGCCTGGATTGCATATTCATCATCGTTGAAGGTTGTAAGTATCAAAATCTTCACATCTGGCCAGCGCGACTTGATTATTTTTGTAGCTTCCAGTCAATCCATAACAGGCATACGAATATCCATCATCACAAGGTCAACGATATGTTGTTCCATTTTTTGAACCACATCAGCACCATGATCGGCTTCGGCGACAACGCGAATCTGCGGATCCTGTTCTAAAAGGAGTTTCAATCCTTGCCGGACCAGTTTTTGATCCTCAGCGATCAAGACGTTCCACAAATTCCATCACCCTTCTTTCGCAGGAAAATGTCCCTTTAATATAAAATGCGATTCCGTTTGGTACGCGTACAATTTTCCTCCCAGTTGTTCGACACGTTCCCGTAAATTTTTGATACCGAACCCTTCTGTGAAAAACATCTTTTTGGGAATCCGATTTTTAATTAAAAATTCGATATGACCGATGGCTGATCGCCCTCATTCCACGTAAACTTCACGAACATGGGCATGCCGCATGGCATTTGTCAATCCTTCCTGGATCACCCGATATAAAACGACACTTTCTTCATTCGTCAATTTCGTCGATAAAATCCCTTGTTTCGTTGTAAGATGCACTTCGAGAAAGCTTTCCGATTCCAGCTTTTTGATAAGCTGTAAAATCGTCGCAATCCCTTCGATTTCTTTTGCCTTCAATGCTTTTACGGCATTCCTTGTTTCTTCTAAACTATCACTTGCCAGTTTTTTGAGCGGGGCAATTTTTTCATATCCATAATCCATGGCAAAAATCTCCAATTGCATGAGTAGCGCCGTTAGCTTATGGCCAACCGAATCGTGGATATCCCGGGCGATTTTCGTCCGTTCCTCATTTCGGGCTTCCTCTTCTACAAGACGTGCGAGTCTTTTCAAACGACGGTATTCACCCGTCAGGGCCTCATACATCTCTTGAATTTCGGTCCGTTCGTTGATCGCGTGATTGCCAAGAATGGCCATGAAATAAAAGGTGAGCATAAATCCCAAAGCGAGCCAGGATAACTGTCCGGTAAAAAATAAAACGAAACTTTGCAAGATAACCGATAAATAGATCACCTGCGCCCCGCGCGGCATGGACAGCACGTAATCGGGCAGCAACGGC
>CALKAK010000202.1 GCA_937983015.1 uncultured Bacillaceae bacterium | reverse complement strand
TTATTTCTGATCGTGCATTTTTCCGTCAACTATTACTCAACCAAAGGGGTAGAAGCTTACAATAAAGCGGCAAGCTTTATGGGCAACCTGCCATTTTTACTGTTTCTTGAGTTCGTATTGATTTACATACCGTTAGTCTTTCATGCTGTATACGGTGTGTATATCGCCTTCACCGCGAAACATAACGTCAGGCGTTTCAGCCTGTTTCGCAACTGGATGTTCTTATTACAACGGATCACTGGTTTATTTTTAATCGTATTCATTTCCTGGCACGTTTGGGAAACACGGATTCAAAAGGCCCTCGGTGCGGAAGTGAACTTTGATATGATGGCTAATATTTTGGATAATCCGTGGATGCTCGCCTTCTATATTGCCGGTGTTGTAAGCTCGGTGTTCCATCTGGCGAATGGTATTTGGTCGTTCTGCGTCAGCTGGGGAATTACCGTATCACCCCGTTCTCAGCAGATCATGACCTATGTCACAATGGCATTTTTCGTTGTCATGTCCTATGTCGGTATCCGGGCCTTATTAGGTTTTGTTTGATAACTGTGCATTGCTACTTTTATACATTAACAGTTTAATCGAAAAAGTGTACTCGCATCGATAACACGTATAAGGAGTGGGGATTCATTATGAAAAAAGGGAGAATTGTTGTCGTAGGCGGCGGTTTGGCCGGGCTTATGGCAACGATCAAAATTTCGGAAGCGGGTTACCCCGTTGATTTATTCTCACTAGTACCGGTGAAACGTTCACACTCCGTCTGTGCTCAAGGTGGCATTAACGGTGCTGTTAATACAAAAGGGGAAGGAGACTCTCCCTGGCAGCACTTTGATGATACAATTTACGGCGGTGACTTTTTAGCGAACCAGCCTCCGGTTTTGGCCATGTGTGAAGCGGCACCCAAGATCATTCACATGTTTGACCGGATGGGGGTCATGTTCAATCGGACGCCGGAAGGGTTGATTGATTTTAGACGTTTCGGCGGAACATTGTATCACCGGACGGCTTATGCCGGTGCGACAACCGGTCAACAATTATTGTATGCTCTGGATGAACAAGTTCGTCGTTACGAAGTTGAAGGTTTTGTTACAAAGTATGAAGGTTGGGACTTTTTAGGCGTCATCCTCGATGATGATGGAAGGGCCCGTGGAATCGTCGCTCAGGACCTGAAATCAATGGAAATTCGCACTTTCCCTGCCGACGCGGTGATCATCGCGACCGGTGGAATCGGTATGATCTTCGGTAAATCGACGAACTCCATGATCAACACGGGTTCTGCGCAATCGATTCTGTATCAACAAGGTGCTTATTATGCCAACGGTGAATTTATCCAGATTCACCCAACAGCGATTCCGGGAGATGATAAGTTACGACTGATGAGTGAATCGGCACGGGGTGAAGGGGGAAGAATCTGGACATATAAAGATGGGAAACCCTGGTATTTCCTTGAAGAGAAATATCCATTGTACGGTAACCTTGTCCCCCGTGATATCGCAACCCGGGAGATTTTCCATGTCTGTGTGGACTTGAAGTTAGGAATTAACGGCGAGAACATGGTCTATCTCGATCTCACCCATAAAGATCCAGAAGAACTAAATGTCAAATTGGGCGGTATCCTAGAAATTTACGAAAAGTTCATGGGTGAAGATCCGCGCAAAGTACCGATGAAAGTGTTCCCTGCTGTGCATTATACGATGGGTGGACTGTGGATCGACTACGATCAGCACACCAATATTCCTGGTGTTTTCGCGGCCGGTGAATGCGACTATTCACAGCATGGCGCCAACCGCCTCGGTGCTAACTCCTTGCTTTCCGCTGTATACGGTGGCATGGTCGCTGGTCCAAAGGCCGTTGAATATATTGAAGGACTTGAGAAGAGCGCAGATGCGATGCCTTCCAGTTTATATGATTCATACTTGAAGCAAGAGGAAGAAAAATTCGAGAAAATCCTCGCCATGGACGGAACAGAAAATGCCTATGAATTACACCGTGAACTCGGTCAGTGGATGACCGACAATGTAACGGTCGTCCGTTATAACGATCGTCTCCTGAAAACGGATGAAAAGCTGCAAGAATTACTCGAGCGCTGGGAAAATATCAATGTTCAAGACACATCACGCTGGAGCAACCAAGGTGCGGTATTTATCCGCCATCTCTATAACATGCTACAGCTCGCTCGCGTCATTACTTTAGGTGCCTACCACCGGGATGAATCCCGCGGAGCCCATTACAAACCGGAGTTTCCGGAACGAGACGATGAAAACTGGTTGAAAACGACAAAGGCAAAATTTGCCGGCAAGGACAAAGCGCCGATTTTTGAATATGAGGAAGTAGATACATCCTTAATCAAGCCGAGACCACGGGATTATACGAAGGCAGAATAATTGATGACAAGAGGGGAGAAGAGAAGATGACGGAAGAACGAAAAACGGTCACGTTAATTATAGAGCGTCAGGACAGCCCGGATTCTAAGCCATACACGGAAACATTTGAAATTCCTTATCGGCCCAATATGAACGTCATTTCCGCGTTGATGGAAATTCAACGGAATCCAGTAACTAAAGATGGAAAGAAAACGACGCCTGTGGCCTGGGAATCCAGCTGTCTTGAAGAAGTGTGCGGTGCATGCTCGATGGTGATCAATGGGGTTCCACGCCAGGCCTGTACAGCTTTGATTGATAAATTGGAACAACCGATCCGGCTAGCACCGATGCGTACATTCCCGGTTGTTCGTGACTTGATCGTTGATCGAAGCAGAATGTTCGATGCGCTAAAGAAAGTGAAAGCCTGGATTCCGATCGACGGCACATACGATTTAGGCCCTGGTCCGCGGATGCCGGAACCTCGCCGTCAATGGGCTTATGAGCTTTCCAAATGCATGACTTGCGGCGTCTGTCTCGAAGCATGCCCGAACGTGAATGAAAATTCCAGCTTTATGGGACCGGCACCCCTTTCGCAAGTCCGGCTCTTTAACGCTCATCCAACAGGAGCTATGTACAAAGCCGAGCGCTTGAATGCGATTATGGGTGAAGGCGGGCTCGGAGGTTGTGGAAATTCACAAAACTGTGTAGCCGTCTGTCCGAAAGGGATACCTTTAACAACATCCATCGCCGCATTAAATCGGGAAGCCACTATTCAAATGTTCAAGAACTTCTTTGGTAGTGACTATAACTGAGGCGAACAGGTTGATCCGTTCCGGGTCAACCTGTTTTTTCCAGCATGGTGAATGAATAGTCATTCATGGGAGGTAGTATATGGATGAAAAGAATCCCTTATATCGATGATTTCAATCAATGGACTGAGGAGTTTGAATTTTATATTACGGTTCGGGTTCGTTTTTCAGAAACAGATATGTTCGGCCACGTTAATAATACCGTCCCCTTTATCTATTTTGAACAAGCGCGCATAGAGTTTTTTAAAGCGATCGGCGTCATGTTTGATTTGAAAAATCCTGAACATGAATATATCCCGGTCGTTGCGGACCTACAATGTGATTTTCTCGAACAAATGTATTTTGATGATGAAATTAGAGTTTATGTTAAAGTAGACCGGATCGGGAAATCATCGCTCGATATCCATTATATGGCAAAACGAAATAATGAAACGATTTGTTTAGCCGGTCGTAGTGCGCTTGTAAAAATTAATAGGAAGACAGGGAAGAGTGCGCCCTGGACCGAAAAAGAACGGGAAAGACTGAGCCGATACGGGAAAAGAGCATAATTTTTGCCTATTTCTCCTTCAACACGAAGAAAGCTGGAACTATCGCTACTTTGTCAACATATGATATGTTGACGATTCAATACCCATCCCCGCGTTTCTAACTGGCGAAGGCAAGGAGGGTTCGTGTATTTGAAGGAGAATGAATTCAAACATAAGCCGTTGTTAACAAAAAGAGAACGGGAAGTTTTCGAGTTATTAGTTCAAGACAAAACGACAAAAGAAATCGCCCAGGAATTGTTTATCTCCGAGAAAACCGTACGCAACCATATATCGAACGCGATGCAGAAATTGGGTGTTAAGGGACGCTCGCAAGCGGTTGTTGAACTTCTTCGCATGGGGGAGTTAAAGCTTTAACGGGAACCGGCTATCCTGAGGGAAGCCGGTTTCTCATTTTTTATGATACGTTTCATTGGTAGGTTATGCAAAGGGGAGTGAAATGTCCATTTCCAAAATAGAGGAAGATTAAGCTTGAATTCCGGTTGAAAAAATTAGACAATAAACTTTAGTGATGACGTCGTTACATTGAAGGAGGTTAGGGTTTGGAAAAAGAGTTACAACAGCAAATTTCATCGGAAGTAGTTAGTGATATTGAAAAAAAATTACGGTACATATCGCATATAATTAAACGGAAGGGTCGGGAAATCTTACGACATTATTCCATTACCCCGCCTCAGTTTTTAGCACTACAGTGGTTATATGATGAAGGGGATATGACGATCGGTGATTTGTCGAAGAAAATGCATCTGGCATTTAGTACGACCACCGATATCATCGATCGTCTGGAGAAAAACGGATTGGTAAAACGGATCAAAGATAAAGATGATCGCAGAGTAGTGCAGATTCAGCTTTTAGCGGAAGGCAAATCGATCATTTCTGAAGTTATTAAAAAAAGACAACTTTACCTATCAGAAATATTGAGCGAGTATTCTCAAGAGGATGTTCGCCGGTTACAAAGCGAACTAGCAAAACTTCTTGATAAAATGAAAGATTGAGGGGAGTTATTTACTTGACTGATAAACCGATCGGCATCATCGATTCTGGCGTAGGCGGCTTGACCGTCGCCAAGGAGGTCATGCGCCAGTTACCTAACGAGTCAATACTATACTTAGGTGATACGGCACGCTGTCCTTACGGTTCAAGACCGGTGGAAGAAATTAAACAGTTCACCTGGGAAATCATCCAGTATTTGCGTCAGTATGATATTAAAATGCTCATCATTGCCTGTAATACCATCACGTCGGTTAGTTTGGAAGAGATTCGTAAAGCCCTACCCATTCCGGTATTAGGAGTGATCCATCCCGGAGCGCGAGCGGCGATCAAGGTATCGAAACGAAATTCAATCGCTGTGATCGGGACGGAAACAACGATCCGCAGCAAAGCCTACGAAAAAGCGTTAAAATCGATTCGTCGTTATATTTCCGTTTATGGGCTAGCCTGCCCCAAATTCGTTCCTCTTGTTGAAAGTGGCGAATATCAAAGTCCTCTAGCGAAATCCATCGTGTACGAATCCCTAAAACCGTTAAAGCAATACGATATTGACACGCTGATTTTGGGCTGTACCCATTATCCGTTGTTAGAACCTTTTATTCGTTCATTTTTCGCTAACCGTGTCAAAGTGATTAGCTCGGGAGAAGAAACCGCCCGGGAAGCGAGCGTCATCCTTGACCATCTTGAACTATTAGCACCACCGGATCAGCAACCGACCCATAAATTTTTGACGACGGGTTCGAAACAATTATTTCGCTCCATCGCCGAACAATGGCTGGAAATGGATAATTTTGATATCGAACGCATCCAATTAACCGAACATGTTCACCTGTAAGCAAGTCTTCCTCTTTTAAACGGAGAAGATTTATGGATTCAAAATCCCTCCCGGTAAACGATAAGGTTTTTCATACGAATTATTTGTCCGATTTTTTTCTTGAAAGCCGGTCTATTTCTTTGGAAAAGCCGTATACATGTAGTACAAACTATCTACCGCGGGGGGATGAGGTTGAGAACGAAGAAAATTCGTTTTCTGATGGTGTTCGCCGCATTACTGCTGTTATTAACAGGATGCGGCATGTTTAAGTCCGGTAAAGAAGCTATCGATCCGCCGCAGGACGTCACATATGAAGAAGATCGTATGACGGAAGAGGATGATTCAGGGCTTGTAGAAAATGATGGGTCAGCGATCAAGACGGAACTGTATTTGATAGATCGCAACGGCTATGTTGTACCGCGCACGTTCTCTCTACCGAATACGGAAAGTGTCGCCAAGCAAGCTCTGGAACATCTCGTCACGGGTGGGCCGTTAGAAAATGCCTTGCCACCTGATTTTCGCACGGTCTTACCAGCGGGAACGGAGATGACAGTTGATATAAGTGACGGACTGGCAACGGTCGATTTTTCCCGGGAATTCGCCGAATACGCTCCTGAAGATGAGTTGAAGATCTTACAAGCCGTGACATGGACACTCACACAATTCGATACTGTGGATCGAGTGAAATTATTATTGAACGGAAATGAACTTACGGAAATGCCTGTAAAAGGTACGCCGATTCCGAAAACGTTGAATCGACAAATCGGGATTAATCTGGAACACTCGGATGTTGTGGATATAACGAACACACGTCCGGTAGTCATTTATTTTGTGGCGCAAAATGACCACGAAGTCTATTATGTACCGGTTACGAAACGAATTTCGTTAGAGCTTGATGACGAGGATTTTGTCACCGCAGCGGTCACTGAATTAATCAAAGGACCGGGATTGGATTCCAAGTTATACAGTCTGTTTATGCCGGATGTTGTACTCGTTGAAGAGCCGGAAATTAAAGATGGGATCGTGACTTTGAACTTTAACGAAAATATATTAAGCAGTTACGATCAAAAAATTATCGCCAAGGGAGTATTGGATACGATCGCCTTGACATTGACGGAAAATGAAGGAATAGAGGGAATTACTATTAAGGTGAATGGCGAAGACCAGATCCTCAATCAAGAAGGGGAACCGATCACACTTCCCGTGACAAGGCCGGAACATGTAAACACGAGCGGTTTATAAAGAGGAAAACGGGGCTGACTCAAAATACAGCCTCGTTTTTTATACGCTATTTGCTATTTTTAACAATTCCTATATAATAAATACCGTAGCGAAATCAGGGACGAACGGAGAATGACCTATGAAGGAAATTGTGATCGCAACGAAAAACCCGGGTAAAGCTAAAGAATTTCAGGAAATGTTTGCACCTCTTGGCTATCAAGTAAAAACTTTATTGGACTATCCAGAAATACCTGATGTTGAAGAGACCGGCCAGACATTTCAGGAAAATGCTTTGTTAAAGGCGAAGGAGATCGCAAATCAACTCAATTGTCCAGTGATTGCTGACGATTCTGGATTAGCAATTGATGCCCTCGGCGGTCGACCGGGAGTCTATTCTGCCCGCTATGCTGGCGAGCCGAAAAACGATGAACGCAATATTCAAAAAGTACTGGAAGAACTGAAGGATGTACCTGATAATGAGCGGACCGCCCATTTTATATGTGTGTTAGCGGTTGTTGTTCCTGGTCGGGAACCCTTGTTGTTTGAAGGTCGTTGTGACGGTGTTATTTTACGGGAAAAACGTGGCGAAAATGGCTTTGGCTACGATCCGATTTTTTATGTTCCGGAACAAGGAAAAACGATGGCGGAAATGACTCCGGCCGAAAAGCACAGTGTGAGCCACCGCGGCAAGGCTTTGGCTAAATTCAAAAATTGGCTGGAGAATGAATGGACAGGTGAATAATTGATGAAAATTTTGATCGTTAGCGATAGTCACGGTTTAAGAAAAGAGTTGAAAAACCTTACGGAATTGCATGCTGATGCGACAAGTTTTATTCACTGTGGCGACTCGGAACTGGATCATCATGCCCCTGAGCTTGAAGCTTATCGGGTTGTTCGCGGGAATTGCGATTATGCGCCATTTCCGAACCAGCTTCTCGTAGAAGCAGGAGATGAGCGGATCTTAGTGACCCACGGCCATCTATATGGCGTAAAAAATGGTTTATTACGGCTAAAGTATGTGGCACAAGAAAACGAAGCGACGATCGTTTGTTTCGGCCATAGTCATGTACTGGGTGTAGAACAAATCGATCGCATCTGGTTCATGAATCCCGGCAGCTTGCGTTATCCCCGGCTCAAACAGGAGAAAACGTATCTTCTCCTTGAATTGACGGGAAAAGAAAAGAAGGTTACGGTTTTTGAGTATCCCAAGAATGCTTTAATGACGATCCCTCTTTCAGACTGATGATCCGCTTTTTCCTAAAAAATGATTGAGAAAAACAATTGACAATCACGGTTTTCTATTTTAAAATAAAATGTGTCTGTGGGGTTAACAACGAACAGTGTGTCCCAGTAGCTCAGCTGGATAGAGCAACGGTCTTCTAAACCGTCGGTCGGGAGTTCGAATCTCTCCTGGGACGTATTAAAAAGATTCGGAACACATCAACAAAACATGCCGATCGCTCGTCATTCAAGCGGTTCGGCATGTTTTTATTTTGTCATAAAACATGTAGGAAGTGGTATAATTTGTAAAGATTTAATCATTAACTGGGTAGATATGCCGCTTGACGAGAGGGATGAAGCTGAGGATCAACTTAGCCAATTTACCTGAAGTTACTGAGCGGATCGTTTAACAAACTACGGAGATTTATATAAAGCATACGGATCATGATTTTATCGGGCTCATTCTTCACGGTTCGGTGATGAAAGAAGACTTTTTACCGGATGTGGCGATATTGACTTTCACTTGTATGTAAATACAACACTTATTGACGATAGGGGACATTTGTCCATTGACCTCGCATTAAATATTCAGCGGGATTTGGCGAAAATCAACCTATTCCCTATCCGGTGCATCTAGTTTCAAACGTTTCCGCCAAAACTCCCAGAGGACTATGTGGGGCGGTTTCGGAAGCTTATCATGTTGTAGCCGGATTTTACCGGTTGCCAAAGCGACGAATGAAAATTAAAACGATCGGCAAAAAAAGCACCTTAACACCTGCACATTTTATATTTAAGAAATCTTTTCGATCATGGAAAAGAACGTCTGACGCGAATCGACCGTTTATTATGTACCCGAGTATCCACCACTTTATAATATGTTCTTTCCTTATAACAGGAGGATGCGGTTGAAGTTTGGAAATTACCGAAAAACGAAGCGATTAAATTGCTAGAGGATCAAGAGAAGAAATTTTATGCAATTAGTTTTATAAATACGTGAGAGAATTTTATCCCGCCGAAACCGCTATTGAATAACCCTCAGTTTATAAAAAATGGGGTGGCGTTTTTCCAGGGGCTGTGAATTGGTATCAAACGTTTATCGGTCATGAAGAAAATAGGAAGGATAATATAAAAAGGTTAATATATCGTGGAGTCGATGATCGCCGGGAACATGAAATTATTAACGAAACTCTGCCTTCCCAAGGCGCACACGGTTTTTCGTTTGCATCAGTGATGATTATTTATCGATAAAATTAAAAAATATGGCGCATGATATCCATTTATGGTACAATAGTCGATGGAAAATTAGAAGCAAACAATTTCAAATTTGTCCCAGTAGCTCAGGTGGATAGAGCGACAGCCTCCTAAGCTGTAGGTCGGGAGTTCAAATCTCTCCTGGGACGTAACATTCAGCTTGCCGGAAGCGGTAAGCTTTTTTATTGTTCGCTTGTCTCATCATTTGGCATTTACGATGGAACATGTTAAACTGAACGCAAATATAGCAGAAATGTGGTATGAAAGATGAAAGATCGCATCCTTAATAACGATAAGGTGATTCCTTTCCCCCAATTGGAATACCGTTTATTGAAAAAGGGTATGGATTGTTTGCAGGAAGGTCGATTCGATGAAGCGATCGATCTTTTGCGGCAAGCCCGTGAATTCCTGCCCGAACATCCAGAATTACTCTATTCTTTAACAGCCGCTTTTATCAAAAAAGGCGAGCTACATGAAGCGGAAGAAATTGTTGAAACGATGTTGCGACGGGGAATAGGGGATTATTTTACGACGATTGAATTATATATCGGTATATTATTTCAAAAGGGGAACTATCGGGCGGTAGAAGAGATCGTTCAGATGTTGTTGGAAGAACAGCAAATTCCCTTTGCAAAAATCGAACAGTATCATGATTTGCTGACAGTCTGCCGAAATTTAACGGATAACGAGGATGAACTGCAAGTAACGCATAAGAAGAAGGATTTGCCTGAAAATTTATTTCACGGTAATTGGAACGAGGTCATTCAGAATATCGGAAATTTAACGGAAGAAGATCTTCCCCGATATATTTCAGAAATAAAAAATTACCTTGTCGATGATTCGGCGAACTTTTTCCTTAAAACGGCTTTGTTACATGCTTTGTACGAGATCGGCTTTGACGAGCTATTGACGGTAAAAAAATTCGGCAAGACTGTGCGTATCCGCCTGCCGGAATATGCACCGCCACAAGAATCTCCTTTTGCTCTGGAAGTGAAATCGTTTATCGAAGACCGCCTTGCCCACGAAAATCCAACTTTGATGAATAATGCGCTGATTTTGGCGGAGCGGTTTTTCTTTAACATTTACCCGTTAGAAAAGGAATTTACGGATGTCGCACTGTGGGGAGAGGCGCTTTTAGCGGTGGTAAGGTCTTATATCGATGCAGACATGCGAGTACCCGAAGAAGTGGATTCAGAAAAAGTACGGGAGTTGATTCAATTCATTAAATCCGTTGAAGAAAAATTCGATCTTCCCCTTGAATAGTTGTTGAAACCGTAGCAACCTATGGTATAATGGAAAAGTTAGTATGTCTATCTCATCTCCGAAACGTTCGGGAGTACATGGTGTACGGGCTATAGTAACGCAAATACGGTAAAACCGTCTACATAAAAGCAAACGATTAGAAATTGATGTTGGAGGGAACTGAATGGCTGTAAAATGGGAAAAATTAGAAGGTAACAAAGGTCAGTTAACCTTCGAAGTTGATGCAGAAACTTTTGATAAGGCTTTGGATCAAGCGTTTAAGAAAGTTGTGAAAAACGTTAGCGTACCCGGATTCCGCAAAGGGAGAGTGCCACGGCCGATTTTTGAAAAACGCTTCGGCGTCGAAGTTCTTTATCAAGACGCTCTGGATATTGTAGTACCGGACGCCTATGCAAAAGCCGTAGAAGAGTCCGGAATTGAACCGGTAGCACAACCAGAAATCGATATTGAACAAATCGAAAAAGGTAAGGATCTCGTTCTCACCGCAACGGTTGTTGTTAAACCTGAAGTTAAACTCGGCCAGTACAAAGGATTAGAAGTAACGAAAGTGGATACGGAAGTTACTGAAGAAGAGGTCAATGCCGAGATCGAAACTTTACAAAAACGCTACGCGGAACTGGTTATAAAAGAAGATGAGCCGGCAGAAAAAGGAGATACGGTCGTCATCGACTTTGAAGGCTTTATCGATGGCGAAGCCTTTGAAGGAGGAAAAGCGGAAAACTACTCCCTTGAATTAGGATCCAATAGCTTTATCCCTGGTTTAGAAGATCAGTTGGTCGGTGTAAGAGCCGGAGATGAAAAAGAAGTGAACGTAACCTTCCCGGAAGATTATCACGATGAGAAACTCGCCGGCAAAGACGCTGTCTTCAAAGTCAAAGTGCATGAAGTAAAAGCTTTAGAGTTACCCGAACTGGACGATGACTTTGCCATAGATGTGGATGATGAAGTAGAAACCTTTGCTGAATTGAAAGAAAAAATCAAGAAACGTCTACAAGAAAATAAAGAACATATGGCCAGACATCGTATTGAAAACGAAGTGATCGATCTTGCGGCGAAAAACGCAGAAATCGATGTTCCTGAAGAAATGATCGATTCCGAGATCGAACGGATGATCAATGAACTGAATCAACAATTTCGCGCCCAAGGCTTGAATTTAGACCTTTATCAGCAAATGACCGGAAATAAATTGGATGATTTAAAAGAATCGATGCGTGAAGATGCGGAAAAACGGGTTCGCGCTAATTTAACCATCGAGGCCATTGCTGAAGCGGAAAATATCGAAGTGACCGATGAAGAGGTCAACGAAGAGCTGGAAAAAATGGCCGATATGTACAATCTATCGGTCGATAAGATTAAAGAAATGCTCGGTTCAACAGATCCGGTGAAAAACGACTTACGCATGAGAAAAGCGGTCGATCTACTTGTTGATACCGCCGTACAAGTTGAAAAGGTTGAAGAGCCTAAAGAACAACCGAAAGAAGAAACAAAAGATCAGGAAGAAAATACTGAAGATTAAACATGAATTCGTATGGCTGCTCAAAAGAAAACAAGGTGCGAAATTATCGTACCTTGTTTTCTCCTATTTATTTTCATTTCCCTCTCGGAAAAGATGGAAATTTTATCCTGCCTTGTATATAATTGATACAAGATTTTGCTGCACTTGTACTTGCATATATATTTCTAGAAAATTCCTTAGCTTGGAATCGGCTTTTCGTGTAAACTATACATACGTGAATACAGAGTCGTTTTGTTTCCATTTTTTCAGAAGATTATGCTACAATCTCAATACATAAAATGATAATAATGAATAAAGGTCATGGTATAGATTGGTGCAGCGAAGCGGCGCTGACAGGCAATTTTTAAGGGGTGAAGAAAATGTTTAAATTTAATGATGAAAAGGGTCATTTAAAATGTTCGTTTTGTGGCAAATCTCAAGAACAGGTCCGTAAACTAGTGGCCGGTCCTGGCGTGTATATATGTGATGAGTGTATTGAGTTATGTTCGGAAATCGTTGAAGAAGAACTCAGTAATGAGGAAGAGTTCGATTTAAAAGATATTCCCAAGCCGAAGGAAATCCGAAATATCCTTGATGAATACGTAATCGGTCAGGATGAGGCGAAGAAGACATTATCGGTAGCTGTATACAATCATTACAAACGAATCAATACGAAAAGTAAGATCGATGATGTAGAACTGGCCAAAAGTAATATCGCTTTAATCGGGCCGACCGGAAGCGGAAAAACGTTATTAGCACAAACATTAGCAAGAATATTGAACGTTCCGTTTGCCATCGCCGATGCGACATCCCTTACCGAAGCCGGTTATGTCGGTGAAGACGTGGAAAATATTCTCTTGAAATTAATTCAAGCTGCCGACTATGATGTGGAACGGGCGGAAAAAGGGATCATTTATATCGATGAGATTGACAAAATCGCCCGGAAATCGGAAAATCCGTCCATCACCCGTGATGTTTCCGGTGAAGGCGTTCAGCAGGCCTTGCTCAAGATATTAGAAGGTACTGTTGCCAGTGTACCACCTCAAGGCGGTAGAAAACACCCTCACCAGGAATTTATCCAGATCGACACGACGAATATCCTATTTATCGTCGGCGGGGCGTTTGACGGTCTCGAACAGATCATCAAACGCCGTTTGGGTAAGAAAGTCATCGGATTTGGTACCGACCGTGCAGGCTCTAAGAATGTCGATGAGGAAAACGTTCTTTCCAAAGTATTGCCGGAAGACTTATTGTCTTACGGTTTGATTCCCGAATTCATCGGACGGATTCCGGTTATAGCAACCCTCGATCCGCTTGATGAAGCAGCGCTCGTTCAAATTCTCACCGAGCCGAAAAATGCTCTTACAAAGCAATACCAGAAAATGCTCGAGCTGGATGGCGTGGAATTAGAATTCCAGGATGAAGCGCTGCGGGAGATCGCGAAAAAAGCCCTAGAATTGAAAACAGGAGCCCGGGGCTTGCGCTCCATCGTTGAGAAGATCATGTTGGATATTATGTACGAAATCCCTTCCCGGGATGATATCGCAAAATGTATCATCACAAAAGAATCCGTGACGAATATGGAAGATCCGGTCCTGATTTTGAAAGACGGTACGATTGTAAAACGTAAGGAAAAAACATCTGCATAAAGTATGAAAAATAATGGCTGGTGAAGTTGCGACGGACCCAGCCTTTTCTTTATCCTCCAGGTCTTTCTACTCCTGTAAAAATTGGTTTATTCCCATTTTGTTAAGGAGATAATAAAGGATATATAGAAAGACTTGGAGGGAAATTCATGAACTGGAACGTGATCGTTCTTATTATTCAACTTTTTTTCGGTATCGGGATCGGCCTGTATTTTTGGGGATTGTTACGAAATCAACGGGTACAAAAAGTCTCAATCGATCGTGAATCGCGCAAGGATATGGAAGCTTTGCAAAAACTTCGTGCCATTAAACTAACGGAACCGCTCGCCGAAAAGGTTCGTCCCCTAAGTTTTGCCGATATCATCGGCCAGGAGGATGGGATCAAGGCTCTCAAAGCGGTTTTATGTGGACCGAACCCCCAACACGTGCTCATCTACGGTCCACCCGGTGTCGGAAAGACGGCCGCCGCCCGCCTCGTCCTTGAAGAAGCGAAAAAGATGAAAGATTCCCCTTTTCGTTCGGATGCGAAATTTGTTGAGATCGACGCGACGACCGCCCGCTTTGATGAACGGGGGATTGCTGACCCATTGATCGGTTCCGTACATGACCCGATTTATCAGGGAGCCGGAGCGATGGGACAGGCAGGTATTCCCCAGCCGAAAAAAGGAGCGGTTACAAATGCCCATGGCGGAGTACTGTTTATCGATGAAATCGGCGAACTACATCCGATTCAAATGAATAAATTGCTGAAGGTACTGGAAGACCGTAAAGTGTTTTTGGAAAGTGCGTATTACAGTGAGGATAATTCCCAAATCCCGAATTATATCCATGATATTTTTCAAAATGGTTTACCGGCAGACTTTCGTTTGATCGGGGCCACAACCCGTAATCCCGAAGAAATCCCTCCAGCCATTCGTTCCCGTTGTGTCGAAATATTTTTTCGCGAACTCGAGCCGGATGAAATCAAACAAGTTGCGCAACGCGCTTTAGAAAAGGTTAAGGTATCGATCAGTGAATATGGATTGGAACGGATTTCGCAGTACGCCAAAAACGGTCGGGAAGCGGTCAATATGGTCCAGGTTGTCGCCGGTCTTGCGATCACGGAAGGACGGGACTATATTAAAGATGAAGATGTGGACTGGCTGATCAGTACGAGTCAATTATCCCCCCGTTTCGAGCAAAACATCGCCGCGGAGCCCCGAGTAGGTCTTGTGAATGGTCTGGCCGTATTCGGGCCGAATAAGGGAGCGTTGTTGGAAATCGAGGTGGCCGCTATCCCGGCGAAAAATAAAGGCGCGATCACTGTAACCGGAATTGTTGAGGAAGAAAGCATCGGCAATCAAGGGAAATCGATCCGTCGTAAAAGTATGGCCAAAGGATCTGTTGAGAATGTAATTACCGTTTTACGTAGGTTCGGCGTGCCGGCCGATGAATACGATATCCATGTCAATTTCCCCGGAGGGATTCCGGTGGATGGACCGTCCGCTGGTATCGCGATTGCATGTGGAATTTATTCGGCGATCTACCAGGTACCCGTTAAACATACCGTGGCAATGACGGGAGAGTTGAGCATTCACGGTCAGGTCAAGCCGGTGGGTGGAATCTATCCGAAAATCATCGCCGCCAAAAAAGCGGGAGCGAAAACGGTTATCATCCCGCAAGAAAATATGCAGCGACTCTTAGAAGATATCCCGGATATCGAGATCGTTCCGGTTTCACACATTAAAGAGGTACTGGCACTTTGCATGGGTAAGGATGATCGACCGGATGGAGCGAAATTTTTAATGAAAGAAGTTTCACCGCGGGAAAATATTTTATAACGTTGTCTTGAATTTCGAACTTGTATTATTTGCGAATACACATTCATTAGACTAACGTATCCATGCTTGCGAGGGAGATACTGGATCATGTTGCGCGGTTTGTTTTTATACAAACCGAATTTTTTTGACAAGAATGAACAAAATAGACAGTCTACAGCAAATACGGTAAAATTTTGACAGAGACGGTCTGTAATTTCGTTATATTGGAATAGTAAGTCTGCCATTCGAACGGGGGTTTGGATATAGATCGATTACTTAATGGAGGTTAACAGAATGAATCAACGAAAAGGACGGATACAGGTACCGCTCATGCCATTGCGGGGAATCATCATCTTCCCGACAATGGTCGTTCATTTGGATGTAGGGCGGGAAAAGTCGATTCATGCATTGGAACAGGCGATGATGGAAGATGCCTTGATTTTTTTGACAACTCAGAAAGAAATAACCATCGATGATCCAGTAGAAGACGATATATACGAAATGGGTACCTTATCCAAAGTGAAACAAATGCTAAAACTACCAAACGGTACCTTTCGCGTTCTTGTAGAAGGAATTGTCCGGGGGAAGATCGAAAAATATCTTACAACCGATGAATTTTTTTCCGTGGAAATTAACACGTTTAAAGATTCAGAAGAAAAGGATCTAGAAGACGAAGCTTTGATGCGCACAGCCCTCGATCTATTTGAACAGTACTTGAAAATGTCGAAAAAAATATCGGCAGAAGCCTTTGCCACGGTTCAGGATATCGACGAACCGGGGAGACTGGCCGATATCATCACTTCTTATCTCCCCCTAAAATTAAAAGAAAAACAGGAAATCCTGGAAACGATCGATATTAAAAAACGTTTAAGCCGGGTTGTAGAAATTTTAAATAATGAGAAGGAAGTTTTGCTTCTGGAGCGGAAGATCGGTCAGCGGGTTCGCCGTTCCATCGAGCGCACCCAGAAAGAATATTATTTACGTGAACAGATGAAAGCGATCCAGAAAGAATTGGGTGAAAAAGATGGGAAAGACGGAGAGATTGAGGAACTTAGGGAAAAAATTAAGGCGGCTAAAATGCCCGAACACGTGGAAAAAACGGCCTTAAAAGAACTGGACCGTTATGAAAAGGTTCCCGCGGCTTCCGCCGAAAGCAGTGTCATCCGTACGTACTTAGACTGGTTGATCGCCCTTCCGTGGACAAAAGAGACGAAGGATGATCTTGATATCAATAAGGCAAAACGGATTCTAGATGAAGATCATTACGGTCTAGAGAAGGTAAAGGAAAGGGTATTGGAATATCTTGCGGTTCAGAAATTAACGAATTCCTTAAAAGGGCCGATTCTCTGTCTCGTAGGTCCACCGGGTGTGGGGAAAACGAGTCTGGCCAAATCGATCGCTCGTTCCTTGAATCGAAAGTTTATCCGGGTATCATTAGGCGGTGTACGGGATGAATCGGAAATTCGTGGACACCGTCGCACTTATGTCGGCGCCATGCCGGGACGGATCATTCAGGGAATGCGCCGGGCGGGGACTATCAATCCAGTTTTCTTGCTTGATGAGATCGATAAATTATCCGGTGATTTCCGTGGAGATCCGGCCTCTGCCCTCCTTGAGGTTCTCGATCCAGAGCAGAACAAGAATTTCAGTGATCATTACATTGAAGAACCGTATGACCTATCAAAGGTCATGTTTATCGCCACCGCTAACAACTTGGCTGCGATCCCTGAGCCGTTGCGGGACCGGATGGAAATCATTACGATCAGCGGTTATACAGAATATGAAAAACTGCATATCGCTCGCGATTATTTGATTGAGAAACAGATCAAGCAACATGGTTTGACCAAACAGCAATTGCAAATCCGGGATCAAGCTTTGATCGATATCATCCGTTACTATACAAGGGAAGCCGGTGTCCGTAGCCTTGAACGGCAAATCGCCGCTATTTGTCGGAAAACGGCCCGAATCATCACATCCGGTGAAAAGAAACGGGTTATCGTGACAGAGAAGAATTTGGAAGAATTTTTAGGCAAGTGGAAGTTCCGGTACGGCATGATGGAACAGGAAGATCAAGTCGGGGTAGCAACAGGTCTCGCCTATACTCCCTATGGGGGCGATACCTTGCAAATTGAAGTTGCCCTGGCACCCGGGAAAGGAAAACTGGTACTTACCGGAAAACTCGGTGACGTGATGAAGGAGTCGGCACAGGCGGCATTAAGCTATGTCCGTTCCTCCGCAGAAAAATTAGGAATCGATAGCGATTTTTATGAAAAATACGATATTCATATACACGTTCCGGAAGGTGCCGTACCGAAAGACGGTCCTTCCGCCGGAATCACGATCACAACGGCACTAGTTTCGGCACTGACGGGAAAACCGGTACGGAAAGAGATCGGCATGACCGGCGAGGTAACTTTAAGAGGACGAGTTCTGGCGATCGGCGGGTTAAAGGAAAAAACCTTGAGCGCCCATCGGGCGGGACTTACGAAAATTATCTTTCCCAAGGATAATGAAAAAGATCTAGATGATATTCCGGAAAGTGTTCGCGACCAGCTAACCTTTATTCCCGTTAGCCACGTTGATGAAGTATTAAATGAGGCATTAGTAGGTGGGCAAAATTGAAGATAAAAACGGCAGAATTCATAATTAGTGCGGTATCTCCTAAGCAATATCCGGCAGGCGATCTGCCGGAGATCGCCCTTGCCGGTCGTTCCAACGTCGGCAAGTCCTCGTTTATCAATCGCATGGTCAATCGCAAAAGTCTCGCCCGGACGTCACAAAAACCGGGAAAAACGCAAACTTTGAATTATTATTTAATCAATGATGCCTTTTATTTTGTCGATGTACCGGGATATGGATTCGCTCAGGTTTCCAAATCGGAACGAGCCTCGTGGGGCAAGATGATTGAAACTTATTTATTGGAGAGAAAGCAGTTAAAATGCGTGATCCAGATCGTCGATATTCGTCATGAGCCGACCGCCGATGATCGGATGATGATGGATTTCTTAAAGTATTATCAACTGCCAACCATCGTGATCGCCACAAAAGCGGACAAAATTTCCCGTGGAAAATGGAACAAGCATTTAAAACAGATTAGGGATGGTTTGCAATTGGAGAAAGGGATGCCTTTGATTCCCTTTTCGGCAAAAACTGGTGAAGGTAAGGAAGAAGCCTGGCAGGTCATCCGACGGTACATCGGTGTACAAGATGAATCCGAACAGGAAGCATGATGAAAGGGATGCGGACGAATCGCATCCCTTTTTATCTTACCGATCGTCTTCTATATATTCGGGGCTCTTTTTCGTGCTGGAACCAAGTAAGGATTTTTCGAACGATAACACGAGGTTATAGCATTTTTTCAATATCCAGTCGAAATAAGCGAGCGAAGTTTTTTGCCTTTTTCGTGCGGGATCGGCCGCTAACTGTTGCTTTTTATTTGTCGTTGCCTCTTCCAGTTTTTGCAACCATGTTTTTAAATGGCTAAGCGCATTCTGCCATTTTTTTATCGAAACATCTGGATGAAAAAAGGAACGCGCGGCATTCGTTAAAGAATAGGCGATCCGGATGAGAGCGATCATCAAATTTACCGGTGGGATTCCCGGACGGATCAACAAAAGGACAAGGCGTATTAACGAACTTGCCAGGTATAAAAGTATAATAGCGAGTCGCATCAAAGGGAGCCCCCTTTGTTTAGACGAAATCTCATGATCTTCGTTTAAAAAAGAAAATATACACGCTCGTTAAAATTAAAATAAGTGGCCATAATGCGGTAAGATCGATCGTTCCTGGTATGATTTTTTGCACCGCGGCAAAAGTTGCATCGGGAAACAACTGGAAAACCGCAAAAAATAAAAAGATCCAACCATAAAACAGTCCCATTTTTGTTTTAAAATAACGTAAAAAAAATCCACAGGCAAGAAATAAAAAAATGATGCCAAAGGAATCGTTCGGGAAGTGGTACGTATTTGCCAGTTGGAAATGTATACCGATGCCGATAAAAAGGACTGCAGGCAAAAGTGAATCGTATTGCTTACCAAAATAGGCCTGGAATAAAAAAGCCAGTCCTACGAGAAAAAGGGCGGCTGCCCAAGAATTTAGAGCAACATTTAACGAGTTCCGGATAAAGAAAAAAAGACCGAACGCTAGTAACAAGGTTCCTGGAAATATAAATTGCCCTTTGCTTTTCTTCATCAAAATACCTCAACTTTCCAATTTGTTCCTTTATTATGTTAACATAATTTACCGCAAAAAACATTTTGATCGTTTCGCCATGTTTCATTTTGTGATCTGAAATGTTTTTTATCGAAAAACAAAATTAGGTTTCAGGCTAGAGACATGCAGTTTGTTATATATAGTGTTGTGGAATACTTATCGAAAAAGGAATTGTGGTTTCTTACTAGACTCTTACAGATTGATTGAAAAATATTAACGAAAAAATGTGATATTCATAAATAGCGCTTATCCTGTTGGCGAATGTTCTTCTTTTTTATCATTATAGTGCGATTCCCCTTTTTCCTCTAGCATAAAATGGCTTTACGTCTCATACATTGAAATTGAATATAGGCCTGGCAGAAGGAAGAAAGGGGGAAACCGTGTGACCCATGAACTGGAATCGACACCCTTAACCTTTTCGTTAGAGGAAACGGTCCTGTTTCGAAAGGGCGAGGCGATCGCTGAATTGTATAATTTATCACTAGAACCGAAAGTGACGATTCAAGAGCTGGATCAATATGTATCGCTCCGGGGAAGTCTTATGATGATCGGTGAATATAAGAAGAAGGATTGGGAAGGCGAAGAGGAGTTCTCCTTTTCCGGTCAAAAATATGTCTCGGTAGAACCGTTAGGAAGAGATAATCTTTATCAGTTTTCCTTCAATTTCCCGATCGATATCACCATCCCAAAAGCTAGAATTCAAAATATTGAAGAACTCGACCTTGTCATCGATTCATTCGATTATACACTTGAAGATGATGATACCCTTGTTATTTCTACCGAAATCTCCGTGGTCGGTGTGTACGACGAGGATCTCGAGATCGAGGAGGAAACACGGACAGGTGAAGAAGAGCCGGAAACATACGGCATTCCTTACCAGGAGATGTTCGTTCCTTTCCCGGATTTTGACGAGGATGGAGTTGAGCCTTCAAGAACAGTTAGTGAACAAGAAGAAGCGGGCGAGGAAGAAATGCAAGACCTCGTGATTGAGGTGGATGAGGAAGTAAGTAACGAAGGTTCTGGCGAGACCGTTCAAGAGTCAGAAACAGAAAGTATGTTGGTCCGGTCGCACAAGGAAGAAGAAGCGAATGACGTTGAGGTAGAAGGTGAACCCGCTACCACTCCGGCAAATCGTTCGTTTGCGCAAACGTCAACCCGTTCAGAACGAAATGAGGAACGAACGGAGAAATCGGTACAGTCCGATGGGGGAGAAAACCCGGAAGAAGCCGTGGTTACCGATGAAACGGCCGATTCTTCCCGCTTACAGGCAGAATCTTCCAGCCTAAGAACGAGAAAGCAAATCACGTACCAGCCGAAGGAAGAAATGGAGAAAGAAGAGAAAAGGGAGTTGTTGCTGACGGACTTTTTTGCCCATAAGGAAGAGGAAGATAAAATGGCCACAATGCGTCTTTATTTTGTTCAGTCCGGCGATACGATTGATGAAATAGCTGAACGCTATCAGATCAATATTTCCTCTATTTTAAGAGTAAATGATTTGGAAGGAAACGAAGATTTAAAAGAAGGGGAACTACTTTATATACCGGTAGCGAAAAGTAAGCGGCAAGATCAATAATGGAAATTTTGGCGAAACGAATGATTTCGTTTCGTTCCTGTTTTTTTGGAGGGAATTTTACCGGGGTGGTGTTTTTTCGTGGCGAAAACTTTGGAACCGGGGCTGGAAAAAATTTTACGCGATTTTCGTATTCGACCAAGACAGGTCAAAAGGAGCGGAAACATTTACAAAATCGATACTGGAGACTATCAATTCGCCTTGAAAGAGGTCAAAACCCATTTAAAAGTCGATCTTTTCCGTCTTTTTCAATGGTTGAATAGCCGGGGATTTGTTCAGCACTTGCCGCTTGTTCCTGACCGGTATGGGAATTATGTGAAATGGTTTGAAGGGAAATATTATTATTTAATGCCGTGGATCAAAGAAATGGCGATTTCCCAAAAGGAAAAGAAGAAGCAGATGTTTTCCGAACTCGCCCGCCTCCATTTACGAACCGTGGAAACGATACCGGTCACGGAAGAGGCGGTGCAAGTTCACTATGATGTGCTGCAAAACAGTTGGCACCAGGAAGAGACCTTTCTGCTCCGATTTATGGAACGGTGCGAACGGAAATGGTATATGTCCCCCTTTGAATGGCGATATGTTTATTACTTTCATGAGATCATGAGTGCCTATCGATTTGCCTTGGACTGTCTCAATCGATGGCGGGATGTGATCCTTGATTCCAAAAGGTCGCGGACATGCTTAATACACGGTCAACTTCACCTTAACCATTATCTGATCGATGAAAGAAACGTCGGTTATTTCATCAACTTTGAAAAAAGCCGAATCGCCTCACCGGTAATGGATTTATTGCTATATTTAACACGTAGTCTCCACACATATCCGGAACCGGAGGGAGATGAATTCTTTTTACTAAAGTGTTATCAAGAGATTTTTTCCTTAACGGAAACAGAGATACTACTACTCCAAAGTTATCTCGCCCATCCCGGAGCGATCATCGCAATCGTAAACGATTATGAAAAAAAACAGGTGACCAATCATGAGTGGAAATATACAAAAAAAATCGAACGGTTTTATTGGGCTTTCAAAAATCGTGAACGCCTGATCAGAAAAATGGCAGAAGAGCGGGAAGAAAAATGAACATGCGGAGAGTACTTCTTGCGCCCCCCGCTCGTTTAGATGTGGTCAATATTTTTCTTTTTAAATATAATCAAGGTAGAAACCGGCAGCGATCAAGACAAAAACAGCCAATAAAATCACGTCAAAAGCTGTAGGGATCAATAAAGTACGAATTCCTTGAAAAATGGTAAAAGGAATGATGAGCTGTTCAGCGACACCGCGGATATATTGCAACCATGGGGGAAGTAAATACGGATTGTACTTTTTCTTCATAACCGCACCTCCGGGCTTATTACCCTATCCACACTCATTAGCAATGTATGAGACCTGTTTGTAAATGGTGTCCCGGATTCTTTAAATTAGTATAGGCGGATGTATAATTTTTTGAAAACGTGTAAATAATGTTTGACTAAATTGACCTTTTTCAATAGAATGTTATTTAACAAGCGAATACGACCGTACTAAATGCGCCGAAGGGGAGGAGTACGGAAATACAGGCCTCTAGAGAGGGAATGGCTGGTGGAAATTCCCGGTACTGGTTTCCGGAAGGTCGCCCTGGAGCAGTTTTTGTGAACGAAAGGTCTTCCTTTCCAGTAGCAAAAACCGGTAACAAAACCGTTAACCGAATGAGGGCCAAATGGTTGATCCATTTGGAATAAAGGTGGTACCGCGAAGTCACTCTATTCGTCCTTTAACGAATAGAGTTTTTTGTTTTTGCGGGAACTACATCATGAAAACTGGAAATATCGATGATGGGATTAGGAGGAATGATGATGGCAAAGGAAATCTCGATGCCGACCAAGTATAATCCGCAACAAGTTGAAAAAGGACGTTATGAATGGTGGTTGAAAGGCGGCTATTTCGAACCGACGGGCGATCCGAACAAAAAGGCTTTCTCCATTGTAATCCCGCCACCAAACGTAACAGGGAAGCTTCATCTCGGGCATGCCTGGGATACGACATTGCAGGATATTATCACAAGAATGAAACGGATGCAGGGATATGATGTCTTGTGGCTGCCGGGAATGGACCATGCTGGAATCGCTACCCAGGCTAAGGTTGAGGAGAAGTTACGCAATGAAGGGAAATCGAAAGAAGAACTAGGACGGGAAGGGTTTCTTGAGGAAGCCTGGCGCTGGAAGGAAACCTACGCTAAAACCATTCGCGAACAATGGGCGAAACTCGGTCTCGGTCTGGCGTATTCCCGCGAGCGGTTCACCCTTGATGAGGGATTATCAAGGGCGGTAAGGAAAGTCTTCGTCGATTTATATAAAAAAGGTTTGATCTATCGGGGCGAATATATTATCAACTGGGACCCTGTTGCCAAAACCGCCTTATCGGATATTGAAGTTGTCTATAAAGATATTAAAGGTGCCCTGTATCATATCAAGTACCCGTTAACCGATGGTAGCGGGTATGTCGAAGTCGCGACAACACGTCCTGAGACGATGCTTGGTGATACAGCGGTTGCCGTCCACCCTGAAGACGAACGGTATCAACATCTTATTGGCAAAACAGTGACACTCCCTCTCGTTGGCCGGGAAATTCCAATTATCGCCGATGAGTATGTCGATATGGAATTCGGTACGGGGGTTGTTAAAATTACTCCGGCACATGACCCGAATGACTTCGAGGTGGGGAACCGTCACAACTTGCCCCGGATCAATGTCATGAATGAAGATGGCACGATGAATGAACTCGCAGGAAAATATGAAGGTTTAGATCGCTTTGACTGCCGGAAGCAAGTCGTCAACGATCTAAAAGAGCAAGGACTTCTTGTGAAAATTGAAGAAATCGTCCATTCGGTCGGCCATTCGGAACGGACGGATGCGATTATCGAACCGTATCTTTCTACCCAGTGGTTCGTAAAGATGAAACCATTAGCCGAGCAGGCATTGGCCATGCAAGATCATCCAGACGAAAGAGTTCATTTCGTACCGGAGCGGTTTGAGAAAAATTATCGGTACTGGATGGAAAACATTCACGACTGGTGCATTTCCCGTCAGCTCTGGTGGGGTCACCAAATTCCGGCTTGGTATCATAAAGAGACCGGGGAGATTTACGTGGATGAAAATCCACCGGAAGATATCGAGAATTGGGAGCAAGACCCCGACGTATTGGATACATGGTTTAGCTCCGCATTATGGCCATTCTCCACGATGGGCTGGCCGGATGAAGACTCGGAAGATCTAAAACGCTATTTCCCGACGGATGTTCTTGTCACCGGATACGATATCATCACCTTCTGGGTATCACGGATGATCTTCCAGTCGAAGGAATTTACCGGTAAGCGACCGTTCAAAGATGTTTTGATTCACGGGCTCGTCCGTGATCATCTAGGGCGGAAAATGAGTAAATCTCTCGGTAACGGTGTTGACCCTATGGATGTCATCGAGCAGTATGGTGCAGACTCCTTGCGGTACTTCCTGGCCACGGGGTCATCACCAGGATTGGATTTGCGTTATTCCAATGAAAAAGTGGAGGCCGTCTGGAATTTCGCCAATAAGATCTGGAATGCTTCCCGCTTTGCCTTGATGAATATGAACGGTCTGAAATATGAAGAAATTGATCTTTCCGGAGAAAAATCAATCCCGGATCGCTGGATCCTCACCCGACTTAACGAAACGATCGATAAAGTGACACGACTGGCTGAAAAATACGAATTCGGCGAAGTGGGTCGCGCTTTGTATAACTTTATCTGGGACGATTTCTGTGACTGGTATATCGAGATGGCAAAATTGCCGCTTTACGGCGATGATGAAGAAGCTAAATTGACAACGCGGTCGATTTTGGCCTACGTTCTCGATATGACCATGCGTCTCTTGCATCCATTCATGCCATTCATCACGGAAGAAATCTGGCAGCACTTGCCGCATGAAGGAGAATCGATTACGGTCAGCAAGTGGCCTGAGGTCCGCGAAGAACTCTCAGATTACGAAGCGGTTAAAGCGATGAATTTGCTCAAAGATGTCATCCATGCTGTCCGCAATATCCGTGCGGAAACGAATACGCCCTTGAGCAAAAAAGTACCGATGATCATCAAAGCTTCGAATGAGGATGCGATGACAATTCTTAAGGAAAATGTTCATTATATCGAGAGATTCTGCAATCCGGATGCTTTGACCATAGATACGGACGCAACACCTCCCGAAAAAGCGATGTCCGCTGTTGTAACCGGTGCGGAAATCTACCTCCCGCTTGCTGGGCTCATTAATAAGGAAGAAGAAATCGCCCGTTTAGAAAAAGAACTAGATAAACTAAACCAGGAAGTCGAACGGGTGCAGAAAAAATTAAGCAACCCGAATTTTGTAGAAAAAGCACCGGAACACATCGTCGATAAAGAACGGGAGAAAGAAAAAGAATATCTCGAAAAACGCGCAGCAGTTGAAAAACGACTCCAAGAATTGAAAAACCTGTAAAAAGCTATAGGAAGACGGAATGATTCTTTCCGTCTTCCGTTTCTATATTTTTTGGATTATAAAGAGACTGGAGGAGCAGGAATGTTTCAGACACGGGATGAAGTCATCGAATGGATTTACGAACGCGGAAAAAATCGAATGAAACTCGGATTGGAAAGAATGGAATATGTGATGGAGCGGCTAGGTGCACCGCAAAAAAAATTTCCTTCTATACATATCGGGGGTACGAATGGCAAGGGGTCAACGACGAGTTTTTTAAGGCAAATTTTGCAAGAGGCCGGCTATACGGTCGGTACGTTCACATCTCCCTATTTTGAAAGGTTTGAAGACCGGATTTGTGTGAACGGTGAACCAATTCCTTCCGAAGATCTTGTCGCTTGCGCCAACGATATCAAACCGATCATTGATGAACTCGCTGACCACCCGCTCGGATATCCTACTCCATTTGAAGTGATCACGATCCTCGGATTTTATTATTTCGGTCAAATTCGACCGGTGGATATCGTCCTTGTAGAAGTGGGACTTGGTGGGCGATTTGATTCTACCAATGTGATCGAACCGTTATTAACGATCATCACGAATATTGGCCATGACCATCTACATATCCTCGGGTCTACTCTGGCAGAGATCGCTTATGAAAAAGCGGGAATTATTAAAACGAATACCCCTCTTATCACGGCGGTGAAAGATGAAGAGGCGAAAGAAGTATTGGTTTCGGAAAGTATGAAAAACCAAGCACCGATCTATATGCTCAATAACGATTTTTCCTTTACGGATCTTGGTGAATTGGCGAATGGTGAAAGATTTTCCTTCACATCATCACTGGCAACCTTTGCGAAGTTGCGATTGGGAATGCTCGGAAAGCATCAAATGGAAAACGCAAGCCTGGCCATCATGGCCGCCCTTTTATTGAAGGAAAAATTCGCGTGGCATATCAGGGAAGAGGCGATTCGAAAAGGGGTGGAAAAAGCGAAATGGCCCGGACGGTTTGAAATCGTATCCGGAAACCCACTCGTTATCATCGATGGCGCTCATAATAAAGAGGGAATGGAAACCCTTGTCGATACTTTAGAAAGACATTATCCGCAACGTAGGGGAACGATTCTTTTTTCCTGTCTCAAAGACAAACCAGTAGACCAGATCATGCCCATCTTAGATTCATTACCCGATGATCTTGTTTTTACCGAATTCAACTTCTTCCGTGTGGAAAAAGCGGAGAATCTATATAAACTGTCGCGGAAGGTAAATAAAGAAATCGCTTTAGATTGGCAAGGTTATTTACGGCGGAAACTATCGGGGATGCGTCGAGGGGAAATGATGGTAATCACCGGTTCACTCTATTTTATTTCGTTAGTAAAGCCGTTTATACGTGGAATTTTATAAATTATATGACAAAAGACCTATTTTCTGGTAAAATATTTTTAACATTTTTAGGCGATAAATCCTAATTTTCCTCGATGTATCGATCAATAATAATAGGGCGGGAGAATATTCAGGATGGATAGAAAAAAGAAAGCGATGGCGTGGACCATCTGGCTGATCACCTTCCCCCTTGGTTTTTGGCTAGCATATACGATATCACCACCCCAGATGTCCTTATACACACTTGATTTTCTCGTTTTCGTTCTCTTATTGCTTGCCTGCGCTTTATTACCGATCGTGATCAACGATATCACGATGTCCGTCACCCAGTGGATCAATCTGGTGGTGTTTTTAAAATACGGGCTATTTGCCGAGATGCTTCTTGCACAACTTTTGATCCTAGTGATCATGGCGCTGCGGAACCCTAAAGGCATGGTGTTCACCCGATTTGCGCTCAATTCTACCATGTTCATCTTTGTTTCTTTGTTTTCGGGTCTCCTCTTTTACTCTCTCGATGGAACCCACGGGATCCATAGTATCAATGACCCGTTTTTCTGGGGGATCACCGCGGTTTATGTAGTGGCCTATTTTTTAATCAATCAAGGGATTTTACTACTCTTTTACTACGTGTTTTTCCAGACGAAACGCCCGCTTTTGACGCCGGCTACAAAATGGGAGTTTCTCACGACGATCATCGTTTTTCCTATCGGTATCATTTTATATTTCCTCCACGCGAGTATCGGCTTGATCGCCCTGCTTTTAGTCGGTGTTCCCGTCGTGATGATGCTCTTCATCCTGCGAATCTATAATTCTACGAGGGAGATGAATTTACGGCTACAAAAAATCGTTGAATTCAGCCATTTACTTACCGCCCGTTTAAATAAAAAAGAAATTATGGATTTATTTTGTGAAAATCTCGTGAAAATGTTTCCCGTTGATAGCATTTATATTTTCGAACAAGCGTGTGATGAACACCTCCAGTTAACCAGGGCATATGAATTCGGTGAGTATAAAGATTTTGACCTTCCTTTGATACAGAAAGATGATGTTATCGCCGGGAAGATGTGGACTGAAGGGAAACCGGTTTTGTTTTCGGAAAAGGGAGAATGGCGAGAAAATACGAAGATGCAATTTCCGGAAGAGGCAGAAAGCCTACTAGCCATACCGATGGAAAAAAATAATGAGATCACCGGACTCATCCTATTGACATCGAGGAAAAAAAGGGCTTATGAAAAATTCCACTTAATGTTGATCGATATATTATGCTCCTATTTGGCGATCGCCTTCGATAATGCACGCCATTATGAAAAAACGAAATATCAAAGCGAGCGGGATCCGCTCACGAATTTATATAATGCCCGAGTGATTTCGGATCGAATTGAAGACGCCTTTACAAAGCTGCACGAGGGACAAATCAAGACACTGGCTTTGCTTATGGTGGATATCGATCATTTCAAAGCGGTCAACGACACGTATGGCCACGAAAGCGGGAATGTCGTACTCCAGCAAGTGGCGAATCTGTTGGGGAAGATCGTGGGGAATAAAGGGATACTCGGTCGTTATGGCGGCGAGGAATTCACGATTTTGCTTTTCGATTACACGAAAAAACAAGCGATCGATTTTGCGGAATACATCCGGAAAACGATCGAGGAATACACCTTCACGTTGTACGATGACCTGGCCGAAGTTCGGCGGAAGATTAATATCCATCTCACCGTGAGCATCGGAGTGGCGGTGGTGCCGGACGATACGGAGGAAATGATGGAACTGATCCGGGTAGCAGACCGGGCGCTGTATCTCGGAGCAAAGCAGATCGGCCGAAATAAAGTTGCGGAGTATGAAAGGTTATGATCATAAACTATTCACAACTACTCAGTAGGTTTTTCATATCCGAAAAAATCGGCATAAGCTCTACGAGGATCTTATGCCGATTTACGGATCTATAATTTTTGGTGTTGGTGACTAAAAACCGACACCATTTTTTAACAAA
>CALKAK010000201.1 GCA_937983015.1 uncultured Bacillaceae bacterium | reverse complement strand
TTCTCTATTTGCGAAAGGATAAACATGTTTATATAATGAATGATAAATGATTGCTAGAAAAATAGTTTGACACGGATTCGAGGGGATTTCGATGAAGATTTTCAAAGATCTTGGCTGGTTTTTTAAACAAGAGTGGAAATCCTACTGTACGGGAATTTTTTTATTGTTTTTAATCGCCATTTTACAACTTGTTCCGCCGCGCGTTGTTGGTGAGGTTGCCGATGAAATCGGACGTGGTGAGTTAACCTTGTCCCGTCTCGGCTTCTGGCTCGGCGCTTTGGCGGGTACAGGATTGATTTTATACATTTTTCGCTATTACTGGCGTATTTTTATATTTGGTTCCAGTATAAAACTCGCCAGACAATTACGGAAACAACTATATGAACACTTCACGAAGATGTCTACAGCCTTTTATCAACGGAAACGAATCGGTGATTTGATGGCCCATGCGACGAATGATGTGCAGGCTGTCCAGATGACCGCGGGGTCGGGGATTCTTACCCTCGTGGATTCTCTCTTTACAGGCGGGTTCGTCATTCTTGCCATGGCAATTACGATTGACTGGCGCTTAACATTAATCAGTTTATTACCGATGCCTCTGATCGCACTAGCAACGAATATTTACGGGAAAAAATTACATCATCGTTTCCGGCAGGCCCAGGAAGCTTTTTCTGATTTAAACGATAAAACTCTAGAAAGTATATCGGGAATCAAAGTAATCAAAACCTTCGGTCAGGAAAAAGAAGATATCGAGGATTTCCGGAAACTATCCCTTGATGTGGTCAAAAAAAATATTGCCGTTGCGAAAATCGACGCCCTTTACGATCCGACGATCGGTGGAGTCGTCGGGCTCTCTTTATTTTTAAGTGTGGGTGTAGGGGCGAAGTTTGTCCTCGATGGTACGATTACGATTGGACAGCTGATTTCTTTTAACACCTATCTCGGACTTTTAATTTGGCCGATGCTAGCTTTCGGTATGCTCTTTAATATCGTGGAACGGGGAAGCGCTTCTTACGAGCGGATTCAGAATTTACTAGCCGAACCGGTAGAAATTGATGACCGGGATGATGCGGTCGTACAAATACCAAAAGGGGATATCGAATTCCACATTCAATCCTTCACATACCCCACTGATCACGTGCCGTCATTAAAAGACGTGCATTTTACCCTGGAACAAGGAAAAACATTAGGGATCGTCGGCAAGACCGGTTCCGGGAAAACGACGATTATCAAATTGTTGTTACGGGAGTTTGAAGGATATCAGGGAACGATTTCCATCGGTGGCATACCGATCGACCATTATCAGTTAAAGA
>CALKAK010000200.1 GCA_937983015.1 uncultured Bacillaceae bacterium | reverse complement strand
ACTCAAATTCTCCTGTCTCACTATTTGAAGCTAGTTTTGTCCCAGCCTCTTTTTAACCTATTTAATCATGCGGCTTTGTAAGTATCATCTTGTTCATTTTTTTTTAAAGAACATACGTCTAAAGGCCTTGATAATTTCATTAATGACGATCGGTGTAATAAAGGCGACTAAAATCATCATGAAGTCAGCCGGATCATCTAGACGATAGATATTAAAGACGGTGTTTAATCCCGGAACGTACACGAGAGCAAATTGGATGGCAATACCAATTAAAATCGCACCGACCAGATATTTGTTGGAGAATAGACCAACCTGGAAGATGGACTTGGTCCGGTTTCTCATGTTCAATGAATGGGACAATTGGGCAATTGCCAGTGTAACAAACGCCATGGTTTGCGCGTGAATCAAGGCATCATATAATGCCGGATTTGCTTCAAGGTTAGCCATTGACCAATCTTGTGCGAAAATACTGTTGGATGCTAGTACACCTTCCGCATAAAGCTGCTTGACTTCCATGTTAAGCTCAAATACGAATGCAATGAGCGTTAACAATCCGATTAAAATACCATTTCCGATGATAAACAGGTAATTGTTGTGCAAAATGCTTTCCTTCGGATCCCGTGGTTTTTGTTTCATAATATCGGGATCGTCTGGATCCATACCAAGGGAAATAGCCGGTAAGGAGTCCGTGATTAGGTTGACGAAAAGAATTTGTACCGCAGTTAATGGTGTCGGTAATTTGAGCAAAATGCCCAGGAATAATGCGGTAATTTCACCAAGGTTACAGGATAGTAAGAACAGAACCGCTTTTTTAATATTGGCGAAGATATTTCTTCCTTGTTCGACAGCACTAACAATGGTAGCGAAGTTATCGTCGGTTAAGATGATATCCGATGCTCCTTTGGCAACGTCTGTTCCAGTAATACCCATGGCTACACCAACGTCAGCTTGTTTTAGAGAAGGTGCGTCGTTGACACCATCACCGGTCATGGAAGCAATTTTACCATTGGCTTTAATCGCTTTTACGATGCGAACTTTATGTTCAGGTGATACCCGGGCAAAGACACGAACGGTTTTAACGCGCTCTTGTAATTCCTCATCAGTAGCTGCATCAATTTCGGCTCCGGTCATCGTTTGATTAATGCTCGAGGCGATACCAAGTTCTTTTGCGATTGCTAAAGCTGTCTTCGGATGGTCACCAGTGATCATAACCGTTGTAATACCAGCCGATTTTGTTTGGCGAATGGAATCTTTCACTTCTTCACGTGGCGGATCGATCATTCCGGTCAATCCGATAAAGGTTAGATTTGTTTCCAATTGTTCGTTGAAATCTTGTTCCGTGATATTTTCCCGTTTTGCTAAAGCCAATACCCGCAGTGCTTGGTCGGACATGGCTTCGGAGGCTTTACGGATTTCTTCTTTGTCTTCTTCGGTAATCGGACGTACCTGTCCATCTTTATAAATCGAGGTTACATTCGGTAAGATGCTTTCTAATGCCCCTTTAGTATAGGAGACATAACGATCGCCAGCTTGATGAACGGTGGTCATCCGTTTCCGATCCGAGTCGAAAGGAAGCTCGAAGACGCGTTTATACGTTTGATCAAGCTGCTCTTTCGGTTGACCAATTTTCTTAGCCGCTACAACTAGGGCGATTTCTGTAGGATCCCCCGTTGTTTCAGTAGCGTCGGAACAGAGGGACATTCCAGATAGTAGCTCATTCGTCGCCTCATCGTCAGCTGAAACCTGGTCCATGTCAATTTCTTTACCGTTTACGAAAATCTTCGTAACGGTCATTTTGTTTTGGGTCAATGTTCCAGTTTTATCTGAACAGATCACGCTAACGGATCCCAGTGTTTCAACCGCAGGAAGTTTGCGAACAATGGCGTTCCGTTTACTCATGTTGGTCATACCGATCGCCAGAACGATCGTAACGATCGCTACCAGTCCTTCGGGAATCGCGGCAACAGCCAGGCTTATAGCGGTCAAGAACATTTCCAGGATGTCTCTGCCTTGAATGGCACCAACGATAAAGAACAACGCACAGATAATTAAAGCGATGACGCTTAAGATCTTACTGAGCTGGGCGATACTTTTTTGCAACGGGGTAATTTCTTTTTCCTGGGAACCGAGCATTTTAGCGATTTTACCCATTTCTGTATTCATCCCCGTGCCAACAACAACTCCCACGCCGCGTCCATATGTAGAAACGGTATTCATGAAGGCCATGTTAATCTGGTCGCCCAGAGGTATGTCTTCATCTGAAAGGAATGAAGCATCTTTATCGACAGGAACCGATTCCCCTGTTAGGGCGGATTCTTCAATTTGCAAGTTGGCTGTTTCCAGAAGACGTATATCTGCAGGTATGGCACGACCCGCATCGATTAATACGATATCACCAGGTACTACGTCTTGCGCAGGTATTTCTTTTACTTCTCCATCGCGTTTTACGAATGCATGTGGGGTGGACATTTCTTTTAAAGCTTCCAGGGCTTTTTCTGCTTTTGCTTCCTGTACTACCCCTATGATCGCATTCAGTATAACAATGGCCAATATGATCAGGGAGTCTACCCATTCACCAACAGCGGCCGAAATCCCCGCTGCAACCATCAAAATCCAGATTAGTGGGTCGTTGATCTGGTCCCAAAGCATTTTCCAAATCGTGTTTTTTTCTCCCTCTTCAAACTGGTTGGGACCATATTTTTCCAGCCGCCTTTTGGCTTCTTCGCTGGATAGGCCTTTCTCAACATCAGTCTGTAACTCTTTGATGATGTCTTGAGAAGGTTTTGAATACCATCGTGACAACAACAATCATCCTCCAATTATATTAAAATTTTTACATTCCTAATTATACGTGAAAGATAGCGCAAAAGAAATGGTTTTTGCGAAATTTTCATGGTTTGTCCGTTATTGCCTAGCCACCGGCGCTTGAACATTGTTCAGTCCACGATCGAAATTTCAGGTGGTGGCCGTTCTCCATGTGGCACGTAAAAGTCTTCTTTTTCATAAGAAATTTTGAGAAAAAGGTCTTTTATATTATTGGAACACACCAATTGAAATATTCTATTTGCGAAATCCAAAAAATCCTTCTAATCTATTGCGAAGAAAAGGGAAAAGGTCTTCCACAATGGCCGGAATTAGGAGAATAAGGAGGGGGGAGTAATGTACGGTGAACAATGACTGAACGAATTATTTCTTTCAGAAAACCACGCGGAACATTAGCTACCTCATTTATTCACCGGTTTTACTGTGAGGATCAAGGGGTCTCTACCAAAAGTCGTTCGAACGGTTTTTCGAGCCAGGATTGAACTTCGTGCAGTTACTTTCTTGGTTAGCTTTTTCCCATTAACGATCATCTCAACAACGAAGCATTTGGCACCGCATTGCATCTTCCCTTCTCCTTTCCCATTGCCTTCAAATATGTATGTTTATATTCATTAAAACAAAGAATAAATCAGGAATAAAGGTTTTTGCCTATCTTTTCAAGTTCCGTCAAAAACATCTTTATAGATAGAAGGGACCGATCAAAAAGTATACATATCGAAAGAAGTAGTAAACAAGAGAGTTGAATCCGCAATGTACCGGTACAAAAAAGGGGCAGCCAAAAGTCAAAAGTGCGACTTTCTGGACAGCCCCCGGCATTACCACCACCAGGCAAAGGAAATGGCGATAATGGCACCAAGTGCGATGCCGATGCCAAGCCCGATACCGAATCCCCAAAACCCGTAACCATGGTATGTGGGATTTCTATGTGGTCCAGATGGAAATGGGCGTAAAAAGACATGGGTCCGTGTTACTCTCGTGATAATTCCTCTGTGAATTCTACCATCGATTGTTCGAATGGTACATGGCCGACCAATATTTTTAGAACAAAGATTGTGGTAGTAGGCGACTGACAAATAACGATACTCCCTTCTATAGAATGGCTCTATCACAACATATGTACAGTGGAAAAAAAGGATTGGACATCTATTACAAATTGGTAAATTTATTAGGAATTTAAGCGAATTTAATTTGAAAACGTTTTATGGAAAAAATATGATTGCATAATTAAAACTAATATGTTATAAATATACATAACTATTTTATAAATATTAGTTTTAATGAATAAATATACAATGATGGAGGCAGGGGAAGGTATGAAAAAACGTCTTTATTTATTGATGCTTTTTATTGCCAGTATTGCAATTTTGTTGGGATGTACAGGGGATGCCGCGGAGAAAAAAGAAGAAAAACAAGTGATCAAAATGGCCACTTCAGCAGATTTTAAACCCTTTGAGTTTTTTGATGAAGAGGGGAATATCGTTGGCTTCGATATTGATTTGGCAAAATTGATCGCTGAAGAATTGGGATATGAATTGGAGATTGAAGATATGAATTTTGATGGTCTGATTGGTGCTTTACAAGCGAATCGCGTCGATATGGTTTTAGCCGGGATGAGCGCAACCGAAGAACGGGCGCAAAATGTCGATTTCTCGGTAGAATACCATCGTTCCGGAGAGATGTTTTTGACGACAAAAGATGAAGCGATCGGTTCGTTAGAGGATTTGCAAGGTAAAATCGTCGGTGTGCAACTAGGTACGATTCAGGAAGAAGGTGCCGATACCTTAAGTGAAGAATATGGTTTTGAAGTGAAGAAAATCGATTCAGCTAATGTTTTGATTCAGGAGTTAATTACTGGAAGAATTGATGTTGCTTATTTGGATAAAGAAGTAGCTACAGGATTTATGGAAGAACATGATCTTACCGGATTTGATGATCCGACAACAGCCAGTCCCGGAATGGCTATCGCATTCCCGAAAGGAAGCGAATTGAAAGAAAAAGTTGATCAAGTACTGCAGCAGTTTATCGAAGATGGTACGTTAGATGAGTTAAAAGAGAAATGGGAATTGACAGAGTGATCTTGTTAGCAGAAAGTGGAGAGAGCAAATGAATTTAGATTTTACAACCATCATAGACTATATCCCGTTTATTTTAGGTGGAATCGGCACAACATTGCAATTTGTTTCGGTATCGATACTTATCGGGTTATTGCTAGGAACGTTGCTGGCAATATGTAAAATAGCCAACAATAAAATTTTACAAGGTTTTGCCCATGGTTATACTTCCATTTTTCGGGGGACACCATTATTATTACAATTGATGTTGATCCATTATGCAATCCCCCAGTTAACGGGTTACAATACTCCAACCTATGTATCAGCGATCCTAGCTTTTGGTTTGAATTCAGGGGCTTATGTTTCAGAGATTATCCGGGCAGGTATTTTAGCGGTCGATCCGGGTCAACAAGAAGCGGCTTTGGCCCTTGGTGTTCCAAAGCGACCGATGATGATCCACATCATTTTGCCCCAGGCATTTAAAAATATTTTACCTGCATTGATTAATGAATTTATCACGTTAACGAAGGAATCATCCCTCGTTTCCACCATCGGATATCTGGATCTGATGCGCCGGGCCCAAATTGTCGAAGCGAATATTTATCGAAGCTTCGAACCATTAATTTTTGTTGGCTTTATTTATTGGATCATGGTCTTTATATTATCGAAGATCGGCCGGCTCATTGAATGGAGGTTAAGACAGAGTGATAAAGGTTGAACAGCTGACGAAAAAGTTCGGAGAAAATCTCGTGTTAAACAATATCACAACATCGATTCATAAAGGCGAGGTAGTGGCGATTATCGGCCCGTCGGGGTCGGGAAAATCTACTTTTTTACGTTGCCTCAATTTACTTGAACGGCCGAGTTCGGGGAAAATCTGGATGAATGGAACAGAAATTACCGGGCAAAAAGTCAATATTCAAGGAATTCGCAAAAATATCGGGATGGTTTTTCAGCAATTTAATCTATTTCCGCACATGACCGCGCTGGAAAATGTGACGTATGCTCCCCGGATCGTCAAAAAACTGTCTCCACAAGAAGCAGAGGAAAAAGGAAGGGCAGTACTCGCCCGGGTCGGTCTTTCTGAGAAGGAGATGAGTTATCCGGCACAACTTTCCGGCGGACAAAAACAGCGGGTCGCTATCGCCCGGGCGCTGGCAATGGAACCGGATATCATGCTGTTTGACGAGCCCACTTCTGCTCTCGACCCGGAGATGGTCAAGGAAGTGCTCGACGTCATGAAAGGTCTTGTGGATACCGGAATGACGATGGTTGTCGTCACCCATGAAATGAAATTTGCCGAAGAAGTGGCGGACCGGATTCTTTTTATGGATCAAGGTGTGATCATGGAAGAAGGAAAACCAGAGGAATTTTTCCGGAACCCGCAAACGAACCGGGCCAGGGATTTTTTATCGAAAGTGTTATAAATGTGGAGTCGATAGGAGAAGGAAATGCTTTAGCTCGATGGGGGCTAAGGCTTTTTTGGTTGTTCATTTGGAAATGCATGGAAAACACTGGCGGTAGGAAACATGGTTTTAGGCTTTCGGACATTGAAAAATTGTTGGAATAAACCTTATTTAAAATGTAAATTCCCTATATTCAGAAAACAATGAATGGAATTTTACACGTCCCTTGCAAAATTCCGTTTACATTTTTTAAAATCATCAACAACTTGGGAGGTGGGCGATGCTTTACAACTATGAGCGCCCTCCTTTTTCTTCATCTTTAAAAATCCAACCGATCATCGATGAACAAAATCGAGTAATCGCTAGAGTTCAGCGGTTTCATCTAAGAAAGGGTATTTTTTGCTCAATTTCTTCCGGGATTCACTTTTCTTCAATATTCGTGCGTACGTTGATTAATACAAGATGAGAGTACAGGCGCTTCAGAGTCGTACTTTTCAGTTGGATCGGTGGGATGTTTATGTTGATGGACGAAAACGTTTATTAAAATCTGTTACTAAATTCAAAGATGATCCTCGCGACATTTTTATTATTGAAGATCGCGAATATATCGTCTGCAGAGATTTTTTGCGGAAAACGTTAGGAATCAAGGAGAAAAAGTACAGAAAGAGTGATTTCAGAATACATGTATAAAAGAACGATTCCACCTTTTAAAGTTTCGATCCGAATGCTAGAAAGGGATCTGGATGTTTATCCGGCAATATGTTTGTTTGCGACATTAACATATCAATATGGCTAGAGGAAGAAATCTTTGATCATAAATCATTGGAAAAAGATAAACGGCTTTAGTTCTTTAAAAGTAAGAGCTAAAGCCGAGCACATTATATTCACATTCTATTTTTTGAAACGAATGGAACTATTAAAATGGGGCTTCGTTTCGCTTTCGGGATCAGTGTTTGTTTTTTTAAGCTTGTAAGGCGGCGTTTAAGATTCGTTCAGCATTTTCTACCCGATCTTGTGCCGGGGGCTCGATATCTTTTAACTTATACTCGACTCCTAATTGTTCCCATTTATAAGCACCGAGTTTGTGATAGGGGAGTACTTCAATTTTTTGGACATTACCCAGTGTTTTTATAAAATCTGCTAATTTGTGCAGATATTCATCGAAATCGGTTATTGTTGGAACAAGTACGTGGCGAACCCAGATGGGGAATTGTTTTTCCGCTAGATAGCGGGCGAAATCGAGAATGTGTTCATTATTTTGTCCAGTTAAATATTTATGTTTTTCACTGTCGATATGCTTTAAATCGAGAAGAATCAAATCGGTATATTGTAATAACTCATCCATTTTTTCTAAAAAGTTTGGACGACGGGAGAAGGGGGCACCTGATGTATCGATGCAAGTGTGGATCCCTTCTTTTTTGCATTGTTTAAATAATTCGATGAGAAAGTCGATCTGTAACAACGGTTCACCGCCACTAACGGTAATTCCACCGCCGGATGCATCGTAGAAGGGGATATACGAGCGAACCCGTTCCATCACTTCATCCACGGTCATTTCCTTCCCGCTAGACATTTTCCATGTATCGGCATTGTGACAATAAAGGCATCTTAATGGACAGCCAGCCAAAAACAAGACATAGCGGATTCCCGGGCCATCTACAGCACCGAAGCTTTCTTCAGAATGAATCCGACCAGTTATCATGTGAATCTACCTTTCTCCTATAGAATCAAATCATGAATAGAGCGATTATTTTAAAAGACGCCTGGACACCTTGCGTTCGTGCCCAGGCGCTGAGGGGAGAGGAGAGGTTGTAAACTTCTTCACTCCAATAGCAAAATACTAATACCCGTATAACCTTAAAGAATCTCTGTCTTCCGATTCAATTTGCATCATCGCGACCCGGTGTTCCCGGACCGCGAGATGCTTTGGCGTCATTACATTGATTCGTGGAAGGTCCGGTTAATGACTTCGATTTGTTGTTCACGGGTTAACTTGATGAAGTTAACAGCGTAACCGGATACCCGAATCGTCAATTGTGGATATTTCTCCGGATGATCCATCGCGTCAATTAATGTTTCCCGATTTAAGACGTTGACGTTCAAGTGATGGGCATCTTTGGCAAAGTAACCATCTAACATAGCAACGAGGTTGGAAACCTTCGTTTCATCATCGCGACCGAGTGCTTGCGGTGTGATACTGAAGGTATTGGAAATACCATCGAGTGCGTAATCATATGGTAATTTTGCAACGGATGTCAAGGAAGCGAGCGCACCGTGTGTATCACGACCGTGCATCGGGTTTGCGCCTGGTGCGAATGGTACACCAGCTTTCCGTCCATCCGGAGTAGCACCGGTTTTCTTACCGTAAACGACGTTGGATGTGATCGTCAAGATGGATTGTGTCGGGATCGCGTTCCGATAAGTTTTGTGTTTGCTGATTTTTCTCATGATTTCTTTGACGAGTTCTACAGCGATTTGGTCGACGCGATCATCGTTGTTTCCGTATTTCGGGAAGTCGCCTTCGATCTCGAAGTCAACAGCGATGCCGTTTTCGTCACGGATCGGTTTTACTTTAGCGTATTTAATGGCACTGAGGGAGTCAACGGCTACAGATAATCCAGCGATACCACAAGCCATCGTCCGTAATACTTCCCGATCATGTAATGCCATTTCTAAACGTTCATAGCAGTATTTGTCGTGCATGTAGTGGATGACATTCAATGTATTGACATACAATTCGCATAACCATTCGAGCATGCGATCATATTTTTCCATGACCTCATCGTAATCTAGGTATTCGCTTGTAATCGGTTGATAGGCCGGTCCAACTTGTTCTTTGCTTACTTCATCGACACCGCCATTAATTGCATAAAGGAGTGCTTTAGCAATGTTTACGCGGGCACCGAAGAATTGCATTTGCTTACCGATGCGCATGGCGGATACACAGCAAGCAATACCGTAGTCATCGCCATAAATATCACGCATGATATCATCGTTTTCATACTGGATGGAGCTTGTTTTAATGGACATCTTAGCGCAATATTTCTTGAAGTTCTCCGGTAATTTGGTGGACCAGAGTACCGTCAAGTTCGGTTCCGGCGCCGGACCAAGGTTATCCAATGTGTGTAAAATACGGAAGGAGTTTTTCGTGACTAACGGACGACCATCGAGGGCCATACCGCCGATTGCTTCTGTTACCCAGGTCGGGTCACCACTGAATAATTGGTTATACTCAGGAGTTCTCATGAATTTAACAAGACGTAATTTCATTACGAAATGGTCCATTAATTCTTGCGCTTCTTTTTCCGTTAAAGTACCGTTTTGCAAGTCTCTTTCAATGTAGATATCCAGGAATGTGGATACACGTCCGAGACTCATAGCAGCACCGTTTTGTTCTTTGATGGCGGCGAGATATGCGAAGTATAACCATTGAATGGCTTCGCGGGCGTTCATAGCCGGTCTGGAAATATCATAACCGTAAGAAGCAGCCATTTCTTTTAATTCATGTAAGGCTCTGATTTGTTCGGTGTGCTCTTCACGGTCGCGGATGACATCATCTGTCATGATGCGGCCACCGATATAGGCTTTATCTCTTTCTTTCTGTTCAATCAAGTAGTCAACACCGTATAGTGGGACACGGCGATAGTCACCAATTATTCTTCCCCGTCCGTAAGCATCCGGCAAACCAGTGATTACACCGGCACGACGGGCTTTTCTCATTTCAGGTGTGTAAACATCGAATACACCCTGGTTATGGGTTTTCCGCCAATGGGTGAAGATATGTTCGACTTCCGGATCAAGCTCATAGCCATAGGCTTCCAGTGCTTGTTTTGCCATGCGGATTCCGCCAAATGGCATTAATGCGCGCTTAAACGGTTTGTCGGTTTGGAAGCCAACAATTTTTTCTAAATCTTTATCCAGATATCCTGGTCCATGGGAGGTAATGGTGGAGACCACTTTTGTGTCAGCGTCTAACACACCGCCGGCTTCTCGTTCTTTTTTCGATAATTCCATTACTTGTTCCCAAAGTTTTTTCGTTGCTTCTGTCGGACCTTCTAAGAAGCTTTCATCGCCCGTATAAGGGGTGAAGTTTTTCAAGATAAAGTCGCGAACGTCTACTTCTTCTTGCCATTTACCTGGTTTAAAACCTTGCCAGGCTTTTTGAAAAACATCTTCAGCCATGCAAAGAATCCTCCTTAAAATGTGAAATAATGAACAAATTGTGGTAAAAAAATTAGCAAACTGTTTAAAAAATTGGATAAAATCATTGATACAGTTTTGCCCTTATGTTAAAAATGTAACAAACTTTCTACTAATAATATAGCATTTTATTTCGCGGATGAAAAGGGATAGACATAGTAAAATCAATAATTTTCGCGTGATTTATAAAAAAGTTTATAAAATCTTCACAAATAATAGCTAGTTAACGAATGCATGTTTGTATTAATATAATATGTAATGCTGTTGTATCTGTTATAATATATTCGTCTGCGATCCACTGGAAATAACGGAAAACTTCTTCTTATTACTTGCCTGTGCCAGGATTTATAAACCGAAAGCCGTTTAAGGCTTTCGGCATCCTTATTATAAGGTAAAGGCCCAATTTCCGTTTCGGAAGACCGGTTCTTTTTTTCCATCAGCGGTGATCCCGTCGATATCCATCTCTTGGGAACCGATCATGAAATCAACATGGACGATACTGTTGTTGATCCCGTGTTCCAATAGTTCATCGCGGTCCATTTCTTTTCCGCCCTTAAGGTTGAAGGCATAAGCGGAACCGATGGCGATATGGTTCGAGGCGTTCTCATCGAAAAGCGTGTTTAGAAATAGGACATTGGAGCGGGAAATGGGCGAATTATGCGGGACAAGCGCAACCTCACCCAAATAGCGCGCCCCTTCATCGGATTCGATTAATTTCTGCAAAATGTCTGCGCCTTTTTCAGCCTGAATATCCACTATACGACCATTCTCAAAAGTGACCGTGAAATTATCGATGATATTGCCACCATAGCTAAGCGGTTTTGTACTTGTTACGTAACCGTTCACCCGATTTCGGTCGGGTGCGGTGAACACTTCTTCCGTAGGAATGTTCGCCATGAAGGAAGTACCCCGTACATTGACACTGCCGCCACCGACCCAGAGATGATTTTTCGGTAACCCAATTGTCAGATCGGTTCCAGGCGCACGGTAATGTAAGGCCGTATATTGTTTTTCCGTCAAATAGTCCGCCAGTTTCCGTAATTTTTCATCATGTTCTTTCCATGCCTGAACGGGATCATCTTCATAAATACGACAGGCCCGGAAAATTTCATCCCAAAGCAGGTTCACGCGTTCTGATTCCGGTTTGTCCGGGAATACTTTGTCTGCCCAGCCTTTTGAGGCAGCTGCGATCACGGTCCAGCTAACTTTATCGGCCTGAATGTAATCATAGTATTTTTTTAGTGCTTCACCGGCAACCTTTTGTTGTGTGGCGATCCGGTTGGTATCAACTCCTCGCAAAGCATCGGGGTCATTTGATACGATTGACATGAATGCAGCATTTTCCTCGGCGAGATCATTCATTTTGTTCGCGAGCCACTCCGGAAACTCGGCGAAGGCTTCTTCTGGTGCGAGTTTGAATTTTAATTTTGTAACTTCTGTATCGCTCCAATCCACATAAACATGTTTGGCGCCTTTTTCGTATGCGGCCTTAACAACTTTACGGACAAAAGGTGCGACCTCAATATCGCTGCGAATCAAAAGGGTTTGTCCCGGCTGGATGTTTACTCCAACTTTTACGGCTACTTCCGCATATTTCTCGAGATACTGTTCCAGGGAATCCATGATCTTTTCATCCTCCTGTATTTGCATTTATCATTTATTCATATTAAAAAAATTATAGCAAAAATTGGCAACAGGGTCTTGCCTTATGTTAAAATCAGCGAAAATGAATATAATGGGGGAGGGGCTGGTGGAAATGGATTTTGCACGGATTGCTGAGGAAAAAATAAAACAAGGATATGAAGAAGGTGCATTCAATCATTTGGCGGGTTTCGGAAAGCCGATAAAACTTAACCATCTGGAAGGTTTACCGGAAGAATTACGAATGGTTTATACGGTATTGAAAAACGCCGGCTATCTTGATGATGAAGAGCAACGGTTGCGGAAAGAATTATTGACCGTAGAAGATTTGTTAAAAACAGTGACGGATCCTGCTGAGCGTGACCAGTATAAAAATAAGATGACGAATGCGCTTCGCTCCTATCAAGCATTGTTAGCGAAAAAAAGAATCCAGGTCAATTCTTCGGTTTTCAAACAATACCAGCGGAAAATTGAAGAAAAATTTTTATGATCTTTTTTATGCTGTCCAGTATGCAAAAACCATATTTGATCGATGGTCGGTCGGAAAAATTATATTTCGCCAATAGAATAACACTGCATTGTGCTATAATGGATGAGTGAAATTGGAGTAGACTGAAGGCGGTGAAAGTATGATTATTTTAAAATCAAAGCGGGAAATAGAAAATATGCATAAAGCAGGTAAACTCCTGGCACGCTGTCATAAAGAGATTGCCAAGATGATTAAACCAGGGGTTTCGACCTGGGAAATTGAAGAATTCGTCATCGAATTTTTAGCGAAACATGGTGCAACTCCTGAACAAAAGGGTTATCGTGGATATAAATACGCGACTTGCGCCAGTATTAATGACGAAGTCTGCCATGGGTTCCCGCGAAAAGAGCCTTTGAAAAACGGAGATATTGTCACGATTGATATGGTTGTGAACTTAAATGGGGCACTGGCAGACTCGGCCTGGACGTATCCGGTCGGTGAAATTTCTGAAACCGATAAAAAATTACTCGAGGTAACAAAAAAGGCACTTTATCTCGGTATCGAACAAGCGGTCGTAGGCAATCGGATTGGCGATATAGGCCATGCGATTCAAACTTATGTAGAAAGCCAGGGTTTTTCTGTTGTTCGTGATTTTATTGGTCATGGAATCGGCCATTCCATGCATGAAAAACCCGACGTACCGCACTATGGTTTACCCGGGAAAGGGCCGCGTTTAAAAGAAGGAATGGTTATCACAATCGAGCCGATGGTCAATGTCGGTCAATACTTTACAAAAATGGATCCTAACGGTTGGACGGCCTACACGGTTGATGGTAGTAATTCTGCCCAATATGAACATACGATCGCCATCACGAAAGATGGTCCGTTGATTTTAACCGATCAAGATGCGATTGAAGATGAATAGCATTTATTAATCCGATCTTGATCTCCAGCAACAATGCGGTTTATTCATTCCTGCCCATAATTTTCTGTAAAAGAAAGAGGGAATTCTCCTGCATTAGATAATGCGGAGAATTCCCTTTATTCTTGTAGTAGGAAAATAAAACACACGTTTTCTGGAATTCAGGACACTAGAAATTTTACAAACTATCAAGCGGAGTCATTGATGATCTGTAAGGCGCATCCATTTATGCTGTCTAGTCCGTTTTCTTTTTTCTCCTTTATATTCGATCGTGATTTCGTACGGTTTTAATTCCGGTAATGCTTCATTGTCTTTCACTTCAACTATACGGGCATTTTTTAATTTTCCACCACCGTGACCGACCTCGATAAATTTCCCGCCTTTTTCCACGACTTCTCCCGAACGGTAAAGTCGCATCGTATCCCTCCTTCGCGCAAAATTGGTCGTTTGTAATCGATCACATGAGGTGTTATTTCAGTTTTTAGCTGGAATTTTTCAACATGAAAACAGGATGGTTTTTCTAACTTTATGAAATTGCCGTTGAATGAGCTGAGAAAATTGATGACGAACCGTATTCTTGTAAATTTTCTAAACAACCGCTTTTTTGGCTCGCATTACATAGCAATCATTTTGTCGAAGGGTAAGGTTTCAGGAGTTGGTCGCTTTCTGAAGTTTACTAGAGGATTAGAGGTGTGGTAATTGCAGGTGTTCATCTCCATTAAAGATATTATACAGCTCCGGCTTGATTTTTCAATTTCATTCTTTGATCGTGAGTATGATCAAGGGTTCTTAAAGAATTTTTTTAAAACGATGATGTGGCGTTTTGCTTGAGCAAGTAGAGAGCGGATATTTAAAGAAAGAAATTGTTTTCTATCAGGAAACTTTTTATTATTTATGATATGCAACATAAAAAAATACCCGGATTCGGGTATTTTACGTAACGTTTATTTGCATAGAAATTTGGTCACGTTATTCTATTAAAAATGTAAGGGATTTCGCTTGTGTTTAAGGGACCGTGTCATTTCGTTCTCCTCACGTAGCCGGAAAATTTTTGCGGATATTTCCCAGTTCATCGGCGATCGCTTCCATTTCACCGGGGGAAAAATGGCTACGGCCAGAGACGTATTGATAGATTTGATAAATTTTATCATACGTGTCTTCGGAAAAAGGGATACTTTTAGCCGCTTCAATATTCATCATTTTTAATTTCTCGTAAATTTTTGTTATCATGAAATTTAGATTTTCGGCGTTTTTTTCGGTTAAATTCAATACCGGCTCCTCCTTAATTCTTTTTCACCAGAATAACATATTTTTTTCCGCTGGCAAAGGAATCGATTGCGTTATCTCCTTGCAAATTTTAGAAAACATGTTTCAATGAAAGAGATACAGCATTACACTGGAATGGAGGAGGGCTAATGATGCGTATTTTATTTGTTTGTTTAGGGAATATTTGTCGTTCGCCAATGGCAGAAGCGGTTTTCCGTGATCTCGTAAAAAAAGCTGGGTTAGAGCGGCAAATCACTATTGATTCGGCTGGAATTGGTGGCTGGCATGAAGGGGATCGGCCGCATCACGGGACTTTGAAAAAATTACAGGAAAAAAATATCCCCAGTGAAGGGATTTATGCCCGACAGATCCGACCGGATGATTTACATGAATTTGATTATGTGATTGCTATGGATTCGGAAAATTTGCGAGACCTTAAAGAATTACAAACGAAGTATGGCGGGGATGCGAACATTTTCCGTTTGCTTGATCTTGTACCGGAACGGCGTGAAAAAGATGTTCCTGATCCGTACATAACCGGTGATTTTGATCTTGCTTATACATTGATTTACGATGGGTGCCTGGCGCTATTGGAGAAAATTAAGCAGGATCTCGATTGAGGTGAGAATATGGGAAGGAAAAAGCTTGCGAAAGGAATGCTCATCGGTGCTTTGGTTGGTGGGGCCCTCTCATTGTTCGATCGCGAAACTCGTAAAGAGGTGTTCTCTTCCGGTAAAAAGGTCGGGATTAAAGTGTTGGATGTGTTGAGCAATCCTGGAAAAACTTTGTCCGGGATCAAGGAGAAAGTAGAAGCTCTCCAGAAAGCTTATCGTGAAATCAATGAAGATCTGCGTTTTTTCGTGGAAAAGGCCCAGGAGATTAAAGAAGCGAGTTTGGAAACAAAAGAACTTTTAGAAGAAACGAAAGAAGTCTTCCGGAAAGAAGAATGAACCAAAAATTTTTGCAACAAGTGATTGCATTGAACTTGTTTGCTTCAGTTTGAATAGAATTCTTGAATCGGTAAAAAATGAATATGAGTGTTCGTAGTCGTTCCTTGTGGATGTTGGTGTGAACTCCAGCATCCTTTTTTTCTTAACTTTATGATGCAGGTGAACAGGATGCAGCTTGGGAAAAACCTTTGGCGTTGGGGGAGAGAGATTTACATCCAATTACTCGAGCATGAGGCAGCAGGATACGCGGCCCAGCTTGCTTATTTTTTATTTCTTTCCGTTTTTCCGTTAATGCTCACGATCATTTCGCTTCTCCCTTTATTACCGCTCACACTAGAGATGTTGTTGCATTTTATGGAACATTTTGTACCGGAGACGGTCTTCGGGGTTGTACGATTCATTTTGGCGGAAGCAAATCGTTCAGAAAATGAGCATGTATTATCAATTGGTATTATAGTCACTTTATGGTCCGCTTCCACAGGGATGAACGCGATTATCCGTGTCATGAATCGGGCGTATGAACTGGAAGAAAAACGCCATTTTCTCATCGTCCGTTTTATTTCCGTGTTACTTACGGCGATCATGATCTTTACATTTTTATTCGCGTTATTGCTACCGATCTTCGGTCGTCGCTTAGGATTATTCATATTTTCCAAATTTAATCGCGGAGACCAATTTTTACACGTGTGGAATTCCTTTCGTTGGCTCATTAGTTTGATTATATTATTTATAAATTTTTCCGTTCTTTACTTCATTACCCCGAATAAAAAAATACCTTGTCGAACGGTTTTCCCCGGGGCGTTATTTGCCAGTTTAACGTCGGTCGTTGCCTCGGTTGGATTTTCTTTTTATGTCAGTAACTTTGCGAATTATACAGTTACCTATGGGAGTATCGGTGTCGTTATTGTGTTTATGGTCTGGCTTTATATGTTAAGTTACACGGTGATCATCGGTGGCGAAATAAACGCGTATATCGAACGGAAGAAAAATGAAAACAAGCTTTGTGAATGAAAAAATCGTTTTATTCTTTTATAAGAAACAAAAAAAGTTCGCCTGAAACCGGGCGAACTTTTTTAATCAAGAGCGCAATAAACGTAATCCGTTTAAAATCACTAAGATGGTGCTTCCTTCATGGCCGATGACCGCAAAAGGGAGATCGATGCCGGTAGTAAAGTTGGAAATGATCAGCAAAATAATCACTGCAACAGAAAATGTTAGATTTTGTTTTACGATGCGGTTTAGTTTTCTAGAAAGTTTGATGGCTTGAGGGATTTTTAACAAGTTGTTTTTCATTAACACGACATCCGCAGTTTCTAAAGCAACATCCGTACCTTCTCCCATTGCAATTCCGATGTCAGCGGTCGCTAATGCCGGTGCATCATTGATACCATCTCCGACCATGGCAGTAGTTCCAATGGTTTCTTTGATCTCTTTAATTTTTTCCAGTTTTTCATCCGGTAAACATTCGGAAACATAATCGCTCACCCCGACATCGGCGGCGATTTTTCGTGCGGTTGAATCGTTATCGCCGGTTAACATGATTGGTTTTACGCCCAAAGATTTCAAAGTGGAAATAGCCGCTTTTGCATGTTCCCGAAGCTGATCTTTTAAGGCAAGAATCCCGACTACTTGTTCGTTTTTTTGTACAAGGACGGCCGTCTTGCCCTCTTCAGCAAACTGATCTACTAGCTTTAACCATCGTTCGCTTTCGTCCATAAAATCCTTTTTCCCGATTTTCCAAATATCTTCATTGATTTTGCCACGTATCCCCCAGCCCGTTACATCCTCGACATAATCCGTTTCAAGAAATGTGGTTATATTTCTTTTTTGTGCGAAGCGGACGATCGCCTGGGCGAGCGGGTGATTAGATTGATTTTCTATTGAGGCAACGGCTTGTAAGATCGATAGTTCTTGAGCCTGCATAGACTTGTCAACGACAAAGTCGGTAACTTCCGGTCGGCCAACAGTTAATGTACCAGTTTTATCGAGGGCAACAGCTTTTAAGTGACTCAGTGCTTCTAGATGATTTCCGCTTTTGAAAAGGATTCCGTTCCGAGCGCCATTGGAAATCGCAGAAAGCATCGCCGGTGTGATCGATGCAACCACAGCGCAGGGAGAAGCAACGACGAGTAAAACAATCGCCCGGTAAAACGTTTCCTCCCAGCTCCAACTAAATACGTAATAGGGGAGAAACATCATAATCCCGGTGGCGATTAAAACGACATAAACGTATACAGCTTCAAAGCGTTCGATAAATTGTTGTTGCGGCGTTTGCTCGGCTTGCGCCTGTTTAATGAGGTCGATGACTTTCTGGAATAAAGTTTCGTGATTTGGTTTCGTTACTTGAACAGTGATCGCGCCGCTTGTATTTACAGTGCCCGCAAAAACTTCATCCTGTACCGTTTTATATACCGGAATCGATTCCCCGGTGATCATTGCTTCATCGATACTAGTCTTTCCATTGACAATCACGCCATCAGCAGGAATTTGTTCACCGGGTTTAACGAGAATATGATCGCCCACTTGTAATTGCTCGACTGGTACACGGATTTCAGAGCCGTTTTTAATAAGCCAGGCTTCCTGAGGTTGTAAGTCCATGAGTGCGGTCAGTTCGCGGTGACTTTTACTTGTCGTATAGGACTCAAGGGCGCCACTCATCGCAAAGATAAAAATCAAGATCGCCCCTTCTTCCCAGTAGCCGATGATTCCGGAGCCTATGGCTGCTAAAATCATTAAGATTTCCACATTTAGCGTCTTGTTTTTTATCGTTTCCATGATTCCTTCCCGGGCTTTGAAAAAACCACCGATGAGGAAGCTGGCGATGAAAAGGGTAACGGCTAATGTTTCCTGTCCCATTTTGTCGCTCAACCAGCCAAGGGCAATAAGAATCCCGCTTGCGATCGCTAGGGTGAATTCCAAATGAGTCGGATTGTTCAATATGTTTTTCGGGAAATTTGCCATGTTTGGATCCATGTTCGGTTTCGCCAATTTCATGTTCGTTTCCAAGGTTTCTCCTCCTTAAAATCTAATTGAGAATGGTTTTCACCTAATTGATAATAATCGATTGTAATTGAGAATGTTTTTCAATAGCGATACTTTGTCAAGAAAACAAATGATAATGAAAATCTCTCTCAATTAGTTGATATTACTGTATTTTGTTCATTCTTAGGTTATCACGAAAAGAGAGATTAATCAATAGAAAGAAAAAGATTTATTAAAAATAATTATTAAATAATAATTGTAATAAATAAAACCATTCCCGAGCTGTTGTTTAAAATGAACTTCTATAAAAATAAAACCGGGTGGCATTCTGCGCCCCCGGCCGTTCATTTCCTTTCGATTGTAGTAAAACTGGAGTCATTCACCACCCCTTTGCTTTTTTCGCGCTACCTGACGATTCAAGGAAGGTTCGTTAACTCCAGACCGCCTTTCCCCGGATGTCATCCCTCCTTTTCTTTATGTATTACTAATTTTATGGGGGGTATTTTGTCAATATTCTAAAAACATTAAAGAATTTTTCTCCAGTATGATTTTGTTGATTTTTATGGATAAGAAGAATAAGTGGGGAAAAACTATACATACATCTTAGATTTGGAAGGAGTTTCAATCATGAAGAAAACCATCAGGTTTTTGCTCCTGATCATTTCTATTTACATGGTCGCCTCCGGCAAGGTACTTTTTTCCGATGCAAAAGAGAAAGCTGATCAAGAAACGCACATGGAAAAAAAATATGAGATTCCGGGTTCGGTAATCACGATTGTAAAAGAAAATACATATCCGAATCCCGCTCAGGATTTACCGAAATTACAACCGAGTGAATTGACGGAAGAACTGCTGCGAACGGCCAAAATAAAAATCGAGAACCCGAATTTATTATTAATGCTCAATGAAACATCGATCACTAAACCATGGATCGCCTTTGGTTATCGCGCCCAAATCTATTTGGGAAAGTGGCCCTTAAATTATGAGTCAAAAGAAACATCTCCCAATTGGGAATATCAGAAAATTAACACCAACTTTTACGATAACCGGAGTGGCAATGCACCCTATAAAATTCACTACGTCCAGGAGCAACAAAAAATCGTCCGGGGTGGGCTCACGGCCAAGATTCCCCATGCCAGGGATGTCCAGCAAATGATGTTACGGAAGGCGATGGAAAAAACGAGATTACCTTTGTCATTCGAGACGGTGATCGGTCAGGGGACGAAAAAAGATCAATACTATAATGTCCCTGCCAAAAAACTTGGTTATCTGGATGCCTATGCACCGGCGATTAATGAAAAAGGGACGGTTACGTATGGTGAGGTTTATCTCGTCCTCAAAGGTGGAAAGCGTTTCATTGAAATCAAGAATATCACTTCACAAGGAATCGGCGCTTGGATCCCGATTCAAGATCATGTATCCTTCAATTTTTATGCGGTCGATGCTCCGCGGTAATCATGTTGGCAACCAACTTTTTTTAATAATTACTCGAAAAGAGAACGTGTTTGAAAAATCATCATCGGGAACCGCTCGGTCAAGTTCAAAAACGTTTTTCAGATTTTCTAAAAATACTGGATGAGCTAGAACCAGAAGATCTTGATATTGACGAAATCGATCGCTTGCTAGCACTTTTAGATGAAATTGAAGAAAGTTTACAGAAATTGAAGTGCCCCCCTGGAAAAGGGGGATTTTTTTACACAGAAAACTTCAAATTATCGATGGAAAGATTTTTATTTTCAATATTTAAAGTGAGTAATCTCTCGCTTAGGATGATGGACGGGAATCCAGCTATCGTGGCAGAAGCTTAACCGTGTGACCGGGCCGCCTTGATTCGGAGGGCCTGTTGATCGCAACGGGTTCACCGGCAGAGTTAAATCCTGTTTTTCAAACCGATAATCTAGAAGGTGTATTTTTGTAAGCGAGGAGGGATAAGTTTGAAAACGCTCGCCGTGATGAGGCGAATTTTATTAGAAATGGTGCGGGATGAACGGACGCTATCTTTAATTTTTCTTATTCCCATCGCGATCTCATCGCTTGTTCATTTCATCTTTATCGGTGAAAGTATGCCCGTGTAATTAGGTGTTCAAGATCCTGGATCGTTGCGGAAATATCGGAAAGTATGACCTTTAAAAAAGAGAGCGATAGACGTGAAAAAGAATCTGATTTTTGAACTGATGATAACAAATCCCCGGGAATCCGGTACCTTTACGGAAAAAACAAAAAATTCTTTTAAAAGCTGTAGAGCTGTTTGCACAAAAAGGGGATATGAACACATTAACCAGTGAGATTGTCCAACGAGCCAGAGTCGCGGAAGGCACGATTTTTCGGCACTACAAGACAAAGGAAAAATTATTATTGGCGATCCTCGTTCCTATTGTACAAAACGCATTACCGTGAATGACGGAAGAAATGTTCAGAGAAATTTTCGCAACGAAACCGGCATCCATCGAAGAGTTCATCCGCGTCCTAACCAAAGACGATGCATGTTTTTAAGGAGCATCAAGAATTGTTCCGGATCTTTATTAAAGAAATCACGTTTAATGAGGAGTTCCGCGAGTAAGTGACAGCATGTATTGAAACGGAAACGCTGAAAAGGTTGGAGACAATTATTCAACATTTTCAAGAAAGAAGAGAGGTTATACAAATACCGGCGAAGATTGTAGGTCGAAAGATTTTCACCTCTTTAACCGGCTATATTCTTTTTCGTTTTCTTTATTTCTCTGGATCCAAGTTTCTTGATGATGAGAAGGAAAACGAGTATCTTGGGGCGGATGATCATAAGTGGCATAAAAAATGCTAGCAATTAATGGAAAGAAGAAGAAACGGAGATGCAGCATGTTTTTCCTTTGTTATGAAAAACTAAGAAAAAAGGAAAGGAAGGACTGCTGGTGAGAAAGTCTTGGCAAATCCTGTTGATATTCATCGTGATTTTTACGGGAATAAATGGAATGAACGTTTCCGCACTTTCCAACGCACCGATCCACTGGGGATTTAAAAAGGCGCGCAATGAAGTACCACCGGATGCGGGGGAAACATATGAGGCATTGTTGAATGAATACGGTGCATTTTATAAAGGAAATCCCGAGAGCAAAGTCGTTTATTTAACTTTTGATAATGGGTATGAAAATGGGTTTACGGAAAAAATTTTAGATGTCCTTAACAAGGAACAGGTACCGGCAACCTTTTTTGTAACAGGACATTACTTGGAATCAGCACCGGAATTGGCAAAGAGGATGGTCCGAGAGGGTCATATCATCGGTAATCATTCCTGGAGTCATCCGGATCTCACACAGATCAGTGATGAGCAAATAAAGGAAGAATTGCAGCGAGTAAAGGAAAAAACGTATGAGCTAACCGGGCAGAAGGAGATGATCTTTTTACGGCCGCCGCGGGGAATCTTCAGCGAGCGTACCTTAAAAATAGCACGAGACGAAGGGTATTTTCATGTGTTTTGGTCACTTGCTTTTGTTGATTGGTACGTTGACAGGCAGCTGGGGTGGCAATATGCGTACGGCGAAATCATGGAACAAGTTCACCCTGGTGCGATCATCTTGCTTCATACCGTGTCCAAAGATAATGCCGATGCTTTGGAAAAAGTGATCCAGGATTTGAAAAATCGGGGATACCGTTTTGCTAGTTTATATGATTTGCTTCTGGAAAGAGAGTTGGGAGAAAAATCTCGTTTCTTTCGGTAAAATGTGCGAAAAAAGGCATAAATAAAAGAAAACGAAATATAATTTTGTTAATAGCATAAATAAAACCTGTCCCTCTTTCGAAGGAGAGACAGGTTGTTTCGTCTATATTAATTAATGACTCGTCTAGCCTGGCTAAATCTTGGCCCCCAGTAGCTATCGTTCATATTGGCAATAGCTACCCCTGTTGAACTTTGGGAACCGATAAATTTACCGCCGCCAATGTAGATCCCAACGTGACCGTTTCGTTTATAAGTATTGAAGAATACGAGATCACCAGGACGCAAATCGCTCTTGGAAATCTTCGTTCCGGTTGATGCTAAACTGCTTGTTGAACGGCCAACAGCAATTCCAGCTTGGGCAAAGGCCCATTGTACAAAACCGGAACAGTCAAAGCGACCATTGACTGGGTCCGCTGCTCCGAAAACATAGACGGATTTTCCGATGAATGGATAGCCAACGGAAGTTACAATTTGAACTGCTTTACTACCCGATACAGACGGTTTTGAGTATGTATGAGAGTTTTGCTTTGAACTGGCGCCAGCTACCTGTGATTGAGCTACCCGTGATTGTAATTGGGCTTGCATTCTGCGGGCGCGTTCTTCTCGTTCCCTGGCTTCTTTTTCAGCCAATAACCGTCCTTCTTTATCTTTCAACTGTTCTTTTATCTTTTCCGTTTCCGCTTTTTGTGCGGCGATGACCGCCTCGATTTCTTGCAATTCGGCTTTCATATCATTTAATTCAGATAATTTCGTCTCAGCCGCTGTAACTTTTTCCTGAACAGCCTCAGCATCCGCTTTTTGTTCTTCCAGGAGGGTTTGATCCGCTTTAGCGATTGTCGCTAATGAACTTACCCGGCTGATGAAGTCTTCAAAATCCGTTGCACCGAGGATCACATCGAGATAGCCGAGGGTTCCCCCCATTTTCTGCATGGTTGCCATCCGCTTTTTGATAATTTCCTCGCGTTTGGCCATCCGTTCTTCAATTTCTTCTTTTTCTTTATTCAGTTGTTGAATCTCGTTTTCAGTCGATTCGATATTTTTTTCCGTCTCATTTAAAACTTTCCTGTTTTCTTTAATTGCGTCTTCTAAACGAGCCAGTTCTTGTTCAACTTTCGATAGTTCATTACGAGTTTCTTTGATTTCCGATTCGATTTGTTGGGTCGTTCTTGCTGCGAATACTTGTGTTGGTGGTAGACTACTAAATACAAGAATTGCCGCAACACCAACTGTCGCTAATTTTTTCTTCGTTGACTGATCCAATCTAATCCCAACCTTTTTTTAATCCTGATTACTATCACTCATTTTACATACTTGTCTTTGCAAATGGTTTACCGAAATATTACATTTATGTTTCAAAAGCTATCAAACTATTAACAAAAAATAGTTTTATTTTTCTAGTAATGATTAAGTATTTTTATAGGATTCATTGATTTATAAATGGTTAGGTAGACCGTTAACAGATTTTCTTATCTTACTGATTGGGTGTCCTTTTGTAAAAAAATAGAATTACGCATCTAGTCAACGATTAGCAGGATTTCCTGTATGATTCTAGAAATATAGTAGCAAAATGTCTATGAGTTGTTTTTTAGAAAGCAGGTAGATAAGTTTTACAACATAGATGGCGAAACGCTGCGATCTTTCATTTTTACAGTGAGCACAGTATTTTTGTTACGTTATGTTACGCTCAATAGATTATTAAAAAATAACGAATATTAGGAGTTCGCAGCAATCTGGCATTTTGGCAATTAGTATTTCGTTGGAATCGTTTTGAGGTGATGGTATGAAAAACGTACAATCTTCTTTTTATATATTGTTAGCCGCCGTGTTGTGGGGAACAACAGGTACGGCACGGTCATTCGCTCAAACGAGGCGACTACGAGCAGATCCAGGCTA
>CALKAK010000199.1 GCA_937983015.1 uncultured Bacillaceae bacterium | reverse complement strand
AATCTTTTGATCCGCTTTTTCGTTAATATACTCATAAGCGGTATTCCCTCTTTTGCTTGATCCAATTCTTCCAGTTTTTCCTAGTGGATCTGCCGTAATGCGAATAATTGTTTGATCGCATCATCTTTTAATACTTTTTCTCTACTCAATTCTTCTTCTAATTGGGCGATCTGTAATTCTTATTCTCTAACTTCAGTTTGTAATGTCATCATATTATGTTCTAAATTAGCAATCACTTCATTTGCTTCATCAATTTTTCGAGTTGGCATTGTTCTGAACGCGATCTAATATTTGAACGAGGGTATTTTCGTTTTCTTCATATTGAACGATTTTCCTTTTCGCTTCTTGAATAAATTTTGTTGCATTTTGTAGCGTACCATTTTCTGTGAAGGCGAATACAGAGCCGACTGTTAGAATGAGCCCACCGATCACGCTGGATAAAATTTTTGAAAGATACATAAATGTTTTCTCCCCTCATGATGAAAATTTATGTTTTCAACAATGTAAGACTATACAGGAGTATGGCATAAAAAGAAACAGAAAATGGAAAAATTAATATATTTTGCTAATCATCGAAACGCTCTGGAATGTAGACCTCCCTATTCAGATCACCGCACAAAGACCCTGATTATTCTCCGCGCCACTTGATTCATCACCGCAAAAAACACAACGAAAATGATTTTATCACTTTTTTGCGATCACTTATGTGATATATATCACACAATCGTGATTTTTCCCCATTTATTTTTATAAATGAGTTCACATTGTCCCTGTGCTGAAAATTGCGGTAATAGGAATTAAAAGACAAAAAAAATTAGCAATGTTATGAAGGGGAAAATCAATTTTTATTGAAAGCAGTTCAAGGAGTGGATTCACGAGCTCGAAGTTCTTTTCCTGATTCCGAAATCTTCACTATAAAAAATGCGCTAAAACAAAAAGTCGAAAACCCTCCGTTCTAGAATGATCCCCCAAATCCTGGAAAGCAAAAGCTAAATTCACCACTATTCACCGCAAATGCTAACCCCCCGTTTCCACCTATGAACAGTTGGAAACAGGGGGGTTATTGTTTTTCGTAAACAATTACTTTTTCTATTGTTCATCTGCTTTCACATAATCAAAGAGGATCTCATCAAGTTCGGCGTTGTAATGGACATGCAAGTCATGGCCATCAAAGAACCATTCGTCCGATTCTTCGACATAAAATTCGATCCCGTCCAAAACGGTACTCGCAGCGATATTCAGTGGTTCATTATCCTTCGTAAAACTGATGCCATATCCTCTCTGGACCGGGCTTGAACTGTAGATTTTTGTGAAAAATTTAATCTTATCACCTGCTGTTAATCCCATTTCTTCTTTGAACCAGTTTAAAGCTTCAGGGCTGATCACAATTTTCATTCGTTTTCACTCCTTGAGATCACTACATTTATCCATAAAACCATTATACAAGAAAACATGTGAAGAGAAAAACAGATTTCCAGCCTCATAACATTTCATCACGATGAAACGCCAACCGCACCCCGAGATGTATTTCCCGTAAGTTATGAAATCCGATAAATATTTTATAAACATCAACAAAAATTTATCGAAAAACAATAAATATTTGTTGATTTACGGTAAATTTTCAGATATATTAGAATTACCAAAAACAAGGAGGGAGCGTTCTTGTCTAAAGGGCAAAAAACGTTTTATAAAGTCATGCACGGATTATCGATTCTTTTTATCATTCTTGGACTGATCGCCGCCGGGTTTTTCATCGTCATTAAACTGACGAACGCTGCCGATATGATTTATTCATTAGTTATAGGCCCGTTATCGATTACTTTCACGGAAGGGGTAACGCAAGGGTTTTCATTCACCTATCTCGATTTGATCTTACTCCTCGTTTATATCGCGATTTTTCTCATCATGTTCTGGAACGTCCAAGTCTTTTTCAAACATTTAAAAGATGAAATGCTATTTATCATGGAAAATGCCCGGGCCATCCGTAATGTTGCCTTTTGTGTCATCTTCCTTGCCTTTTTCAATCATGTTCCGTTTTATAGCCTGTTAAATAAACTGTTACCCTATCTCGATACGAACCAAGTAGAAATTTCTCTGCAAATATCCTTTGACTTCGGTCTTTTATTCACCGGACTTGCGATCCTGGCCGTATACCAGATATTTAAAGAAGCCGTCCGCATAAAAGAAGAAAATGATTTGACAATCTAGGAGGGAGCACGATGATTCAAGTTAACTTAGACGTAATGATGGCCAGACGCAAGAAGTCTCTTGGAGAACTTGCGAAAGAAGTCGGCATCACGAATAGTAACCTTTCTATTCTAAAAAACGGGAAAGCGAAGGCGATTCGTTTTTCTACATTAAACGCTCTATGCAAAGCCCTCGATTGTCAGCCGGGGGATCTTTTAGAATACATTCCCGATGATGAGGAAGGTGGATAAAATGAAGGCTCTGTTGCGTGCAAGCGAACTCCAGAAACGTTATGGGAAAAATCCCGTACTCGTCGATGTGAATTTTTCTCTGAAAAAGGGAGAAATCGTCGGTCTACTCGGTGCTAACGGTGCTGGTAAAACAACCTTGATGAAAATTTGTGTCAATTTATTAGCGAAAAACAGCAGTTCATTATCTTTACTTGGATACGATCCGGAAAAACATTGGCAACATTTATATAAAGATGTCCGGATCTTATTGGAACCAAGATTTCCCGGATATTTAACGGGAAGAGAATGGTTGATCGAAACGGCGATCTTACAAGAAGCCGATTTAACGGAAGTGGACGACTTGCTAAAACTCGTTGGATTATCCTCGGCTAAACATAAGAAGATCAAACATTATTCTTTCGGTATGCAACAACGGCTCGGCCTTGCCGCTGCGCTCATCGGTCAACCAAAGCTCGTTATTTTGGATGAACCTTTTGTCGGTCTAGACCCCGAAGGCATAAGTAAATTACAACATGTATTAAAAGAAAAAGCGCATCAAGGAATGACCTTTCTCCTATCCAGTCATCAACTGGATGAATTGAAAAGAATCACCGACCGTATTCTCTTTCTCAACGATGGAAAAATTCAAAAAGAATTTTCGGTAGCCGAACTAGAACACACCGTCAATGTAAGAATCAAAACGGAAAACAATCCCCGCGCCATGGAACACCTCATCAATCATTTCGGCAAAGACGTTTCTTTTCGCTTACAAGGTGATTCCATTTACTTCTCCACCTCAAATGCAAAATTTGTGGAAGAAATTGTCCAGTTTTTAAATGAGAAAAATTTGCAAACGATCGAAGTGGATATAGAAAAGTTCGACCTGCGCGATTTATTCGGAGGTGTGGATGCATGACCCGAATGTTGCGAGTGGAAGGGCGTAAGCTTATCCGCAGAAAAGATGTATATATTTTAACTTCAATCCTTTTGTTTTTATCCTTTTTTGTGAATTATCAACTCGCTTTAGAGAATCCGGCTTTGCGCATCGAGCGAACGGATGGAATCTCAACATCCATCCCCCTTCCTGAACTCACTCAACTTCTGATTAATGTTTTGTCCCAGACAGGAATCTTTACCGTCATGCTTGCCGTGATCATCTGGAATATAATCGGTAGAGAGCTAGACCAAAAAATCATTTACCATTATTTTGTAAATAGCAAAACCCGGTTGGTTGTGTACGGGGCGAAAATCCTGCTCACGGTAAAGATCATGATCGTCCTATTTGGAATGTTTGTCGGGTCCTTTTTGCTGTTCGCGCATCTTCTTCAGCCTGACCGGGTTCAAATCACCTATTCCGGAGAAGATTGGCAAGAGTTAGGAAAAATCTTTCTCCTCACTATCTTCATGTTCGTCATCTATACGGTATGCGCCTTCTTGTTTTCCCTATTTTTCAGTTCCATGGGTACCCTGATGGGAACGGTCGGATTATGGCTTTTCTTCACTTTATTGAAATTTTTTGAAGAAGCCGATCGCTTCAACCCGCTCGTATTCAACAATATTTATTCTTTGGAGTCCTTCCCCGAATCGCTCCTGTTAAATTTTTTATATGTGGCTCTTTTAGCCGGAGCTTTTGTTAAACTTGCCTTGAAACGAGATTTGAAATGAGTAATGTTAAAAAAGGTTTCTTCGTGATTTTCACGACGAAACCTCTTTTATTTATAGGGAATCCTCACCATCAACGAATGGGTTTTAACGTGGCTTCGATTTCTTCCCGTTTATGTTCTAAAAATGGCGGGAGCGCTAACTTCATCCCGAGGTCGGTTACCGGTTCATCACGAGTAAATCCCGGACCATCAGTCGCCACTTCAAACATGATGCCGTTCCGGTCGCGGAAATAAATACTTTTGAAATAATAGCGGTCGACAATATCACGCAAACGATACCCGGCCTCTTTTACTTTCGAGGCAATTTCTGCCAGGGCGTGATCATCGGCTACCCGGACAGCTAAATGGTGGACGTAACCTCGCCCCGGTCGTGTAAGTGGTCCTTCTTTTTGACGAATGACGATTTCTCCAAACAGTGCATCACGCTGTGAACGAAAAACGACAGTATCTTCAGTTTGGAAAACGGTTTGATATTGAAAAATCCCCTCCAAAACTCGGGCTGTCAATTCGGGCCTGCGCACATGCAAAACGACCGGTCCCACTCCTAAGATTTGATACGGTTCTGGTATAAGAGATTGTTCCCACGGCTGCCAGAAGTCAGGAATTGGTGCATCTCCGTTGACAATGAAAAACAATTCGAGATCATCCGGGTCTTTAAAAGAAACGATGGTTTGCCGCTCATACAAGATTTCTTCGTGCAAGGGTATGTTGAATTGCTGTAAACGTTCCTTCCAGTATTGTAAAGCAGCCTCATCTGTAATAAGGAGGCCAATTTTGGCAATATCATTTGTCCCCCGCCGGGTTTTTCCCGCATGGGGTATTTCAAAGAAGGTCAATTCCGTTCCCGGACTTCCGATTCGATCTCCATAAAACAAGTGATACATCAACGGCTGATCTTGGTTCACGGATTTTTTCACGAGCCGCAGCCCCAAGACATTACGATAAAAATCCAAGTTTCTTTGCGCATCCTTTGTATACATCGATATATGATGGTGTCCTAATACGGTTGGCATAAGGATTCCCCCCTAATTTTTACTCATATAAATCGAATACTTTGTAATAACTATCAAAGTTGTATGAACATGCTCGTCCTTTTTTACTTCGATATTCGTTAAATGAATTCGCACTTATTAAATTCTGTAATTTTATTGTATACTTTCACACACTTATTTTCAATTAAAATATCTCTATATCGAGATTTTTATAAAATAGAGCTGAATAGCCTAACACGGCCCCTATCTCTCTTCATTTGTCAAAAAAATTTTAATGAAGGTGCGGAAATTTTTGAACAGTGCTCCAGGACCGCGATCAGTATAAGAAAGACCGAAACCATTTTCATAACGATCACCAGTTTTCGCAATATAAGTATAATTAGGTGATTCGAAAAAGCCCGGGACATCGCCCTTTTCAAGTTCGAGTGCTCCTTTTGTTGCGGGAATGGTGATGGGTAACTTCCCGGTTGGATGGTAACGCCCGCGAATCACATCAAGCAGGGCCTCTTCCCTGGTACCGAATGTCGGTAGAAATGCCGCTGCATACGGTTCGATCTCCTGGATCAACCAGGGGCTGGAAAAGTCAATGGCGGTGATCGTTTGTACGGTCCGTTGAATTTCCATGATCCTTTCAACTTGATCGATTCCGGTTAACGGGCAGATCTCAACCGCAGGTTCACGTTTTGATAATTGTTGCTTCGGTAAAATCTAGATAAACGCATGGGTCGCTTCTTCCAGCCGTTCGACTAGTGAAATCGCAGGATCATGGTCCCTGATGATTTCCCATAATTTTGCCGTCAACTCCCCGTTTTCCCCACCTGGAAAACGTTCAACGTAAAGACGTACACCGGACAACTCATCATCTTTTAGCGGTAAAAGTCCAGCATCATTCCGGAGCAAAACGATAATTTCTGATGGCGATGGCGGCTTTGGTTTGAGATTCAGGATTATTGACGATCTG
>CALKAK010000198.1 GCA_937983015.1 uncultured Bacillaceae bacterium | reverse complement strand
TTTCGAAAACAATATTCGGAATGAAGCCTTCTTCCTTACATGCCTGAAGGACTACATTGTGAAGAGCAAAAGTTTTTGCGAACATGATAAAGTTTTCGTTTTTTAACGAATTAAGTGATACTTCTTTTAAATTAGCAATTGGGTGATCGGGGGTTGTTGAAAAAGATAGTGAGAGTAGTCAGGGAACATTGTATTGGTATTGCACGGCTTTGTTCTTCGGACCAAATGGAGAGTTACTTGGAAAACATAGGAAACTAAAACCAACCGGCTCTGAACGCCTTATATGGGGAGAAGGCGACGGAAGTACCATGCCAGTTTTTGAAACTCCGTATGGAAGAATTGGAGCTCTTATATGCTGGGAAAATTACATGCCATTAGCTAGAGCTGCATTGTACAATAAAGGTGTTCAAATTTATGTTGCACCAACTGCAGATGCTAGAGATACTTGGCTTGCTTCGATGAGGCATATTGCAGCTGAAGGAAGATGCTTTGTCCTCTCATGTAATCAGTATTCAACCAAAGACATGTATACAGAGCATATTCGATCTCGAGAAGAATTTGAGAAATTACCGAATGAGTTAACAAGGGGAGGAAGCTGTATCGTTGGTCCTTTAGGAGAATACATCGTAGAACCTGTCTTTGGCGAGGAAAAAATACTGTATGCGGAATTGAATTTGACAAAAATTGTCGAGGCACAATTTGATTTTGATGGCGTAGGACATTATTCAAGACCCGATATTTTTCAACTAGTTGTTAATGAAAAAAAGCAGGAGAATGTTATTTGGGTGAGTGAATAATTTTAGAGAAATATTTCCTTAATCTGAATATCAATTGAAGACTTGAAAACTTTAAGTTAATCATTGATTATACATGATTTAGCAATTGCGTCCCTTAAGAAAAACAGATGACATGTTATCTGTTTGCTTAAGGGATCTTTGTTTGTATATGGTCAAAAAATAAGAAGAAATACTATCTTGTCCTTAACATATTGACTCTTTATTCATATACGAAATATTCCGTCTTAGTAATTTATTTAGGAAAATTTTTGGACTCATTTCTTTACAAAAATTTGATATTTTTGTAATATTTAAATAAAACGATGGAGCTAAAGTTCCGGTTTGTGGAGGAGGTAGGAAATGGAAGAGAAAATACGCGCACATTTGCGCAAGAGAAAGCGTCTCCTTATTTTGCTTTTATCTGTATCCTTATTGTTTTATTTCCTACTTCCGCTGTCATTAATTTTCATTCCTGATGTCATGAGTCGGCCGAGTTTTTTTTACAATATGCCCTGGGCCTGGCTCTATGCAATATTACAAATTCCCATGACCTGGGTTTTCGTCGGAATCTATCATGCATTCGCAAAGAAAATGGAGCGCACGATGCCAGTAAATAAGGAGGATGCACTGTGAATCCGACTTATTTTTTATTTCTGATATACATTATTGTCTGTACATTGATCATCACATACTGGGCTGCGAATCGAACGAAAACGACACCGCGCTTTTATGTAGCCGCGGGAAAATTAACGGGTTTTCAAAATGGCATGGCTATTGCCGGGGATTTTATCAGTGCTGCATCCTTTCTCGGCATCATCGGTATGGTGGCGCTCCGCGGCTATGATGGTTTTCTATATTCCATTGGTTTTTTAGTTTCGTATATCGTGGTTCTGTTTTTAATTGCGGAACCGATTCACCGGCTCGGGCAGTATTCTTTAGGTGACGTTATATGCGCTCGCTTTCCTGGTCAACATATGCGATTGTTAATGGCACTCGGTACGTTTATCATATCCATTTTATATATGATCCCTCAACTCGTTGCTTCAGGATTTTTACTCCGGCTTCTTCTGAATCTAGATTATTCCTTATCGGTTTTAATTGTAGGTGTGTTGATGACCATTTACGTAGTCACCGGCGGGATGATCGCCACTTCCTGGGTCCAAATTGTCAAGACGGTTCTTTTAATGTCCGGAACATTTCTTTTGACATTAATTGTATTTTCCCATTTTGATTGGAAGATTGCCAGTTTAATTGACAAAGTAAAAGACGGCTCTCCGTTCGGTATGGAGTTTTTCCGTCCCGGACATTTATTTCAAAATCCGATTGAGTTTTTTTCACTGCAGTTATCTTTGGTTTTAGGGACTGCCGGTCTGCCGCACATTTTAATTCGACTTTATACGGTGCGGAATACGTTTCAAGTTCGCCGTTCACTCATCAGTTCTACCTGGATCATCGGTTCCTTTTACTTTATGACCCTTTTATTAGGATTGGGAACGGTTGCCCTCCTCGGTTATGATAATTTATTTTCCCTCGATCCAACTGGTAATATTGCGGCTCCATTGCTGGCTCATGCAGTCGGTGGTGATTTTCTGCTGGCCTTTGTGGCGGCAATTGCTTTTACTACAATTATTGCTGTAGTTGCCGGTCTCGTCATCTCGGCTACGACTGCCTTTTCTCATGATATCGTTCATCATATTTTGAAAAAGGGAAAATCAACCGAAAAGGAACAATTGCATGCAGCCCGTTTGTCGGCGCTGGCCATCGGTATGATTTCCACATTATTTGCTTTGAGTTTGGAAAATATTAATGTCACGTTCCTCGTATCGATCACGTTTATCGTGGCCGCATCAAGCATCTTCCCTGTTCTGTTGTTAACATTTTATTGGAAGCGTTTTACTGCAGTCGGGGTGATAACCGGAATGGCAACGGGGCTGTTAAGCTCGTTGATATTTGTTATCTTCGGACCGCATGTTATGAATCCACAAGATGGGTGGATACTCCGGGAACCACTATTTTCCCTGTATAATCCCGGCATCATTACCATTCCGCTAGGTTTTCTAGGGGCGATTGTCGGCTCGCTTTTATCAGGAAAGAAAAGACAGTCGATTTGTGAATTTGAAAGATTTTTCGTTCGTGCGCATATAGGGATGGACACAAGGAGAGAAGTGGAATGAAGACGTTAACGATTACGCTCTTTGAACGTTTAAGTATGCTCCTGATTATCGCTTTTGTGGTGACGAGGACTCCGGGGTTTAAATCGCTTTTGTATCGTAAATACAGCATGAAAATGTCCGTTGTCCATGCCTGCGTCTTTGGCCTTTTTGGAATAGGCGCAACAATTATGGGGATTCGCATCGAGCAGGATGGAACGATTGAACATGGTCTCATCTTATTGCCTGTTGATAATACGCAATTTATCGTGAGCCTGAGTCTCGTCGCTATTGTCATCGCCGGACTTTTAGGGGGGCCGGTTCTAGGATTTTTTTCAGGACTTATATCCGGAATTCATTTGATATTCCTCGGCGGTCTCGGTGCACTGGCAAATGGGATTGTGAATCCGATTACCGGCTTACTGGCCGGACTTACGGCCCGATTTTTTTCCAACGAGCGGGTGATCTCACCATTAAAAGCTCTATTTATCGGCGTATTTCCACCGATTTTACATATGCAATTGATACTGATCCTGTATACGGAACGGGCAGTCTCTATGGTAAATATGATTGGCTTGCCACTCGTATTATCCAATAGTACTGCCATTGCTATTTTTACCGCGATGATCGGAGTCGTTTTGCGGGAACAGGAAAATGAAGCAGCGCTCGCTTCGAAGCAGGCGTTTACAATTGCCAAAGAGGCACTCCCTTTTTTAAAAAAAGATTCTCCGGTTGACGTCGCCCGGGGACTGGCCAATTTATTGTACAGCCGTTTGAAGCCGGCTGCGGTTTCAGTCGCCAATGATCAGGAAGTGCTGGCTTATAAAGGCGTAGGGGAAGACCATCACCTTGTCGGAGATTTAATTAAAGCACCGCTTGCGCTTCAGGCAGTCAAGGAAAAAAAGATGCAAGTAGCTTATATGCAAGCGGATATCGATTGCCAGCATGAAGGGTGTCCACTGGAGGCCGCTATATTTATCCCGATTGAAGAAGACGAACAAGTGAAATTCCTCATTACTTTATATTTCCGAAAACAGGAACATATCTCGCCGGTGGAATTGATGATGGCCCAGGGTCTCGGACAATTTATGTCCGATCAATTGAATATGATTGCTGCAGAAAGATTAAAGGTACATATTCGCGATACGAAACTTCGCAATTTGCAAGCACAAATTAACCCCCATTTTCTTTTTAATACGCTGCAGTTAATCGCCGGTCTCATCCGGGAAAATCCGGAAAATGCCCGGCGAACTACCTTACAGCTTGCTAGCTACATGCGGTTTAATTTGCGCCTCGTGTCTAAATCCCTCGTTGAACTCGAAAAAGAAGTAGAACATGCGGAAGCTTATACTTCTATTATTCAAGAACGTTTCAAGGGTCGATTAGAAATTACCTTTAATCGTCCCGATGATCTTGCCAATATTTACATTCCACCGGCAACGATTCAGCCGTTAATTGAAAACGCCGTTCAGCACGGATTAAAAAATGTTACGGACGATGCGAAAGTAGAAGTGTTGATAGAAAAAAAGAAGGGGAGAGTGCACTGTTACGTACGGGATAACGGTCACGGTTTTCCTGAAGAGATTTTACCAATCGTGGGTAAACAACCGATTATCGAAAGTGTCAAAGGTGGAACGGGGATATATAATGTGAATCAGCGTTTAATCCAGTTACTAGGTGAATCCAGTCAACTTCATATTCGAAATTTAGCGGAGGGTGGAAGTGAAGTGCACTTTTCCATTCCGATTACTCAAGATATTCGTGAAAGGAGGATGAGTGGCTGATGATTCGAGCGATGATTGCGGAAGATGAATTGGTGGCGCGGAAGGAATTACTATATTTACTAAAAGATGAAAAAGATGTAATCGTCACCCCCCACGCCGAAACGGGTGAGCAGACGATTGAATTATATTTTGAACACCGGCCGGATGTGATTTTTCTCGATGTGGAAATGCCGGGATTATCCGGAATCGAAGCATCACGTTATATCATGCAACAGGCCGGGGATCAGGTTCCTTTATTTGTATTTACTACGGCGTATGACGAATATGCCATTGATGCGTTTGATGTAGAGGCAGTGGATTATTTATTGAAGCCATATGAAGAAAAACGATTTCGGCGGACGATGGAGCGTATTCGCAAAAGTTTAGAGAACAAAAAGAAAGAAAGGGAAATACAGAAGGAACCGATTTCCAAACTTTTTGTCGATGATGGTGAGCGGATTGTCGTCCTTTCACCAGAATCGATCTATTATGCTGTTCCCCATAAAAATAAACGATATACAGAAATCCATACAGAAGACAAGGTCATTATGAGTAAAATGACGCTAAAAGAGCTGGAAGATAAGTTGGCAGGTCATGAATTCTTTCGTCCTCATCGAAGTTATCTAGTGAATTTAAATCATATTTTAGAAATAACGCCATGGTTTAACGGTACGAGCAATCTGACATTAAATGATAAAGCACGAACAAAAATACCTGTGAGTCGTTCGGCAAGTAAGAAAATCAATGAACTATTTAAAAGCTAAGGTGTTTTTTCAAGTTGTAAATTAGCAATAAACAATTTGATTTGTTACTCGGTATATTTGTATCAACTGTCTATTGATGGATTTTTTGTTCTTCGATTAAGAAGGAATCGTTGCTGGATTTTCGCTTTTTGCAAGGGTACGGTTATCCGGTTATCGCACATATAATCACATTATTTAATTGAGTTTTATATCAGGTGATTCCAATTTGAACTTTATTATCACGAATAAAAGCAGGGAAAAATGACTTTATGTCGAAGGTACAATTTATGCCTTTGGAAAACTAGACCCCCTTATCATGATCCACTATTCAAAGAATTGGAATTGGCGTTTATTAGCGGGGGATGTGAATAAAGGAGGTGAGGAGAGAAGCCGTCCCTGAAAATGAACCACCATTCACCAACTGAATAATGCCACTCTTCCTTCAATATCGACAAATTATGCACTTTCTATTTACTGAATATTGAAAATATATATAATGATTTACAACCTATTTGAAAGGAGGGTGGCTGGTGGTTCAAAAAGACATTTTGCAGGAAGAAATGAAAGCGGTTGATTACGTCCAGGTGTACGAAAGTCCCCAGTTTAAAGAGTTTTTAAAAAGAAAGCGGAAATTTATCATCCCGATGACTGTATTCTTCTTTATATTTTACTTCACCTTACCAATTTTAACCTCCTACTCAACAATATTAAACACACCAGCGATTGGCGATATTTCCTGGACGTGGATTTTTGCGATTGCTCAATTTGTCATGGTCTGGATATTAAGTTCGATTTATGTGAGAAAAGCAAACACCTTTGATGATGAGGCAGAACAGATTATCCGCGATCAATTAAAATAATGGGGACGAGGGGGACGGTGCATGGATCCAATTGTAATCGCTTTATTTTTAGCGATCGTTATCTTGACACTTTTTGTTACCTACATTGCAGCGAAGAAAACGAAATCGACTGGTGATTTTTATACAGCAGGTGGAGGATTGACAGGATTCCAAAACGGTCTGGCGATTGCTGGAGATTACCTATCAGCGGCATCGTTTTTAGGGATTGCCGGAATGATTGCGTTAAAAGGATTCGACGGATTTTTTTACAGTATCGGCTTCTTGATTGCCTATTTAGTCGTCCTGTTTTTAGTTGCAGAACCGTTACGTAATCTGGGTAAATACACGCTAGCGGATATGATCAATGCCCGTTTTGATGCGAGAAAAGTGCGCGGGGTTGCGGCATTAAGTACGCTTACGATCGTGCTCTTTTATATGATCGCCCAGCTCGTTGGTGCCGGAGCTTTAATCCAGCTGTTGTTTGACATACCTTACACGGTTGCGGTGCTGATCGTTGGCTGTATGATGACGATTTACGTATTGTTTGGCGGGATGATTGCCACTAGCTGGGTTCAGATTATTAAAGCCGTTTTGTTAATGGCTGGAATGGTAATCGTCTCATTTATGGTGCTTCTGAAATTCAATTTTAATATCAGTGCGATCTTTACAGAAGTAAAGACGGCAACAAGCTATGGGGCTGATTACCTGAATCCAGGTATTCATTACACCGAACCTTTAGGAACGCTATCGCTGATGCTTGCTTTAGTGCTCGGTACATCTGGTCTGCCGCACATTTTGATGCGCTTTTTCACCGTGAAAGATGCTAGAACAGCGAGACGTTCAGTAATTACCGCTACCTGGACAATCGGAATTTTTTACATTTTAACATTGTTCCTCGGATTTGGCGCGGCTATCTTTGTCGGAGAAGCAACCATTTTAGAAGCGAATCCGGGCGGCAACATGGCAGCACCACTTTTGGCCGAAGCAATTGGTGGAAATATATTGTTTGCCTTTATTAGTGCAGTAGCCTTCGCAACGATATTGGCGGTTGTGGCCGGTCTCGTCTTATCGGGCGCTTCCGCACTTGCTCATGATCTGTACGGGCAGATTATTAAAAAAGGCCGGATTAGTGATAAACAACAAATGATGGCTGCTCGCATTGCAGCATTAGGCGTATCCGTCGTTTCAATTCTTATTTCGTTATATGCCCAGTACTTGAATGTTGCTTTCCTTGTATCGCTGGCATTCTGTGTTGCAGCCAGTGCCAATTTACCGGTCATTTTGTATACCGTCTACTGGAAACGCTTTAATACGACCGGTGCGGTGACCGCATCCCTTTGCGGATTGATTTCGGCATTGGTTCTCGTATCCATCAGCCCGAGTGTTTTCTCACCGGTAGAAGGCGCGGCCTTATTTGTCGGGGAACCGATATTTCCACTGGATAACCCAGCGTTAGTCAGTGTTCCGCTCGGTTTTATTGGTGGTTATCTCGGAACCATTTTATCAAAAGAAAAAGATTATGCACGATTTGCTGAAGTATCGGTACGTGCACATACCGGTTTTAAAGTGCACAACAAATAATATTTGGCAAACAATTTACGAATGAATTTTCATTATCAAACTTCAATATAAATAGATGCATAAGTAACAATCGCGAAAACTTTGTTCATAGGAGGATGAGGAGAATGGTTTTGGACAAAGAAAAAGTTCAAGTACAGGAACAGCTGAAAAAATATCCCCAGGAGCCTCATGGGGGAAAGCTAATAAACAAAGTTTTGACAGGGAAAGAAAAAGAAGAAGCTTTTGAAAAAGCGAAGCAGTTACCGACAATCATGATCGATTTGGAAGCAGTTATCACTATCGAGATGATTGCAACCGGTGTTTTATCACCAATTGAAGGGTTTATGAATGAAGAAGATTATCTGTCGGTGTTAAAAGAAGGACGTCTGGCCGATGGTACGGTCTGGCCGGTACCGATTAGTTTTGCACCGATTGGTGATCGAAATAAACAAGTGATTCAAACCTTGTCAGTTGGTGATGAAGTCGCTCTCGTTGATGAGACGAAAGAACCGGTTGCCATATTAAAAATAGAAGATATTTTTGACTACGACCGCGAATTCCGGGCAAAACATTTGTTTGGAACGAACGACCGTAACCATCCGGGGGTAGATGCGATTTATCGTCGGATGGGTGATACTGCATTAGCCGGACCGATCCAGCTGTTACGGCGTGTCCATTGGGGTCCGTTTGAAGAATTGCGATTGGAACCAAAGGATACATGGCGGATCTTTTACGAGGAGAAAAAATTCAAAACGGTCGCCGGTTTCATTACGGGAGCAAACCCGTTACACCGCGGTCATGAATATATTCACCGCAATGCCCTGGAGGAAATGGATGGCCTTCTCGTACAGCCGCTTGTTGAGATGGCTAAGCGTGAGTATACGCGTCATGAGTTCCGGATGTTATCGTATCGAGCTGTGCTAGATACGTATTATCCGAAAGACCGGACAATTCTTGCTCCTTTACGGGTAACGTATATTTTCGCGGGTCCGCGCGAGGCTGTGTTGCATGCGCTGATCATGAAAAACTTTGGCTGTACCCATGCCCTCATCGGTCGTGATCATGCGGGTGTTGGTGATTACTATGATAAATATGCGAGCCACTCAATTTTTGATGAGTTTACGAGTGAGGAATTAGGCATTGATGTCCGCTTGTTTTACGAAGTGTTTTACTGCACACGCTGCAGCTCGCTGGCTACCCAGCAGACATGCCCGCACGATGAACGTTATCGCATTCAAATTTCCGGAACCGGTATCCGGGAGTTATTGCGGTATGGAGTATTGCCGCCGAAAGAAATAGTAAGACCGGAGTCCGCCCGGATCGCCATGCAAGGAGTACAGCCGAAAGGTGTCGATGAAAACGGTCAGGCGATCAACCCGGTCGGCAAAACGATTAAATCCATTTTCCCATATTATTTAAAGAACAAGGGGATTGGTGGACCGAAGCGGGAGAAGCCGCTTGCCGTTGAAGAGCTGACTATCGAAGATTTAGAACTGGCAGTTAAAGATGCACGGGAAAATGCCGATCGTCTATATCGAGAAATATTTGAAGAGTTTAGTTATGTAACGGACAACTTGCGGACCGTACAGCCGGAGTGGCGTGCGGAAGCCCGTGAAGCGATTTATCATCAGCAAAAAATGGTTATCGAAAACTTGAAGGATAAAGTAGAACAGGCACCGGAAAAGGCATCCGACGAATTTTTATATCAAGATAAGAAAGAAGCCCAGCGCGAGCTTGAGGTGGCAGAAAAGATTCTGGAAGATATCCCATCACCTTTAAGAAAAGAAGATATTGCCTACCGGACCTGGAATCCATTGCCGTATAACCGTTATCGCGGTGCTGATGAAGAATAAAAAGCGGAAACCGGATCCACAATTGAAGTGGGATCCGGTTTTATTTAGGGACGATATAAAAGAAACATGGAATTTTAATTTGTATAAAAACACGTACTACTTTTAGCCATTTTAAAGAGTGGCAATGTGATAAATACGGAAAAAAAGGTGCTGATATAAAAAAATGGAAAAGCGCAATTATGATATTTTTCCTGTTATT
>CALKAK010000197.1 GCA_937983015.1 uncultured Bacillaceae bacterium | reverse complement strand
AATGAACGAAAATATACTATTCACGTAACCCCTTTTCCCGATGGAAGATTAACTGGGTTTCAAAACAGAAGCGAAGGAGCAATTGTTCTTCCCGCAACGGTAAGTCGATAAATTTTGCCGAAACAAGCCGATTGTCTTCATTATGTTCTGTAATTCGTACGATGTTGGCATGCATATGTAAATAATCGTATGTTCCATTCTCCCACGGTAAAACGAGCCAGACCTTGATTTTCTGATCAACATCCAGGGAGATCTTTTTCGGTGCAATGAACGCCACTCCCCCGGCACTGATATCATACGTGATCGTATGAAACGGGGGAAACTCCTTTTTCAGCGGGTGAATCGCGACATCAAGCGTCCGCTGGACACGGACAAACTGACGCCTCTGAATTCGGCGCAAATCTTCCGCAGCCGGTCGTTTAACTTGCAACAGTGGCAATGATTTGTTCACCCGGCCGATCACTTCGGAAGTAAATTCGTATACTTCTCCTTCGCGGGTTATAAAAACGAATTTAAATTCGGTATAAAGCGGCAAGAAGATGGTCCGGTTTGTTTTTTCGTTGGCAGGATACGAAATGTAAAGATAATCTCTGGACATATCGATAATCTTGCTGCGATATTTTTCTTTCTCATTATCGAGCGGAATTATCGTTAATGTTTGACCGACTTCTAACATTACGATCGCCCTTTACTATGCATTACTATTATATTCATTATTGCATGAAAACAAAAAATGGAAAAGCCTTTAAGCCTTTCCATCGAGAACTTCTTCATAAACCGGTTCTGCATTCGTTAATTTTTCTACTTTTTCTTCTTTACCCGTGGTTGCGTTGATAAAAATCCGGTATGTCGATTTTTCCAGGGTCCCTAAAAATTCGTAAACCAGTATTTCTTCATCGAGATCGTTTTCTATGATGGCCAAGCCACTTTCCATGATTTCCACATTAGGATTGATCGCTTTCCGTGCTTCCTCTTCTGAAATCACCGGTTCAGGAATATCCCTTTTACCATGATGGATCAAATAATCCTCAGCAGAAAAGCCAACGACGCTTGCATCATCGAGGGCGATCTTCATTTTAACCGTATCCGGATAAATCCTGACCCCCCCTTCTGTGGTGACGAAAGTAAAGACACCGATATTATCATACTGGGAACTTTCCAGTAATTCCATATTTTCAAAACCATGTTTATGCAAATATTGTTTTGCCAGTTCGGTCGCTTCATTCAAACTATAATTCGCTTCTTTTATTTCCCGATTCGTGATCAACCAGATCGGGTGACCACCGACTTTCGTAATATCCATAAACGATTCGCCTTTTTTTCCTTTGATATGAATACTGTAAAAAGAATAATCAGCACCATCACCGTTTTCCTCGACGGTGATGGTTACATCATCCGGTGCATTGGCGTAAAATTTGGCGATTTTTTTTGCCTCTTCCTCAGAAATCTCTTTCCCGTCTAAATCTTTTAATCCCTTATGTTTTCTTTCCAAACTGGCAAAGGTTACACCGGAATCCGTTTCCGAATAACCTTCGACTTTTTTCTCTACCGTTTGCAAACCGTCGATGAGCGTGTTATCGATATTTTCCTTACCGGATGCTAAAGCAAGTTCCACATCCATCCAGCGTAAATTATTTTTCATGGCCGTGTACTGTAATTGTCTCAATTCTTGCTGGATCTCTTCGGCCTGTGTATATAAAGTTTTTAATGTATTGTACTCCTCTTCCGTGAGCGGTTCCTTTTCCAGATCACGGACAGCAGTCCGGTAGGTGAAGTCACCGATTTTAGAAAGAAATTCTTCCGTTTTGTTAAAGGGCATTAACGTAAGCGGCAGTTGCCCCACCGAATTTTGTGCTTCTGAGGCGAGTCGCCACACGTCGATGAGTGCAGGTGATAAAGATTGACGCGAATTCATCGCTAAAGTGGTGCCGATTTCATCATGCAAGCGGTCAATGTAATAGGTTAGATCATGAAAGGCCCGTTGATAATTACTTTCCGCCTGGATCAAGAGGGCGTTTTTTTCCTTATGTTCTTGATAGCCCCAGACACCGGTAGCGATGATACCGATGGCCAGGATGCCGATTAAAATATTGCGAACCATAGCTACACCCCTTTAGTGGCAAAAGATATGTTTACCGATTTTTTTGATTTGCGGCCGTGACCAGATCCATTTGTTCGTCGCCGTATCCGGGTTAAAATAATAAATGGCATTTCCGGTTGGATCCCAACCATTCAGCGCATCCAGTACCGCCTGTTTTGCGGTTTCATCCGGCGTGAGCCAAATCTGACCATCGGCCACAGCCGTGAATGCACCGGGTTCGAAAATTACCCCGGCTACCGTATTCGGGAAAGAAGGACTTTCCAGACGGTTTAGAATGACTGCCGCTACTGCCACCTGCCCGATATACGGTTCACCCCTTGCTTCTCCGTAAACCGCATTAGCCATAAGATTAATATCGTTTTGGGAAAATCCATGTGGAACGTTTGTCGCGGTCGGTTTTTGGGGAACCTTTTCGGTTTTTTGAGCCGTTTGTTTCTCTTTTGTAGTTCCCGTCTGTTTCTTGTCAGACGATTTTGTTTCCTTTTTGCCACCCGGTTTCGTCTGTTTCTTGAGATCTACACCACCGTAAT
>CALKAK010000196.1 GCA_937983015.1 uncultured Bacillaceae bacterium | reverse complement strand
AAACGTACAATCTTAGTTTTGTCGGCTATGCACCTTATGAAGATCCGGAAATCGCCATTTCGGTAATGGTGCCGAATGCCTATCGCAAAGGCGGGCAGCCGAACAGTTTAGCGAATGTGCTCGCCCAGCGAGTGTTCCGTGCGTATTTTGCTTTAAAAGAAGAACGGCTGGAAAATGGTGAAAACCATGACGGTAAAGAAGTGCAAACTGAAGAAGTTTCGGGAACGTCATTAGATTCGAATGAAGAATAACAAAAAACCATTTCAACTTGCAAAAAATTGCGGTTGAAATGGTTTTTTATAAAATATAAAAACCGATGAAGCACTTCAGAAAAGCAAAAGTTTTTAATTTCCAATGATTACGGTCCATCATATTATTTTTAACCATAAAAGCCCATCTCTTATCGAAAGTTGATCATGAATGATCCGCAGCGCTTTTCGTGATGATTTTTGCGATCGTTTCCCTGGGCATATTCGGGTAGAGGATATACGTTCCAACCTGGAGTTTCCGATCGTAGCCTTGTTCGACCATAAATTGTTTAAAATGAGCTTTGTCCGTGATGATATTTTTCTCATAGAGCAATTCCACCACATCATCGTTCGTCATTCCAGCATGAATTTCGATAAGTACTGGTTCTGGGGGTGGCTCTTTTGCCTTTTCTTCCAGGGAGCGAATTTTATCTTTTAGTTCGTGGTTTTCCTCCTCCAGCCGGGCGATTGTTGCGGTCAGGTTTTCGATTTCAGCCGTCATTTCTCGTTTTTCATCATCGCTCGTCGCCAATTCCGCCGTTGGCTCATCCAGGAAGTATAACAAGACCGCAAATGTGAGTGTTGTCACGAGTATTCCCAGGGAAAAAGCTCGAACCGTCCTTTTATTCATGGCGCTGCCATCCCTTTCCTAAAATCGCCTGAACTTCGGGAACAGTTAATGCGGATTGCCGGGCGATTTGTTCAAGGGGTAAGCCTTGTTGAGCGAGCATTTTAACTTGATTGATGATGATCGGATTCGGTTCACTATTCAACCGGTGTGTTCGCAAGTTATCGGTCATGAGCAATTCCTCTTCAATAATCTTGATCCGGCGCTGTAATTGGAATGTCTCTTGATAGAATTGCAAAGATAGCTGCTCGATTTCTTCTTTTAATTCTTTGTAAGGGTCGGGAAGGAAAAAAGAAAGGATGAACAGGAGGATGGCGATAATGAATAGTAAAATCAATGCGATTTTCAACGACGATCACTCCTCATTCCAAGTGTACCATATCTGGCAGAAAAATCAGTATCGTATTTTCATAAACGGGCGAAGAAGTTGACATTTTGTCGAAAAGTGATATTCTGGCAAAAAAGGATAGATACCCTGCGGTGAATGGTTTCTTCATTTTTTTCGTCAAGAGGAATGGAAAAGGGATCAAAATAATAAAGGTGAATTTCAGGAGTTGATCGTTCAAAAGAAATGAAAATTCTTTTTTAACCTCATTACTTGCAATTTAGCAGGAAACGTGGTAAAAATTGCAATGGCGACTTAACGGAAGAATGACCAATATTGATAACATGGACATGGTCGAAGATCCTTGTGGGAAGGACGGGAGTGTACGGGAAAAGTACGGGTTTTACGCCGAAACGCAACATAACGAGCGTTGTTTAACTAGATGATAAACCATAAAGAATTACAATCTATACTGGCATTTTCCAGGAAAAAATGATATTATAGAACAGTCGTAAATAGAGAACCTTGGAGGGATAAACATGCGAGAAAATATCACATTACAATGCACAGAATGCGGTGAACGCAATTATATTACATCGAAAAATAAACGGAATAATCCGGAACGTTTGGAATTGAAAAAATATTGCCCCCGGGAAAGAAGGGTAACTTTACACCGGGAAACCAAGTAAACAGCAGGTCTTTCCTGCTGATTTTTTATTTTGTCCATTTTTTAACGAGATACGGCTTCTTTCATAAATGTTTTATTTTTATCTCCATTTTAAACGGTAAAATGGTAATGGAAATGAACTTAATAGCAAGATCGATATTTGGAGTGACATTATGTTAACAAAAAAGGAACTTCGGGAAAAGATTAGAAGTCAATTAAAAAAGATGAGTGTGGAAGAATATCGACAAAGATCCAGAAAAATTCATCAACAACTTTTTGCGACGCAAGTCTGGCGCGTGGCAAAGACGGTTGGAGTGACGGTATCCATTTTCCCAGAAGTGGATACGTATGGAATTATCGAAATAGGCTGGCAGGCGGGGAAACAAATTGCCGTCCCGAAATGTTTTGCGAAAACGCGCTCGATGCGTTTCTTTCGTTTGACCCACTTTAACCAGTTGGAAAAAGGGTATTTCGGCTTATTGGAACCGAAGCTGGATTTGACGGAGGAAATTAAGAAGGAGGCGATCGATTTATTAATTGTCCCCGGTGTTGCTTTTACGAGGAATGGAGAGCGCCTCGGTTTAGGGGGCGGTTATTATGATCGCTTTTTGACGGATTTTTCCGGGCGAACGGTTTCCCTTTGTTTCAGCGAACAGCTTGTTGACCATTTACCTTTAGAGCCCCATGACCGACCCATTCAGCAAATCATTACTGAAACGGAAATTTATACCCGTCATGATTTTTGACATCGTTCTTGCAGTCGGTGTTGTGGTCGCCGCCATCTTCAGCGTGTTATTGCGCGCATTGAAGGTGAATGGGGCTGTGGCGGCGATCGCTGTCGGGGTCACGATCATTCTAGGTACGCATTTTCGTGGCTTATTGTTGTTAGGGATATTTTTCGTTACATCCAACCTCTGGTCGAAATACCGGCACGATGAAAAAATTGCCCTCAAAGATATGGTGGAAAAGGGAGATGTCCGGGATTACGCTCAAGTTCTGGCGAATGGGGGAGTGGCTGCTTTATTCAGTCTAATTTTTGCCGTAACAGGAGAGGAAGCTGCCCTTTTCGCCTTCTGCGTCAGCCTGGCAAGTGCCAATGCGGATACGTGGGCCTCGGAAATCGGCGTGCTGTCCCAAAAAGATCCAGTATCACTTTTTACCGGAAAGAGGGTAGCGAAGGGTACAAGCGGAGCGGTATCGGTTTTAGGAACGCTCGCCGGGCTTGGTGGCTCGGCTTTGATCGCGACCAGTAGCTTTCTTTTCTGGTCAAATATTTTCCACCCTTACAGTCTGCTTGGGATCACGGTTTGGGGATTTTTTAACATGCTGCTCGATTCGGTGTTTGGCTTCTTGCTTCAGGAAAAACGTCTATGTTACCGCTGCGGGAAAATTACGGAAAAAGGGGTACATTGTGGAACGGTCACTTCCTACAAAAAAGGGATTCCCGGTTTTAATAATGATTGGGTGAATTTCACATCCATATTAATCACGAGCATCTTGAGTTATTTTTTCTATAAATTCCTTTCCTGACGGATAAAATTTTTACACCGGCCCATCCTATTATCAGGAGGTCGGTGTGATGTTGAAACGCTTATTTAAATTTTTCGGTTTTTATTTGCTTTTCCGCTATTTTTATCATCGTCGCTATCGATTCATGAATTGGATATTGGAGAACGAAACGTTACGTTTGTTTTTAATCTATTCCCTCAGTAAATCAAGATGGTAAGATTTTAGGCAGACTGATCGCGGTCTGTTTTTTCTTTTTTGGCATGGTTCGCAACAATTTTTTCTACTTTACGGAAAATTTTACTTTGTATATAGTAGAAATAGAATGAAAAAACCGGAAAGCAGGGAATCCATTGAGTTTTCGTGAAGACTTTGTATACTGGAAAATCGCTCATTTTTTAGTGACCAAAAGAAATTATCAAGCATTTTATATTTCAAGAGACCATGAGGAAATCTGGTTAGAAAATATTAAAGATAAAGAAAGACCGGTGATCCGTCTCCGGCGTTTTGATATTGATTGGAGTAATTGGATCAGAAATGATCTTGAACATGTGATCCTCTTCGGTGAACAAATAAAAAAATCCTATTTAAAAAAAGAATTGCCGATACTAAATATATATTTTTCCATGGAAGCACCGATCGATCCTTATGAACAATATTTTGCGAACCTGGTCAAGGCGGAAGAACAAGGCATCGTAATTCGTTCATTACTCGTGACGGGTTCTGCGCTCGTAAAGGATCTTAGGCAAGTTGAAGAATTGCTCGGCGTACGATTTCAGATTGATTTGGAGCGCGAATACGAGTCTTTCGAAGTCGACCGATTAAAATGGCATACGCTAGAACGAATTGCCGAGAAAAAAAGAGAGGAAGAGCGGCTCTTTCATCAGGATCAACCCCGGTTTACTTACATATTTATCGGGATTCAGATTTTCATCTTCCTGTTAATGGAGCTGTTCGGTTCGAGTCGAAACACATTCATTTTGATTCTTTTCGGTGCGAAATACACTCCCTTAATTCTCGAGGGCCAGTGGTGGCGCCTGATCACGCCGATGTTTTTGCATATCGGTATCATTCATTTATTGATGAATAGCATGGCCCTTTATTTTCTGGGAACGACAGTGGAACGAATTTTTGGACGCTTTCGCTTTTTATTCATTTTTCTCCTGGCCGGATTTATGGGGAACGTGGCTAGTTTCGTATTCTCCCCGCAATCCATTTCCGCCGGTGCCAGTGGCGGAATTTTCGGACTTTTCGGCGCCCTGCTCTTTTTCGGACTCGTCCATCCCCGTCCTTTTTTCCGGACGATGGGCGCGAATATCATCACCCTTGTTGGGATCAATTTATTGATCGGCTTTTTACCGGGAATTGACTTTGCCGGTCACCTTGGCGGATTAGTAGGCGGATTTTTAGCGGCAGCCATCGTTTCTTTACCACGGGAGAAAAATTTTCCCCGTCAGATCATCGCTTTTATCGCCACTTTATTAATCACAATTTTCGGACTTTATTTCGGCTTTAATCGATAAGGACTTGGCATTTCATACCGATATGTTTTGACGCAGTAAGATTACATCGCCGTCGGCTGTGATAAAGGAGACGTAGAGAAATTCTCTGTTTTTCGCTAAAAAAATAATAGGCACTGTACTGTTGATCGGGGAGACGGTTGAACCGTCTTCTTTTTTTATACCGAGAAAAAAGTTTTTATAAAGGCCCTCGATTAATTGCCCGATGATAAGCTTCGTTTCCCTCATGGAAAATGAAGGGAGCGGTTCATGCATAAATTTTGCAAGATCAAATAACGGGATCAGATCAAAATGGTTAAGATCTAGCGAATAGGTAGCTGCGATCGTATCAATCGCGCTAGAGATCACCCGCTCTTCCTTTTTATCGAGCATTTCTTTCCATAAACGTTCTTCAGCGATAACGGGATTTTTAAAAGTAATGAATTCCGCACTGTCCGTACCGATCAAGTAACGGATCTCATCAGTTATTTGTTGTGTGCTCCTGATGGCACTATTTTCATGGATTTCCGCATGATGAAAGGATAGGGCATGAAGTTTTGTGTTATCTTTTACGGTTACTTTTTGTGACTGAGCGAGAGACTTTACGTTTTGTTGCCATTTTCCCATTTTTGCAACAAGTTTACCATTTGCAAAGAGCATGGTGATATCCTGGCGTAAAAATACTGGAGTATCCATATGGGAATAAGATCGTAAAAGGATTTTTTGACCTTTTCCTGTCAAAATTTCTGTTTTCGCTTCCCGGATTGTTAGTTCAGGGTGAATCGGAAAATAGGTGATACTTTCCCGCGCGGGATGATGATTGAACCGGTACCAAAGAATACTCGCGGTGAATGTGAGAAGAGTGATGAAAAATAATAGCCACCTGTGCATCGCCATCGCCTCAAATGTTTTTTTATTCATATATAATATATGGGGCCTGTCCGCGGAAAATGTTCATGAGAAGTAAAACACGTATGGAACATTAGCTCGTTGTCTATGCTTTTTAAATAGAGGGGAAATATATGGGGTTGGAGGGAAGGAATGGAGCGTACACAAGACAAGTTTTTGGCAACCACAAACATTGACGAGAATCTTCCTGTACTTGATCAACTGTTTGGAACGGATAAAAGTTTTGATTGTATCCACCTTGATTTAGAATATGCCGGCAGGAGAATGGCTTTATTTTTTATAGATGGTTTCGTAAAGGACGATATTTTCCTTTATATTATGCAACATTTATCGTTGTTAAAAGAAGAAGATCTTGCGGACCGGCCCCTTGAACGCTTATTGAAAACCCATCTTCCTTATGTGGAACTTGCCGTGGAGCGAGATTTGGCTCGGGCGGTGGATTTCGTTCTGGCGGGGCAGACAGCCCTCGTCGTTGACGGGATTGATCAGGTGATTTTGATTGATGCCCGTACATACCCGGCTCGCTCTCCCCAGGAACCGGATATGGAGCGGGTGGTTCGAGGATCCCGGGATGGCTACGTGGAAACTCTCGTTTTCAATACGGCCTTAACGAGAAGAAGGGTTCGTGACCGAACTTTGCGTATGGAGTATATGCAGATTGGCAGGCGTTCGAAAACCGATGTGGTCATTTGCTATATTGAAGATATCGCAAATCCGGATTTAGTGACCCGGATTAAATCAGCACTAAGCAAAATTGATACGGACGGCATACCCATGGCGGAAAAAACCCTTGAAGAATTTCTCACCGGTCAGTACTGGAACCCTTATCCTCTTGTTCGCTATACCGAGCGACCGGACACGGCCGCCAGTCATTTATATGATGGACATGTCTGCATCATCGTCGACGGTTCACCAAGTGTCATCATCACACCGACAACATTTTGGCATCACTTGCTACATGCTGAAGAATATCGCAATAAACCTTTCACCGGTGCCTATTTACGCCTTGTTCGCTTTATTGCGGTCCTGGCCTCGATTTTTCTCTTACCTTTATGGTATTTATTCGCTGTCGAACCGGACCTTGTACCCGCTGGTCTGTCATACGTCGGACCGGAAGAACAAGGTCAAGTCCCGTTGATCTGGCAATTTCTGCTCGT
>CALKAK010000195.1 GCA_937983015.1 uncultured Bacillaceae bacterium | reverse complement strand
GAACAAATCTTACAACTTGTGAAAAAACCGGGCGAGGCGAGCGGGAATCTATTCATGGTTGGTGATGTGAAACAATCGATTTACCGTTTTCGCCTCGCGGAACCGAAGTTATTCATGGAAAAATTTAGAAGGTTCCAGAAAGATGGACAAAATTCGGGTCTAAGGATCGATCTTGCGAAAAACTTCCGTAGCCGAAAAGAAGTACTTGCGGGAACGAATTTTCTTTTTAAACAGATTATGGGTGGAAAGGTGGGGGAGATCGAATACGATCTGGATGCCGAACTAAAAAAAGGTGCTCCTTATCCCGAAGAGGAGGATCACCCGATCGAACTGGCGCTCCTGTATAAAGAAGAAGGGGGAAACCAGAAGGAATCAGAATCGCTTCCTGAAGATGATGACTTTTTCAGCCAGGAAGAACTGGAACTCGTCGAAATGGAGGCCCAATATGTGGCCCGAAAAATCCGCGCGTTGATCGATGGCAAAAAGCAAGTGTTCGATCCGAAAACGAAAACATACCGGCCGATTCGGTATAAGGATATTGTGATTTTGCTCCGGGCTAAAGGTCCATCTTCTCAGATCATGGAGGCGTTAAAAGATCACGATATTCCTGGCTACACGGAGATATCAAGCGGTTATTTCCAGGTGGCGGAAATCGCCACGATGGTATCCTTATTGCAGGTCATCGACAATCCGTACCAGGATATCCCGCTTGCGGCAGTCTTACGTTCCCCGGTGGTCGGACTGAATGAAGAAGAACTTGCGCGGATCCGCCTCGTGAACAAACGGGATGCTTTTTATGAGGCGGTGAAACAATTTGTCGAACGGGAACCGAAAACGGAAAGTGATGAACGGATCAACTCCTTATTAAGAAAGTTTTTGAACGATCTGCAGCGCTGGCGTACCCTCGCCCGGGAACAGGCGCTCTCGGCATTGATCTGGCAAATTTATCGAGACACTGGTTTCTACGAATATGTTGGCGGACTACCCGGTGGTAAACAGCGGCAGGCGAATTTACGAGCCCTCTACGATCGGGCGAGAAAATATGAATCGACCTCATTCCGCGGCTTGTTCCGGTTTTTGCGCTTCATTGAGCGGATGATGGAGCGGGAAGATGATGTCGCAGAAGCACCATCCCTGGGGGAACAAGATGATGTTGTCCGGATCATGACCATACACGCCAGCAAAGGGCTGGAATTCCCGGTCGTCTTCATTTGCGGACTTGGCCGTCAGTTCAACATACAGGATTTACGAAAACCGTATTTATTAGACAAGGATTTTGGACTGGCGACCACATATGTAAATCCGGAAAAACAAATATCCTATCCATCTCTAATCTACATGGCTGTCAGAAGAAAAAAACGCCTCGAGCTAATCGCCGAAGAAATGCGCGTACTTTACGTGGCATTAACCCGCGCGAAAGAAAAATTATATTTGGTAGCCTCCACGAAAAAGCTGGAGAAGTTGCTTGAACAATGGGAGAAATATTTGGATGAACATGGCTGGCTTTTACCTGATTATGACCGGTCGCGTGCTGTCAGTTTTCTGGACTGGATCGGCCCGGCGCTTATCCGTCATCGAGATGCCAAACCGCTACGCGGGGAGAAACCGGTGCGGCCGATCGCTGAAATCTACGATCATGAATCGCGCTGGCATATCGAGTTGATCGGTGAACAAGAGCTCTTACAAAATAGCGAAGCGGAAGAAACACAGGAAGAAATTCTCGAATATGTACGGGAAGGGAAGGTCGTTCCCCTGGAGACACCGTGGAAGGAACGGATTGAAAAACAAATGAATTGGCAATATCCGCATGAACAGGCCACGGTGAAACATAGTAAGCAATCCGTAACCGAAATCAGACGTCTCTGGGAGGATGCGGAAAGTGGACAGGATCTTTTACGCTCGTTCCCGAAACCATTGGCCACCCGTCCGCAATTCATGCAGGAGAAAGTGATCACCCCGCAAGAAAAGGGAACGGCGATGCACACGGTCATGCAGCATCTTGATTTATCGATAGAACCCAGTGCCACCAGTGTCGCAGAAGAGGTCGCACGACTGAAGGAAAAAGAAATCTTGACACCTGAAGAAGCGAATAGTATTGATTTAGAAGCCATTGCTAACTTTTTAACGACGGAAATCGCCGAACGGATGAAAACGGCACACTGGATAAAAAGGGAAGTTCCCTTCAGTCTAGCGCTATCCCCCGCTGAGATTTATCCGGATTGGGAAGGGGAAAACGACCTCGTCTTTATCCAGGGGATCATCGACTGTCTGTTCGAGGATGAGGACGGGCTAGTCCTCGTTGATTATAAAACGGATCGCATCACGGGTCGCTTTCCCGCAGGCTTTGCCGGTTTCCGGCCGGTTTTATTAAAACGGTACCGGACGCAAATTCACCTTTATCAAAAAGCAGTAGAGACGATCTTACAGAGAAAACTGCAAGCGAGTTACTTGTACTTTTTTGATGGCGGTCATTTGTTGAGAGTAGAATAAAAATAAGGAAACACCGGCACAAACGGGCCGGTGTTTTTCTTTTGGATTTAATTTTTGGAAGCGGCCGGTTGATCGACGACATCGGGATCGAGCGAGTTCACGGCATTGATTCCATTATTCGTTACGACGAATACGCCGATATTGCCAGAACCAGAACCGGTATTTTCTTTTGAGTTCGTCTTCGGTGAAATGTTCAGTGTGTCGCCGAAGTTAACGACTCCTCCGCCAACGGTGAGGATTTGGATTCCACCTACAAGTGCGGGCATGGGCAACATCCTTTATGAGCTTTTCATCCGGAGTAAAAGAAATTTCACCCTAATTTTTTTAATCCGTTTCCTTGTGACGGATCAAATGGCGAATATGCTTGATCCGGCTTTCTAATAACATATGCTCGCAACTACCGATATGCAATATACCTGCTGCGGATAAACCACTAACATACATATTGTCTACGCGAATAGTGACCGATTCATTTCTCTTTTTCACCAATACCGGGTCCGGGTACGTAGCGAGGGGGGGAGGCTTGCGAAAGATGGTAAAACGCTTGAAGTCTCCTTCTTCTCCCCAAAATACCGGTTTTTCCCGCTGGACCGCGAGCCCATGGGCGATTGCATGGATTTCTTTCGAATCGCCGATCTGGATGATGGAACTATTATAAACCGTATCGACACGAACATGATTCACGTGGGAAAGTCTTTTGAACATATTAATCGAACTCCGGGGCGATCGGTACGATCGGGCCGATTATTTGCGAGTCAGGGGGTGTGTCGAAGGACGAAATCGCTTCTAATGAATGAGTATCACCGACCAGAACGATTGACGAACCGGAAACACCGATAATATGGATCTTGCCGATGGACAATTCTTTATTCGTCACTTCCAGGATCATGGACACCTCACGCTCCTTTTCCGGGGAATTGTTTGAAAAAGTTTTGTACCGCATCGTCAATATCGTTTTTTATCCGTTCCAAGATGATCGCCGTCGTATCTTCGCGATCGGTCTGCGGCATTTCCTGGAGCTGTTGTTTTAAATAGAAGTCGATCCGCTCTCTTAATTGCTGACGGATATCAGCGATTATAAATTGCGTATACGATTCATCGATGTCGAGACCGTTTTCGTGTTTGATCTTGTCAATTTGTTCGGGAAGTTCTGTGTCCAGGTACGCGTTCAGTTCGTGCTCAAGCTGTTCCCTGATGTTTTCAAGATAGCGGTCTTGCATCTTGTGAAAGGGAAGCGTGTCAATAGCGAATTCATCCATGTCTTGCAAATCTTTAGGGTTGAGCCCGATATTTAACGTTCCTTCGAGACGATCGATTTTTAGCTGGTCAAACTGATATTCAATGCGATCGATATAGAGAACCGGTTTCTCCTTAACTTCAGTTAATTCCTTTTCCAGGGCCTTTTGTTTCTTCTGTAATTGTTTTATCGAACTTTCCTGGCGTTCGAGTTGCCGGGTGATTTGCTGAAGGAAATAGAAAATGTTTTGGCTCATCACGCCACAACCTTTCAACGGTTAGTCATCATTGCGGTGAAATGGCTTCATCAATTCCGAAAGGGGATCGTTTCGATATTCGGTATGACAAACCCGCTGGTATCTTTCGCTGGTTCTACCGGTTCGGTAAATCCACCGCTATTGCTCACGAATGAGCGGGCGCGGATGGAACCAGCGGTACCGATTTGCACGATGGCCGAATTGGCCATAGAATTGATCCGCAAAATATTGATATGGATGGATTGTTGTATATAAAATTTCATCGATTCCACCTGCCCGACAGGAACCATAGCGAAAAAAAGATTCGCTAGCCTAACACGATCTTTTCGAAAAACTTCCGGTTATCTGCAAATATAGCGTTTCGCTCTTCAATTGCTGAAAATCACCGGTTGATCGATAATCTCTTTATCTTCCGTCCTTGTGATGTTTTGATGATTGTATACGTAAAGGACATCGGCCCGGTTAAACGAACCGGCACCCGCGAATGTTTTTACTTGAGATTGCGGGGCGATTCGGTACACATCGCCGATATTGAAAACGGAGCCACTGCCGATACTTGTTACATGCACCATTCCTACCATTGCCGGCATTTTTCCACATCCCAAAACTACTTTCCCTTTATTCTATGTGAAAACGCCCGGAATGTGATTGCTATGTCTGGTAGCTCGTTACGAATTCCGTTATAATAAACGAGATGGTGTGCGAATCTTTTTAACTTTGCGAACGGGGAGATGGATGATCGTATGCAATGGGGAAGTCCTGGAGGGTTGCCCCACGGACAGGAGAGGTTTTTTTCTCTCGATGCGTTACGCGGGTTCGCGATCATGGGTATTTTCTTCGCAAATATGCCAGCCTTTCTATTCCCGGTATTATACAATGATCGGAAAAAGTTTATAGAAAATAATTTCGATCGTTGGGTATATGGAGCAATTGATGTGGTCGCGGAAGCAAGTTTTTATCCACTTTTTGCCTTTTTATTTGGCTATGGGCTTGTCATCATGAAGGAACGTTTGGAGTATAATGGCCGGTCTTTCGTAAAAATTGCTCTGCGGCGAATGCTTGTTTTACTGGGGATCGGCATGATTCATGCTTTTTTGATCTGGTCCGGGGATATTTTAATCATTTATGCGTGTTTTGGTTTTTTGCTAATTCCCATCATACAGACTAACGTAAAAGCCAAAACATTGGCGATCCTGGCCTTACTGATGTACACGATCCCCGGCATTATATTGATCATGCTCTATCGATTCCTTTTACGATCTGGCATCTTGACGGAAGCAGATTTGTATGACCCTGGCCTGACGGAAGCAGCATTGGCTGTTTACCAGGGAGGAAGCTTTTTAGAAATCACCCGCTTCCGTATATTAGAGTGGGTTGACACAAATGTGAATGGACTCGTTCTGTTATTATTTATGGTCTTCCCTTTCCTTCTTTTCGGCGTCAGTTCTGCCCAGGCCGGGATGCTCATACCTGATGGTAAATACCGGCATTTTTTCCGAAACCTTTTTATCATTACCATGCCATTCGGGTTATTCGTGAAAATGCTTCCTTATTTATTTTCAGAAACCATAACAAATGAATTACTTCAGGATCTATTCGGGGGACCATTATTAACATGCGCCTACATTTCCGCCGGGTATTTACTGGCCAATTCACCTCTGATTCGCAAGGTTATGGCACCTTTTCAAAAAGTCGGGCGTCTTTCGCTCAGTAATTATCTTTCGCAATCGATCATTGCAACATCAATCTGTTATAGTTATGGCCTTGGGCTGTACGGAAAACTTTCCTATACGATTGGGGCAATGCTCGTATTCTTCATTTTTATTTTCCAGCTCGTTGTCAGTAATTACTGGTTACAATATTTCCGGATGGGTCCAGGCGAATGGCTTTGGCGCTGGGGAACTTACGGAAAAAAACCACAGTTAAAAATCAAAAAGGAGTTGTTGGAATCATGAAATGGGCGACAGTGCAAGATCATAATGGGCGGCAGGATTACGGTATCATCATCGATCATGGGAAAGCTTTTCTTTCTCTGCCAGAACTGGCAAGACGCATGAAACGCACAGAGCATTTCCCGGAAACATTGCTTGAAGCTATGCAATTAGGGGATCAATTATTAGAGCTTGCCAAAAATCTAGTTGAAGAAGGAAAACGAACCGGTATTATCGATGAAATAAAAGTTCCGCTAGAAAAAAGGCAACTGCTTGCACCGATTCCTCGCACGCGAAAAAATATTTTTTGTGTCGGGAAAAATTACCGGGAACATGTGAAAGAAATGGG
>CALKAK010000194.1 GCA_937983015.1 uncultured Bacillaceae bacterium | reverse complement strand
CTTTGGCCACAACTTTCACTCCTCAAGTTGCTGAATTTTTACCCAGCCGAGAACAGATTCATAGAAACCCTGATTACTGATAACTGCACGGGTTTTCGGAAAGAGGCCTTTTCTCCTTCGATTAAGCGGTAGCTTTTCAATATCTTCATCGGTGAACAACCGGGCGATCGTATTGTCAAAAAATGTTTTCCCGCTGCCCAACCGGATGACACAGCCATTTTCTTCACGGGAACATTGTTCAGCGATGGCCAGTAATTGTTCATATTGTTGGATAATCGATGTAATCTCCCGTTTCGGATTCTTTCTCAATATTTCTAACTCCGCCTTTATCATGTCGAGCGCAAAATGATTCGCCATTTGCAAAATTTCTCTCTCGCCGCTGGCCTCTTCTGACTCGTAAAAGTAAGTAAAGGCATCATCTAATGTATGGTAGTTTTTCTTCGCTTTCACCTGAAGACGGAAGCGGAGCTTTTTATTGGCAGGAATCACTTCCTTTACAACCGGGATGTCCGCATTTTCTTTCAATAGATGAAACCGGTACGTTTTTACAACTTCAATCTCATCCTCGTCCAGTAATTCCGTATCCGATATATGGAGAAATTTGAACAGATCTTGATTGTAGGTTCCAAAAAGGTCCTCGCCATTTTGATTCGAAAGACGCTTCTTCTTATTTCCAGCCCCATTACCGAGCGCATCGTGAATCGTGTAACCATCTTTTTTTCGATGGGTATAAAGTATGCCGGTACGAAGGGCTCCTTTAATACTGCTTCCCGGAATATAGGGCCGGGTTCCGCTTTTTACGGTCGCTAAAATATGTTCACTGTTCAAGTCATCTTTCACTTTTATTTCCATTTTGACAAGGTTTCGATAGTTCATTTGATAATCTTCAAAAAAACGTTTCAGTGTATAATGATTGGAGTTCGAACTGCTGAAAACTTTTTGCACATATTCATCCATCAAATTCCGTTCTGGATCATTTAATACTTGCGATAATTTTTCCAGATCGATCAGATACGCTTTCTTTTCGTTCTCATCATAAATATAGTCACCAAAAGGCGATAGCTTCTCACCACTACCTATATGAAGGGGTGTTAAAGTTTCAATCACATATGCCGTCATTTTGAACCCCCTCCAAATCTAAGTAACATCGGTTTGCCGTAGAAGTAAACCGGATGGTTTTGGAAAAAATCAGGTTTAAGATCGAGGATTTGTCCTTCCACTTTTTCCGTAAACAAGCTGCCTTCCCGGAGGACGAAAATGCTTTTCTTGCGCGTTGTTGTGCCGCCCTGTGAATAAATATAGCCGTTTCGCTTTTCCATTTCATAGCTGTACAGATGATCGACTTCATCTTTTTTCGGAAAATAGGTCGCTATATTCATCCATAACATTCCTTCTTCTGCAAAGGCTTCTGGAACATCTAGCATCTCGATCCTTTTCAGCAAGCCGCAACCTTGCGAACGCTGGCCACCAATTCCTTCA
>CALKAK010000193.1 GCA_937983015.1 uncultured Bacillaceae bacterium | reverse complement strand
TTGTTGACTGGGAACAGATCGAAAACAATGTCTTTCATGTCGTTGAAGAGTTTGAAGTAGAGCGAGAAGATGGAAGGGGAACGATTCGTCCAGATATCGTTTTATTCGTAAATGGCATTCCGTTTGCTGTCATTGAATGTAAACGCTCCTCGATTTCCATCAACCAGGGTATTCGGCAGATGATTCGCAATCAGGGGAGTGACTATGCACCCCACTTGTTTAAATTTGTGCAGGTAGTGATGGCCGCGAACCCGAATGAGATGAAATATGCCACTTGCGGTACGCCGAAAAAGTTCTTGTCCATCTGGCGTGAGGAACACGAAGAATGGTTAAAATACTGGCTGGAAAAAACCGTCAGCGACCGCCTGCCAACGGCCCAGGATCGCGGGATTATCTCTCTTTTCCATCCGGAACGTTTGCTGGAAATTACCCGTTATTTCATTATCTTCGATGCAAATGTTAAAAAAGTGGCCCGCTATCAACAGTATTTTGCTATAAAAGAAATTATCAAAACGATTGAAGAACGGGATGAAAAGGGCAATCGCCAGAGCGGGGTCATCTGGCATACCCAGGGTTCCGGAAAATCCTTGACGATGGTGATGCTAGCCCGTTACATCTTATCGGAATTACATGAATATAATCCTCAAGTCGTCGTAGTAACGGACCGGATCGAACTCGATAAACAAATTCACAAAACCTTTAGCAACACGAAATTAAAAGCGAGCCGTGCCACATCCAGCAGTCATCTCGTTGAGTTACTCAAAGATTCAAAGGCAGATATTATCACAACACTAGTTCATAAATTCCAAACCGCTGCGCATCAGAAAGACCCAATTGAATCGCAAGATATTTTTATCCTTGTGGATGAATCCCATCGCACCCAGTACGGTGAGCTTCATTTTAAGATGAGAAAGGTTTTTCCCAACGCCTGTTATCTCGGATTTACCGGCACACCCTTGATGAAAAAAGAAAAGAACACGTTGCGGAAATTTGGAAAACTCATTCATAAATACACGATTGCCGACGGCGTTCGCGATAAAACTATCGTTCCTCTTCTTTATGAAGGCAGAATGGTTGACCAGACAATTAATCGCAAGGCGATCGATAAACGCCTGGAAATGATCACCCGGAATCTGAATGAAAAACAAAAAAATGAAGTCATGAACAAATGGAGCAAATTCGAACGGATCGCCTCCTCGCAACAGCGTATTAACTTAATCGCCTTTGATATTAATGACCATTTTATGCGCAATTATAAACTGGAAGGCAGCCAGTTTAAGGCAATGCTGGCGACGAACAGTAAAATCGAAGCGATCCGTTACCTGGAAGCTTTTGAGGAACTCGGTGATCTCAATTGTGCCGTTGTCATCTCTCCACCCGATATGCGGGAAGGGCAGGATGTGGTCGATGAAGAATCGAAAAGTAAAGTCCACCGTTTCTGGAAACGAATGATGGACCGCTACGGAACGGAAGAAAATTATGAAGATACGATAAAAAATGAATTTGTCAACGGTGACGAGCTCGACCTTTTAATTGTCGTTGATAAATTACTGACCGGATTCGATGCGCCGCGGGCAACAGTGCTTTATATCGATAAGCCTTTGAAAGAACATAACTTGCTCCAAGCTATTGCCCGGGTGAACCGTTTATATGAAGGAAAAGACTACGGTTTGATCATTGACTACCGGGGACTATTGAAAAAATTAGATGAAGCGATGCAAATTTATTCGGGAGCGGGCCTGGAAAACTTTGATCCGGAAGACTTGCAAGGTGCGGTATATGATGTGACGAGTATCGTCGGCTCTTTACGACAAGCCCATGCCGATTTATGGCAAATGTTTGCTCCGATTAAAAATAAGAAGGACCAAGAAGAATATCAAGTCTTCCTCGCAGACGAAAAGCGGCGTAAAGAATTTTATAAGATTTTAAGTCAATTCGGTCGCTATTTAGCGATTGCCTTCGAGTCAGAAAATGTATACTTTGCTTTGAAAGAAGATGAATTAGAGACCTATAAAAAGGATATGAAATTTTTCCAGGAGCTCCGCCGCAGTGTGAAGTTTCGCTATTCGGAAACGATCGATCATAAAGAATATGAAGCTAAAATGCAAAAATTAATGGATAACTATATAGCAGCTGAAGATGTAATCCGGATAACGAATCCTGTCGATATTTCTGATGAAAAGGCCTTTGAAGCCGAATTAAAAAGGCTCAATACAAAACGGGCTCGCGCTGATGCGATCCGGACGAGATTGACGAAAACAATTCAGGCAAAATGGGATGAAAATCCAGCCTATTATAAAAAATTTTCCGAACGAATTGAAGAAACGCTCAGAGCCTATAAAGAAAAAAGGATTTCGGAAGCCGAATATTTAAAACAGATGGAAGAACATGTGAAACGATTCCGCGAAGGTGATCAAGGAGATGCCTATCCAGAAGTAATTCGGGAAAATGAAAATGCCCGTGCCTTTTATGGTGTAACGAGGGAGATTTTAACAACCAAAACAGAAACAAGTGAAAAATATGATGTCCATGAACTGGGGGAACTGGCTTTAAAAATCGATGAAGCGATCCGAAAACATTTAAAAGTAGATTGGCACGATAACCCCGAGATTCATAAACGCATTGAACAAGAAATCGATGACTTGCTCTTTGATTTTATGGACAAACATCAAGTCGAGATCGACTATGATGTCATCGATCAAATCATCGAGCAAAATATTCGCGTAGCACTACGGCGGTATTAGGTAGGTGGATTATGGAACAGCATCAAATCGAATATTCTGATCACGTGATCGATTTCGTTGTGAAACGAAAAAATGTAAAAAATGTGAATTTAAATATCAAACCGGATCTTTCGATTGTAGTATCAGCCAATGATCATGTTCCGATCGATTTTATTTATGACTTTGTACGTTCCAAGGGTTCCTGGATTTTGAAACATATTGAGGAGTTTAAAAGAGTAGCCCCCTATGAGCGAAGTGAACGGGAGTATGTAAGTGGAGAAAGTTATAAGTATCTGGGCCGGCAGTATCGTTTGCGCGTACGGGAAACGGATGAGGAGGAGCTTGTCAAATATTTCCAGGGATTCATTTACCTATACGTGAAAGATCCGGAAAATAAGAGACGAAAAGAGAAATTGTTAAGAAATTGGTATCGGAAGAAGGCTAAAAAAATATTCCATGAATCTTTGGAGAATATGTACCCCCTCGTTGGCAAATACGGGATCGAAAAACCAGCCATCGAAATGCGGGGGATGAAAGCCCGGTGGGGATCGGCGTTATTGGAAAAAAATACGATTTTACTGAACACCGAACTCATCAAAGCCCCCCGGTACTGTATCGATTATGTAATACTGCACGAATTAATTCATTTTATCTACAATGACCATAGCGATAACTTCTACAGTATGCTTTATACCCTCATGCCTGACTGGAAGAAGCGAAAAAAAATACTGGATGAAGAAATCGTTCGGGAATTGTAGGAATTGTCGCAGTGCAGACAACTAGATCATACAGCAGAAGGCAGTTCCTTTGTTTTGGGACTGCCTTTTTCTTTTAACAAACAAAGATAGACCGAGAGATGGTGGATAAAATGATACAAAAGATTGATATTGAGAAATTTGGTGTTTTTACAAATTATAAATATGGAATGATTGCTTTAAAGATAATCTGATAAAAAGAGCAAAATAATGTATAATCCTATTGTATACAAGTATTTCAAGAGGTAATGGTATGCGTACCGATGTCAATTTAAATAGTGATTGGAAATTTACGAAACTTGATGAAAGTGATGCGTGGAAACAAATATACGATGATGCAAACTGGGAACAAGTACATATTCCCCATACATGGAATGCTGTTGATGGAGCGAGCGGAACGGATTATTACAAGGGTGCTTGCTGGTATCGTAAAGAATTTAGCCTGGAATCTTCTTGGGAAGGAAAGCGAATCTTTATCGAATTTCAAGGATCCAACAGTATTACCGATGGGTATGTCAACGAACAACATATCGGTCAACATCGCGGTGGGTATTCGACATTTCGTTTTGATATTACAGATC
>CALKAK010000192.1 GCA_937983015.1 uncultured Bacillaceae bacterium | reverse complement strand
TTGACCCGGCTGAAATACGATTACTACCGGGCAATTTTACAAATGGCGGTTGGTGACATTGACGCCGCGATTCAGTCGACAGAAAAGGCCCTGCAATTTTCCCGGGAGGAGAAAATTTTCTATTTGCTGGATGTTCTTTACCGTCTCGGTTTGGGCTATGCCACCGTATACCAGGATATGGAAAAAGTTGAATATTACTCCCGGAAATTGAAACAATATATCGCTTTAACGGAGGATGAAGAGCTGGCCATCTATTATGATCTGATGCGCGCAGATCGCTTGCTAACCATCGATCAAAACTATGAAGAAACGATCGAAATCTGTAATCGCCTTCTCGATGATCCACGTGTCCCGGATTACATGCTGCCGTTTATTTATATTACAAAAGGAACGGCTCTCTATTATAGGGACGAATTGGTCGCCGCACTCCACTGGTTGGAAAAAGCTGAACTACCGAAAGTGATCGTGCACCCCATTGATTTAACGGGATTTTACATAAAAGATGTCTATCGTGGGTTGATTTATAAGAAAATGGGCGAAGGAGAAAAAGCAAAACAAGTAGTGGTAACAGCCTGGAAAAACATAAGTGAACTGCCCTGGACCCCCTATCATGATTTTGCCCAAAAGGTCTATAACGAAATTTCGCAAAGTGAATCACAAAATGGTGATCAAGAAAGTTAACGAAGAAAAATTTCCGGGGAAATTCGACAAAATCAATATTTTTTTGCGAAAATAAAAAACCTTTTTTGTTTTGATTCGTATGGATTATACGGAGGAAGAACAGGGGGTGTAAGTTGTGCAAGGAGAACAGTGGAAACGAATTTCTGAGAAGGCGGTAAATGTTTGGAAGATCCATGGAATCATCGGTTCCGCCATTACTTTAATCGCCGCAGGGGTTTTTATCGGCATGATTTTCTGGTTTGATTGGTATCGTTGGTTACTACCCATTCCTGCAATTATTTTCCTTCTTGTATTGATTTTTTCCTTATGGGTCGTTCCCGAGGTTCGCTATAAAATCTGGCGTTACCGCTTGAATGAACATGAAATCGAAATCCGGCACGGGATATTCATTATTAAAAAAACGCTCGTTCCGATGATGCGGGTTCAGCATGTCGACTGGACACAAGGACCGATTTTGAAAAAATACGGGCTGGCTACGATTTCTATTCATACGGCGGCCACGGTCCATGAAATTCCAGCGTTAGAAATGGAGGAGGCAGAAGAATTACGGCAGCGGATTTCGGTCCTGGCAAGGGTGGCGGATGAAGATGTTTGAGAAAAAACGCATGCATCCGATTACCATCGTTTCTAATATTTTTATGTCCGTAAAAGATTACTTTTTTCCCATCATCGCCTTCCTCTTTATCGGTATCGCTGGCGAAAAGAAGATGGCGCTTTATTACCTGATCGGTGGGGTAGCAGCTGTTCTTTTGATCTTAATAAGCGCGATCGTCTCCTGGCTCCGTTTCGTGTACTGGATTGAGGATCAGGAGATCCGTATCGAATCCGGATTATTTATTCGAAATAAACGGTACATACCGTTTGATCGAATTCAAAGTATCTCGACTAGCCAGGGGATCTTACAGCAGTTATTTGATCTCGTGAAGATGCGTATTGAAACCGCTGGTGGCGGAACGGAAGCCACATTGACGGCGATTCCTCTTACGGAAGCCGAACAGATCCAGCGATATATTAAAGATGTTAAAAGGAAACAGGAACAGACTGCCTCGGAAATCGGTACGGAACAGGAAGGGGGAACGCTCCATACCGAAACAGTCTCTCCGCAAATAGAAGAACGGGAACAGATTTTTTCGCTGAGTATCGGGGAAGTTTTCCTTGTCGCACTGACCAGCGGTGGAGCCATCGGGGTCATCGTAGGGGTTCTTGCCATTGCATCGGAATTCGAACAAATCCTACCGGTTGACCGCATGTTAGATAGCGCTTTTGAACAATTCTGGCAGTCGGTGAGAAATGATATTGTCACCGGCCTGTTGATCGCCCTGTTTGTTCTGGTCATCGCTTATATAGTGGCGATTATCCAATCCATGTTAAAGTACGCGAACTTTAAGGTGGAAAAAACCGACAAAAATTTAATCGTCTCGCACGGGTTGTTGGAGAGGCGTTCGGTTCATATACCGCTTAACCGAATCCAAGGGTTTGTCATCTACGAAGGGTTTATTCGTAAGCTGTTCGGACTAGCAAGCGTTTCGATCATTAATGCCGGTGTGAGTGATCGTGAAGAATTAAGTGGCGAGGTCGTCATTGCCCCGTTAATTCAACGTGCACGCTGTGCCCAATTGATCGAAACCTGCCTTCCTGAATATTCAGTGGATGTTCCTTTCCATCCCGTTCCGAAGCGGGCGAAAAGACGGTACATACTCAGACCGATCTATATTTTAATCGTCCCTGTTTTGCTGGGGGTTTATTTTCTGAAAATTTGGGGCTGGCTCATGTTACTTACTTTACCGTTCTTCGGATTCCTCGGGTTTAAAGCGTATCGATTTGCGGGCTGGAACATTACCGACAAGCAATTAACGCTTCGCAGTCGTTTTTTTACAGCAAGGACGGTTTACGTTCTTAAGCATCGCATCCAATCCTTCGATATCAGAAAAACCTGGTTTCAGCGGCGAAAACAATTAGCGACGGTCTTTGCCCATATTTTATCGGGGCGTGGTGTCATCTCTGGAAAAACCATCGACGTCGATGCAATGGATGCAGAAAAAATTTACCGCTGGCTGCGAGGAGAGGAAGAAAATATCGGGCCAGAGAAAGACAAAATGGAGGCTGGGAAGTTAGCCGACCTCTCCCAACAATCGTTAGGCCTATAAATGTATGAATACTAAATTGATGTTCAGAGTAAAAGCCCCAGCGATCCACTGGGGCTTTAAATAGAGTTGATTTAGGAAAACGGAAGTTTACTTAATCGGCTAAATATTTTTGACCGAGTTGATCGGCGGTTAATATGGCGGCAAAAACATCATCTGGAGTGACTTTAAATGGCATGTTATGGATGGTTTCACCTTCAGCACAAGCCGCTTCGGCAACTTTACGGATTTTTTCCTCTATATTTTCGGTTACGTTCAGTTGTTTTAATGTTACAGGCAGGTTGAGCTGTATGCAAAGATCAATGGTATCCTTAATTTCGTCTAGATCGCCGTTTTCTAATACCAATTGCGTGATGGTACCGAAGGCCACCAGTTCTCCATGGTAGACTTCTTTAGTATCTTCAATTACCGTAAAACCATTGTGAATGGCGTGGGCTGCTGCCAGACCGCCACTTTCAAAACCGATACCACTTAATAATGTATTGGCTTCAACGATGTTTTCGACGGCTTCAGTCACCACATTTTTTTGCACGGCGAGGAAAGCTTTCACACCATCTTCGAATAAAGTTTCTTGACATACTTTTGCCAGTGTAATAGCCGCTTTAGTAATTTTACCACCTGCCATCGGTGTACCGCCCGATCGATAACAAGCTCTCGCTTCGACATAAGTAGCTAGCGCATCCCCAATACCAGATGCTAATAATCGGGCGGGTGCGTTGGCGATGACTTGCGTATCGACAAGAACGATATCCGGGTTTTTCGGTAAAATCAGATATTCATCGAACTCGCCTTCATCCGTGTAGACAACGGACAAGGCGCTGCAAGGAGCATCAGTGGATGCGATCGTGGGGAAGATGACAACAGGTAACTTTGAATAATAAGCTACCGCTTTAGCTGTGTCGATCGTTTTACCTCCGCCCACCCCAACAACAACATCAATATTATTCGCTTTTACAACGTCATTCAGGCGGTTGATTTCATTTTTCGAACATTCGCCATTAAATTTTTCAAAATGATATGCTTTTTTGCTTTCGGCAAAACTTTTTTCGATGGCAGGTCTTGTTAATTTCTGGACAAATTCATCGGCTATAAACAAAAATTTTTCACCTAAATGGCCGATATATTTTTCAACGTCGTGAAGAACTCCTTTACCCTGGATATATTTGTTGGGGGAAATGAGAATGCGTGCCATTGTTCAACCTCCTATTTGATCGTTAATAATGATGACGGACACGTGGCGAGAAATGACAGGGTGCATAATAGAAGCAATCGGGAAAGTTCGGAGCGGTAGATCACCTCCTGAATGGCGATTGAGGGGAATTTTGCGATTGGTAAAACAATAAGGAAAAATGGGGATTATAACATCATTCTAATTTCTAGAATAGCAAAAAGGAAAAAAAATACAATATTTTTGTGAAATTTATCACAAATTTTTAATAAACACCTTTATTTGAATCATAAAAAAGGCAACTTATTGTTAGGAAGTAAATTTTGAAACAATGATTATTTAAAATTTTTTGGGTATCTTATGACTTTATAATGTTCAGTCATCAAATGGTTTTTTCTCCTCATGATTCTTTATTTAAATAGAGGAAATGACTGAATAGCAGCCCTCCTATCAAACCACCTATATGGGCGTAGATATTAACTTCTTTTTGAAGTATGCTGTAAAGAACTGCACAACTTGTAATCATCAGCATGTACTTAAATTCTATACGGGGAATGATTCTCGTCTTTGTCAATATCAATAGGGAACCGATTATTCCAAAGATGGCACCGCTCGCACCAACGTGAACGAAGGCGGGTGGAGCGAGTATAAATGTGATCCCGTTAGCAAAAATTCCCGAACCAAGGAATAGAACGAGAAATTTCCCCTTACCTACAAAAGATTCTAAAGCCGGGCCAAAAAGAAATAACGCGATCATGTTGAAAAGCAAGTGGGAAAAGTGAAGGTGAATAAATATGGGTGTGATGAGCCGCCACAATTCCCCATCAGCAAGATAGATGTGAATTCCTGCTGTTTTTTCAAAGATCAGTTGATTCGGAAAGATCGGTGCGGTTGTTAAAATAAATGCAACGATATTAGTCCCGATTAATAGAGATACAATTGGATAAAAAGACAGGAATTCACGGAAGTTTGAAGCGGTAATATACATTGCACTCCCTCACTTTTATCTTTCACTAAAAGCCTGTACAATATGTATATGCGAAATACGATCTTGTAGAAGGTGGCCTTAATGATTAAAGGAATTGGCATTGATCTTGTCGAACTGGCACGAATCAAAGATGCCTATGAACGCAATCCCCGGTTTGCGGAACGAATTTTATCGGAAAATGAACTATCGCGCTTCAAAACTTTATCAGAAAAACGACGAATTGAATTTTTGGCAGGGCGTTTTGCCGCAAAGGAGGCTTATGCTAAGGCCAATGGTAGTGGAATTGGCGGGGAACTTTCCTTCCAGGATATGGAAATCGCCACCGACGAAAATGGAAAGCCTTACTTTGTTAAACCGAAAAGGGTTGGTGTACATGTATCGATTTCCCATAGTGACCAATACGCGATTGCCCAGGTGATTATCGAGGATGAGGGAAGGTTTTCGCTATTCAGGAAAAATGAATAAGAAGCAGGATCTTTGTTTTTGTTTCAAAACCGGCTCATTTAGTTTAGAAGTTTCTTACCTTCATGAAAAATCCCCCTTTAATAATCGGCATTACCCGATGTGGACGTCGAAAAGCATCCTTAAATCTCTTTCTCTGTTTCCACCCTCGGTTCCCGTGCGATGAACATCCCCTTTTCTAACCCATTTTACTGATCAAAATATTTTTCTCTTTGTCCGATTCCCTATCATAAACAATAGGGTTGTTTCATATATTCTTTACTACAGTGGAGGAGACAGGCAGAAGTTTGTACCCTCCGACCAACATTAGAATCCAGGAACGGAGATGAGTTAAAGGGGATGGGATCATGAGGAAAAAGTTCACGTACATCTTTTTTGTTACAATGGCGATTTTTCTTCTTGCGGCCTGCGGGAATAAAACCGAGGAGCAGGTTGTCGATGAGTTAAAAGAAAAAATGGAGCAGATGAATGGTTACAAGTTGAAGGGGACGATGACCCTTTCCATGGGCCAGGACACGCAAAAATATGAGGTGGAAGTGTGGCATAGTAAACCGGACTTTTACCGGGTTCATTTAAAAAATACGGAAAATGATCAGAGTCAAATGATTTTACGCAATAAAGAAGGAGTCTTCGTTTTAACTCCCGCATTAAATAAAAGTTTCAAATTCCAAAGCGAATGGCCGACCAATACAAGCCAGCCGTACCTCTATGAGTCGCTCATTACCGATATTCTAGAAGATAAAGAAACCGAGTATCTCGAAAACGACAAGCATTATGTATTCGAAACGAAAACCCGGTATCAGTACCATAAAATGTTGCCTCTTCAGGAGATCACTTTTAACAAATCCAATCTCGCACCGGCGAGTGTCAAAATCATGGACCAGGATCGGAATGTCATGCTGGCGGTAGAATTTTCCGAGATGGAATTTGATACACCTTTTGAAGAAGGGGCCTTCGATCTAAATCGCAATATGACGGGTGCCCAATTAGAAGTTCCTGTAGCTACCAATGAATCGGAACGGCCGGTGTCAATGCCGCTCAAAATCCCAATGGCAGAACTACCGGGCGCGACTTTGACGGATGAAGAAGAAGTTCTATCGGCCAACGGTACACGCTATGTCATGACTTATGAGGGAGAAAAAGGTTTCACCTTTATCCAGGAAAAAGAAGAGGCTGTCCCGACAAGCTTAACTTCAACACCGGTAAATGGCGATCCGGTTCATATTGGCGCGACGATCGGGGCGATCACCGACCGGTCGTTAACCTGGGTGGAAGACGGTATTAAGTATATGATTGCTTCCAATAATTTAACGAGGGAAGAGATGATCATGCTTGCTGAGTCACTGGAGGTTGTCTCTGAAAAGTAATTACGGGGCAAAGAATCGTACTGTACCCGCTCAATTGGAGAGCGGGATTTTTCTTTTGGTATTATTGTCATAATATTTTTAATTGACACTTTTCCTTTTGCTCCCCATAATTGATGATAAGATAGAGAGTAGAGTCACATTAAATGAAGAAACTGGTTAGATAAAGGGAAGTGGGCCATTTGGAAGGAGAATTTTATCGGGACACCTGGGTGGAAGTCGATCTATCAGCTATCGAAAAAAACATCCGGGGAATTTTAAATCATTTGCCCGAAGGCGTCGATATGATGGCGGTCGTAAAGGCCAATGCCTATGGACACGGGGCAATTGAAGTCGCTGAACTGGCGATAAAAACTGGGGTGAAGGCTTTAGCGGTTGCTACTCTCGATGAGGCCCTTTCGTTAAGAAAAAAGGGGATCAACACGCCGATTTTAGTACTAGGTTATTGTTCTCCGGTTCATGCGCCAGTTGCCGCCGAACACGCGATTTCCTTAACCGTTTTTCAAAACGAATGGCTTCAAGAAGCGGAACCGCTTTTAACAACCCCCCTTTCGCTCCATGTTAAGTGTGATACCGGAATGGGACGAATCGGCATCCGTACGGATGAAGAATTGCGGGAAATTTTGGCAACGGTTCAAGGATCGCCTAAATTTCAACTGGAAGGGATGTTCACACATTTTGCAAAAGCTGATTCATTAGATTCTTCTTATGTAGAAGAACAATTGGGGCGATTTCAACACTTTCTCGACCAACTGGATGAACGACCAAAATGGATTCACGCCAGTAATAGTGCCGCAACATTAATTTATCCCAAAGCGGCATTTAATCTCGTACGGGTCGGGATCGCCATGTACGGCCTTGCTCCATCCAGCGAAATTGTTCCGAAATTACCTTTTCCATTACACCCCGCTTTCACGCTACACTCGAAATTAAGTCATGTGAAACGGGTGGAAAAAGGAGCGAAAATCGGCTACGGTTGCACTTATATTGCCGAAGAAGATGAATGGATCGGGACCATCCCCATCGGTTATGCAGACGGTTGGCTCCGGGCTTTACAGGGACAGGAAGTCCTCATTCGAGGGAAACGGGTCCCAATAGTCGGTAGAATTTGTATGGATCAGTGCATGGTACGCTTGCCAGAACAACTTCCCGTGGGCACTCCGGTCACATTGATTGGCAGACAGGAAAATGAAGAAATTACGGTTGATGAGATCGCTGAGAAACTAAATACGATTAATTATGAAGTAGTCTGTCAAATTTCCAACCGGGTCCCGCGGCTATATAAGTATCATGGCGAGACGGTAAAAATTACCACTCTTTGCCATGATTGAGATCCGCTGACTGATCCCGTTAATCTAACAATGATTCACGGCATATTTTTTGAGGTTTTGCATAAATGTTTCTGAATTGGGATGATAATAGAGTAGAATTGACGGGAAATATCTTTTCTTTCTGGGCACGAAATGGTACGATAGGGTTGTAAGACGGTAGGGAATGAAACGGATTTGTGGAGGTGTCTTTTGGGTGTCAGAGACTCGGGCTACACAAGAGATTAAGATCAACATACCAAACAGTCTTCTGTCAGAAATTGACGGTTTTGCAAAACAGAAAAGATTGGAGCGGGATGAGTTAATTTGTCAGGCAACGAAAATGTATCTTAAAGAGATGAAAAAAAGACACTTTCGTGAAATCATGAGACGGGGATACATGGAGATGGCGAAAATCAATTTGGATTTAGCGTCAGAAGCCATCCATGCAGAATATGAGGCGGAACATACAGTAGAGAGATTAGTAAACGGGGGTTGAACCTTTGGCCGGTAAACGTGGCGGCGGCAAAAGAAAAAGAGAAATAAAACGTGGCGACGTTTACTATGCAGATCTTTCCCCGGTTGTCGGTTCTGAACAAGGCGGCGTTCGCCCTGTACTTATTATACAAAATGATATCGGCAATCGTTACAGCCCCACGGTAATTGTTGCGGCGATTTCTGCATCAATCCAAAAAGCAAAGTTTCCCACTCATGTGGAAATAAGCGCGAAAAAATATGGTCTAGAACGTGATTCCGTAATCTTATTAGAACAAATTCGTACTATTGACAAACAAAGACTGACGGACAAAATCACACATCTTGATCGGGTCATGATGGAAAAAGTGAATGAAGCATTACAAATCAGTCTCGGACTTATCGAGTTTTAATGAAAACCGAACGCTCTTAAAAGAATAAGAGCGTTTTATACATATCTAGCTCCAGCACTGGACGGAGTTGGGGAAAGTCTGCCCCGGGTTTATCTTACCTTTCATTTTTAATTATTTATGAAACTCTCTACTGTTTGTACGTCGCATATTCTCTATTTTCGTCTCTTTTTCTAGAGGAGGGTGAACAAGGTTCCCCCGCCTTTTTTATTGCCCGAAAGCCTGTAAAACTTTTTCATTTGGGAGGCGAAAGTTTTGGAATTAACCCTGGAAGTAAGGCAGGGCCTTTTGAGACAAGTAGCAAAGGAATTAGGATTTCAGGAAAAACAAGTGAAAAATATCCTGAAACTGGCCGAAGAAGGAAATACCATACCTTTTATCGCCCGTTACCGGAAAGAGCAAACCGGTGCACTGGATGAAGTGCAAATCCGTGATATTTTGAACCGTTGGAATTATGTCGTCCATTTAGAAGAACGGAAAAGCGAAGTTTTACGCAGTATCGCCGATCAGGGGAAATTAACGGAAGAATTTGCTGTAGCGATCCGAAAGGCAACCAAATTACAAGAAGTTGAAGATTTGTATCGCCCGTATAAACCGAAACGCCGTACCCGGGCCAGTATCGCCAAAGAAAAGGGATTGGAACCACTTGCCAATTGGATGCTTAGCTTTCCGGAAAGCGGCGATTTAGAGCAAGAAGCATCCCGGTATGTAAACGAAGAAAAGGAAGTGTTCACCTGGGAAGATGCCGTAACCGGTGCGAAGGATATTATTGCCGAGTTCGTTTCCGATGATGCGGAAGTTCGCCGATGGATCCGCAAGGAAACCTTTAAACATGGCGTCGTTGTCACAAAAGTAAAAAATGAAGATAAAGATGAAAAGCGGGTTTATGAAATGTATTATGAATTTTCCGAGCCCGTAGCCAAAATCGTCCCGCACCGAATCCTGGCCATTAATCGTGGCGAAAAAGAAGAGGTTTTGCGGGTGTCCATTCAAGTTGATGAAGAAAAAATTTTCTCTTATTTATATAAAAAATTCATCACCAAAGAACAATCGATAACAGCTCAAGAAGTGATGGCCGCCATCCAAGATGGATATAAACGGCTGATCCAACCTTCGATCGAACGGGAAGTTCGGAATGAACTGACAGAAAAAGCTGAAGAACAGGCCATTCATATTTTTGCGGAAAACTTGCGGAATTTATTGCTGCAGCCGCCATTAAAGGGGAAAACCGTACTTGGAGTTGACCCGGCCTATCGAACAGGATGTAAACTTGCTGTCGTTGATGAAACGGGGAAGGTCTTACATATCGATGTCATATACCCTCACCCACCCGCACCACAGGAAGAGCGGGCAAAAGCGAGCGAGAAAATACGGAACATAATAACTGAATTTGCCGTTGAGATGATTGCCATAGGAAATGGTACCGCCTCCCGGGAAACAGAAGAATTCATTGCCAATGTGTTAAAAACGATCGAACGGGATGTTTACTACTTGATCGTGAATGAGGCGGGGGCGAGCGTTTACTCCGCATCTGAACTAGCCCGGGAAGAATTCCCTGATCTTGAAGTGGAAGAGCGGAGCGCAGTCTCCATTGCCCGACGTTTACAAGATCCGTTAGCTGAACTCGTCAAAATTGATCCGAAATCGGTTGGTGTCGGACAATATCAACACGACGTATCACAAAAGAAATTACAGGAATCACTGGAATTCGTTGTAGAGACGGTTGTCAACCAGGTTGGCGTTAATGTCAATACAGCATCAGTAGCTTTATTGCAATACGTTTCCGGTTTGACAAAAGCTGTCGCTAAAAACATCGTTTCGTATCGTGAAGAAAATGGGAAATTTACCAACCGCGAACAATTGAAACAAATTCCCCGTCTCGGCAAAAAAACTTTTGAACAATGTATCGGATTTTTGCGCATCATCGATGGCGATGAGCCGCTTGACCGAACAAGTATCCATCCCGAAAACTATGAGCAAGTAAAACAGTTGTTAAAGAAAATCGGTGTTACAAAAGAACAAATGGGAACGGCGGTTATGGCAGAAAAACTAAAACAGCTGGATATTGCGGCCATGGGTCAAGAACTAGGAATCGGGGAATTAACTTTACAGGATATTATCGATGCGCTTCTTAAACCGGAACGTGATCCCCGGGATGATCTACCGAAACCGCTGCTTCGAAAAGATGTTCTGTCATTGGAAGACTTAAAACCGGGCATGGAATTGCAGGGGACGGTTCGTAATGTGGTTGACTTCGGGGCTTTTGTCGATATCGGAGTGAAACAAGATGGACTTGTTCATATTTCGAAAATGAGTCGCAAATATGTGAAACATCCCCTCGATATCGTTTCTGTCGGTGAAATCGTGACGGTTTGGGTTGAAGATGTAGATGTACAAAAGGGGAGAATCGCTCTTACCATGATCCAGTAAAAGGAGCGATTCTCCTTTTATTGGGATAGAATGTTTTTCACATAAAAATACCAGCATTGATTTAACAATTTGATTAGCGCGCGATCTTTTCTAAGAAATGCTTGTTGGATCTGGGATTTAAACCAGTTTGGCATGCAAAATTCCTCCTTGTACAAGGAACGGTCCTTACTTAATATGTCGTATAAATATCTTCTAGGCACTTACCACAATATATGTTAATATGAATTGTCCAGTTCATAGTGGGAGAGACGGCTATGACCGATCAAGAATTGCAAAAGTTAGTGGAGAATATCTCCAATCAATTTTTCAAGCAGCCATTTCGCCATTGTGCATATTTTAATAACCGTCTACGTACAACGGGCGGCCGCTATCTTTTGCAGAGCGGTAATATAGAAATCAACAAAAAATACTTTGATGTTTATGGTATGGATGAATTGATTGGCATTATAAAACATGAGTTATGTCACTATCATTTACATCAAAACGGTAAAGGTTATATGCACCGTGATCGGGATTTTAAGGAGCTTGCAAAAATTGTCGGTGCACCACGTTATTGTCGGCCACTTCCCGTAGAAAAAACATCTATCAGAATAATTCATCACTATCAGTGTATTTCCTGCCAGTTTATTTATAGAAGAAAACGCCGGGTAAACACCGATAAATACGTATGTGGCAAATGCGGCGGGAAACTTAAAAAATTAGTTGACGAATTTACTCATCCCATGTATAATTTATGAATGTGTCGAGAAACTTAACAACAAAGTCCTCGAAAAAAGAGATTGACATATCACACAATGTGTTATATAATAATTAAGGTCGATAGGGAAGTGGTTACCACTCCCCGACAAGATAAAAACATAAGATATTTTTGATCGTTGGGCTATAGCCAAGCGGTAAGGCAACGGACTTTGACTCCGTGATGCGCTGGT
>CALKAK010000191.1 GCA_937983015.1 uncultured Bacillaceae bacterium | reverse complement strand
CATAACAATTCATCCTTCACTGCCTGTTACACAAGTGGAACGGGTTTTTTTCGTAAATGTGATAAACATCATTCATATGAGATGAAAAGAGGCTGCCCAAAAAGTAAAATAATTTAAATATGAGTGAAACCATACTGTTGATAAATCAAGGTTTTGAGAGATGTAAAGGGGCATCCAAAAGTCGAAAATATGACTTTTTGGACAGCTCCTATTTCTTTTAGTAATTTCACCATTGCCATTTTTATTTTTTGGTGAATCTTCAGGGTGTGTTTCTCAAAGTTTCTCGCTTTATGCTATAATTAAAATTTGTAAAGATATGATAAAAGGTGTTGGGAAGATGAAACAATACACGCCGATGATCCAACAATATTTGCGTATCAAGGCAGAATATGAAGATGCCTTTTTATTTTTCCGTTTAGGCGATTTTTACGAACTATTTTTTGATGATGCCATCAAAGCGGCAAAAGAACTGGAAATTACATTAACGAGCCGGGATGGTGGCGGCGGGGAACGGATTCCCATGTGCGGTGTGCCGTACCATTCGGCGCAAGGATATATTGAGACACTGATAGAAAAAGGGTATAAAGTTGCCATCTGCGAACAAATGGAAGATCCAAAAAAAGCCAAAGGCATGGTACGGCGGGAAGTTGTTCAGCTTATCACTCCAGGAACATTGATGGAAGGGAAGCCCCTAGCTGATAAGGAGAACAACTTTATCGCTTCCATCACAGATTTTTCAGATGGTACTTTCGGTCTTTGTTTAATCGATCTTTCCACAGGGGAAAGTCGGATTACATTGATTCATGATGGCTGGGAAGATTGTTTAAATGAAATTTCTACCGCAAGGGCAAAGGAAGTGGTCGTAAGCTCTGATTTTTCCGATGATTATATTAAAGATTTGAAAGAGCGGGATGTCGTTACGATTTCCTATGAGGATGGCACAGATGTTAATGAATCGTTTAAAACGATCGTTAAGGATCTCCAACAAGAAAAGTTGTTGGTGACGGCTGCGCGGCTTTTGCAGTATCTATACCGGACACAAATGCGCAGTCTTGATCATATCCGGCCGATGACAATTTACCAAATCCATGAATATATGAAAATCGATTACTTCTCGAAACGGAACCTGGAGCTAACAGAGTCGATTCGTTCAAAAAGCAAGCGAGGTTCCTTATTATGGCTTCTCGATGAAACGATGACCGCGATGGGCGGCCGTCTCCTAAAACAATGGCTTGATCGCCCGCTCCTTGCTAAAGAAGAAATTTCCCGCCGGCTTCATTTTGTCGAAGTATTTAAGGATGCTTTTTTGGAACGGCAAGAATTACGGGAAAAACTAAAGCTCGTTTACGATATTGAACGGCTAGCCGGAAAAGTGGCTTTTGGTAATGTAAACGCCCGTGAACTCGTTAGTCTTAAACAAACATTACAGCAAATCCCTGACATAAAGGCAATTCTCGCCTCAATTTCTGATAAAGCGGTACAAGAATTAGCCAGACAAATCGATCCATGTGTGGAGGTTAAAGATCTCATCGAACGATCGATTCAAGATAACCCGCCCGTTACCATTACGGAAGGGGACATAATAAGAGATGGTTATCATGAAAAACTAGATGAATATCGCTTTATCAGTCGGAATGGAAAAAGTTGGATTGCAGAACTTGAAAAAAAAGAAAGGGAACTGACCGGCATCAAATCTTTGAAGGTCGGTTACAACAAAGTTTTCGGGTATTACATTGAAGTGACTAAACCCAATTTACATCTATTACCAGAAGGGCGATACGAACGGAAGCAAACCTTAACCAATGCGGAACGCTTTATCACCCCTGAATTGAAAGAAAAAGAGCAGATGATTCTTGAAGCGGAAGCAAAAATTCAAGACCTGGAGTACGAGCTCTTTCTCCAAATTCGTGACGAAGTGAAACGATATATTCCTCGCTTGCAAAAATTGGCTAAAGACATTAGTGAGCTAGATGTTTTACAAAGTTTTGCGACGGTGAGTGAAAAATATCGTTACGTGAAACCGGAATTTAGTGATGATGGTACATTAAGAATAAAAGATGGCCGCCATCCGGTCGTGGAAAAAGTAATGCCGGTACAGGCTTATGTGCCGAATGACTGTTATATGGATCGGGATCGGCAAATCTTATTAATAACCGGTCCAAATATGTCGGGAAAGAGCACGTATATGAGACAGGTCGCATTAATCGCGATCATGGCACAGATCGGTTGCTTCGTTCCGGCGAGTGAAGCCATCTTACCAATTTTCGATCAAATCTATACTCGGATCGGTGCCAGTGATGACCTTGTAAGTGGTCAGAGCACGTTCATGGTGGAGATGCTCGAGGCGAAAAACGCCATCGTGGGTGCGACAGAAAATAGCTTGATATTATTTGACGAAATCGGGCGCGGGACATCCACGTACGATGGGATGGCGCTAGCTCAGGCGATCATTGAATACATTCATGATAAAATTGGCGCTAAGACAATGTTTTCGACCCACTATCATGAATTGACCGATTTGGAAAACGATTTGCCGAGACTGAAAAATATCCATGTTAGTGCCGTGGAGAAAGACGGTAACGTCGTATTTCTCCACAAAATCAAAGATGGACCGACTGACCAGAGTTACGGGATCCATGTGGCCCGTCTTGCCGAATTACCCGATGAGGTCATCGAGCGGGCACGGGAGATTCTCGAACTTGTGGAAAACGAAAACAACTTGCAACAACCTAATAATCTAGTAAAACCCGTCGTTGAGGAACCGGTGCAATTGTCCTTCTTTGCCGATCCGGAAACCGAAGGAACCGATTCATTGACAACGAAAGAAAGACGGGTTTTACAACAGTTAGAGTCATTGAATCTACTGGAGATGACGCCGCTAGAGGCGATGAATACGCTATTTTCCTTACAGAAAAAGCTCAGGGAGTAAAGTTCTTGGATTGGAAGTGATCGCATGGGAAAAATCATTCAGCTTGATGAGACAATAGCCAATAAAATAGCCGCCGGGGAAGTGGTCGAGCGACCGGCATCCGTCGTGAAAGAACTGGTAGAAAACTCCATCGATGCCGCAAGCACCGTCATTGAAGTGGATGTGGAAGAAGCGGGTTTAAAAAAGATCCGCGTGATCGATAATGGAGAAGGAATGGACAAAGAAGATGTGAAAACAGCCTTTGAACGTCACGCCACAAGTAAAATTCGTGACGAAAATGATCTCTTCCGCATCGCAACGCTCGGCTTCCGGGGCGAGGCTTTACCGAGTATCGCATCCGTAAGCAGAGTCGAACTTATTACGTCTACAGGTGAAGGGCCCGGTACCCGAATTAAATTAGAAGGTGGGAAACCTGTTCTAATCGAACCGGCATCAAGTCGTAAGGGAACGGATATTACCGTGACCGATCTGTTTTATAATACACCTGCCCGCCTAAAATACATGAAAAGCATTCATACGGAACTCGGAAAAATCACAGATACGATGAATCGTATCGCGATGGGACATCCGGATATCGCGTTCAAGTTACGTCATAATGGCCGGGTATTGTTACAGACGAACGGAAATGGCGATATTCGCCAGGTGCTTGCCAATATTTATGGCTTGCAAACGATTCGCCAGATGATTCCGATCGCCGGGGAAAGCCTCGATTTTAAGGTTTCTGGATATATTAGTTTACCCGAGCTAACCCGTGCAAGCCGGAATTATATTTCCATCGTCATCAATGGCCGGTTCATCAAAAATTACGCACTTACGAATGCAATTATCAACGGTTATCACACGCTGCTGATGACCGGACGTTTTCCAATATGTTACATTTCGGTTGAGATGGACCCCGTTTTAGTCGATGTGAACGTCCATCCGGCAAAGCTCGAAGTCCGGCTCAGTAAAGAGCGAGAACTCGGTGAGTTGATCACCGATTGTATTCGTGGCGCATTTGAGAAACAAAGCTTGATCCGCAAGGGGCAGGCGCCGAAACGACAACGGGCCCGCACGGAACAAATCCAATTCGAACTTGACCATCTATCCAGGAAAAAAGAAGGAAAATTTGAACGGAGTACCTTGACAAAACCAGAACGGACGGTAGTGAAACGTTTTTTACAACAATTGGAAAACGATTTACCAGAACCGGCAATCGCTCCCAATTCCGTTGGAAAAACAATGGATCGCCAGCTCGGACAAATTCGCGAACCATCCTTGCAGGAAACGGATAACGATGGGTCCACTGAAGGAACTTTCGATCTACAGAACGATATCTATGAAACGATTGTAGAAAAAAGTACGGGCAGCCGGTTTCCACCTTTATATCCAATCGGTCAGTTTCATGGAACGTACATTTTAGCGGAAAACGAACACGGTCTCTATATTATCGACCAGCACGCCGCCCAAGAACGGATCAAATATGAATACTATCGGAAAAAAATTGGTGAGGTTCCGGAGCAACTCCAGGAGCTCCTCATCCCTATGACACTCGAATTTCCGGCAGACGATTACGTTCAATTACAGGAACTGATGCCGGAGCTTGAAAAAGTCGGGGTATTTCTTGAACCTTTCGGTACGAATACCTTTATCGTGCGTAATCATCCGCATTGGTTTCCACCGGGAGAAGAGGAAGAGACGATCCGGGAGATCATTGATCAAGTTCTCCAGATGAAGAAAGTTGATATTGCCAAGTTGCGAGAAGAAGCGGCGATTATGATGAGCTGTAAAGGGTCGATCAAAGCCAACCAACGACTCCGGACCGATGAAATCCAGCAACTACTCGATACATTGCGGAACACGGAAAATCCTTTTTCCTGCCCACATGGCCGTCCCGTTATCATTCATTTTTCCACGCAAGATCTCGAAAAAATGTTTAAACGAATTCAATGAAAGCATGAAAAGACAAGAGTTTAAATATCTGTAAATTGGTTATAATGCTTTGATGTTTAATCGATAAATATGATAAACTAAGCATAAGAAATTTTTGCTTAATTCTTAAATATCAGGAAAGCAGGGGGTTTTTTGCGACAAAAAGAAAAGGTCCTTGTCTTGATTGGTCCGACGGCTGTCGGTAAGACGGAATTGAGCATCGATATTGCAAAAGAATTCGATTGTGAGATCATCAGCGGGGATTCGATGCAGATTTACCGCGGGATGGATATCGGTACTGCTAAAATAACAAGAGAAGAGATGGCGGGTATTCCCCACCATCTGCTCAATATTAAAGAACCATACGAAGGATTTTCCGTGGCCGAATTTCAGGAATTGGTCCGAGAAAAGATCACGGAGATTTCAAATCGCGGACGGCTACCTTTTATCGTGGGTGGAACGGGCTTGTATATTCAGGCGGTTCTTTATGATTATGAATTCCCGGATCAGTCGTATGACCCCGATTTGCGGGAAAAACTAATGAGGGAAGTAGAAGAGAAGGGGATTGCACCATTTTATAAAAAATTACAGGAAATCGATCCCGAATCGGCCAGTAAAATTCATCCGAATAATATACGTCGGGTTATTCGGGCCCTGGAAATTTTTTATACAACGGGAAAAACAATGTCGGCCATCAAAGCGAGTCAAACCGGTGAACCGGTCTATGATCACTTGATTCTCGGTTTAACGATGGAACGAGCAAAATTATATAAACGGATCAACCAGCGGGTCGATGAGATGATCGAAAAAGGGCTGTTAGCCGAGGCCAAAAAACTTTATGACATGAATTTAGGCGATGTCCCGGCAACGCAGGCGATCGGTTATAAAGAATTGTTCGCGTATTTCTCCGGTGACCTGGGGTTCGATGAAGCGGTGGAACTATTGAAACGCAACACGAGACAATTTGCGAAACGACAGCTCACCTGGTTTAAAAATAAGCTTCCCGTCGAATGGGTGGATATTACCAACGGGATAAAGCGGGATGAAATTTTTCAAAAAATCCATGATTTTTTAGCAGGAAAGAAAGAGTTTAACACGAATACATAACATATGAGAAATAGAGGAGGACAAAGAAATGAAACAAAGCGTCAATATTCAAGACCAATTTTTAAATCATTTACGGAAGGAAAACGTTGCCGTAACCGTTTTTTTAACGAACGGTTTCCAGATTCGCGGCTTTGTCAGAGGCTTCGATAATTTTACAGTACTTTTGGAAACGGAGGGTAAGCAACAGCTCGTTTTTAAGCATGCGATCTCTACGTTCGCACCGGTTCGGAATGTTCCGATTGAAATTGATGTGCCGCAACAATCCCAGCAATAATCAGGCTTTAAAAACGGGAAAACCAAAAAAGGTTTCCCGTTTTTTCTTTGTCAACCTTGCCAGTCTATTAGTGTAACAAGTGGATTCATGTGCGTTGTACTCCCTGAATACATATAGAAGGATGATAGAAAAGAATGAGGAAATTATGATCATTTCTCAGGAAAGCGCAAAAGTTGACACAAATCCGCACAATCCTTGCTATATCGACAAATTTGGGCACTTATCACGTTTTTTCTGCCATGAACATATACTGTGTTAGACTGGTGAGGTGAAACATTTGGAGCAGCCCATTCGTATGAAAAACAACGGACAGATCAGCATCACATTAAATCCCCGTGTGCAGAACGATACCGTTACGGAATTCAAGCGAAAAGAACGTACAAAAGAAGTGGAGATCCTTCTGGAGATCGAGGAGGAACTGGAAAAACTCGTCGGTCTGCAGGAGATGAAGCGGATCATTAAAGAAATTTATGCGTGGATTATCGTAAATCGCAAACGGGAAGAAACGGGGTTAAAAAGCTCCCCTGTCGTTTTGCACATGATGTTCAAAGGGAATCCCGGAACCGGAAAAACGACCGTCGCCCGTTTGATCGGTAAATTATTTCAAAAAATCAACGTGCTTTCTAAAGGGCACCTGATCGAAGCGGAGCGGGCGGATCTTGTGGGGGAGTATATTGGTCATACCGCGCAAAAAACCCGGGATTTGATCAAACGCGCTATGGGAGGGATTCTGTTTATCGATGAAGCGTATTCCCTCGGTAGAGGCGGAGAAAAGGATTTCGGTAAGGAAGCGATCGATACGCTGGTAAAACACATGGAAGATAAATCCCATGATTTTATTCTTATTCTAGCCGGTTATTCAGAGGAAATGGACCGCTTTCTCCAGCTAAATCCAGGCTTGAAATCCCGTTTTCCGATTATCGTGGAATTTCCCGATTATACCGTAGATGAGTTGTTGGAAATCGCCCGTAGAATGGTTGCGGAACGTGAATATGTTTTAACGACCGCGGCGGAAAGGAAGTTACGCGACCATTTACTGAAGGTTAAATCGCTTTATCATACCAGACATTTTTCTAATGGACGTTATGTTCGCAATATCATTGAAAAATCGATCCGTTCTCAGGCGATGCGCCTTCTGTTATCGAATTCGTTCAATAAACAAGATTTAATGACGATTCATAGTATCGATCTTGTATTTACTGATGATCAATAAACCTGGCCGTTCGATTTCCTTTTGGATTTTTCGTATATTGTTTAAATCCAGCCCGATGACCCCGGGCTCTTTCTTTTTTAAAATGATATTTTTTAAATGATAGATTTGGGCATTTTACCGGCTTCTCGATAGATTCCATATTTTTAAGTATTTTTGTCATCGCTGGAATAATCGTGTAAGATAGTAAAGGAATAATCTTATTAATGACTTGAGGTTGGTTAATATGGGAAAAATGGAACGGGCCATTCTCGTCGGCTGTCAATTCCCCGATATCGACGATGAACGTTTTCGTTATTCGTTGGCAGAATTGGCTTCATTAACGGAAACTGCCAGGGGAGTCGCTGTTTTAACCGTCACGCAAAAACGAGAAAAACCACATCCGGCAACTTATATCGGTAAAGGGAAGATTCTCGAATTAAAACAGGCGATTGCAGAAACAGAAGCGGATGTAGTTATTTTTAATAGTGAATTGTCGCCCACCCAATTAAAGAACTTAACGAACGAGTTAAAGATTAAAATCATCGACAGAACCCAGTTGATCCTCGATATTTTCGCACAGCGTGCCAAATCACGTGAAGGGAAATTGCAGGTCGAGCTTGCTCAACTAGAGTATTTGTTACCGCGATTAAGCGGACAGGGAACTGAACTATCCCGTTTAGGCGGTGGGATCGGTACAAGAGGACCCGGGGAAACCCAATTGGAGACGGACCGGCGCCATATCCGGAAACGAATTCACGATATCAAAAAACAACTGGATGTCATCGTCAAGCATCGCCACCTGTACCGCAAACGAAGGAAAGAGCGCCAAGTCATTCAAATCGCACTCGTGGGCTATACGAACGCCGGGAAATCAACGCTGTTTAATCGATTGACGGCAGGTGATTCGTTCGAGGAAGATTTGCTGTTTGCCACGTTGGATCCCCTCACGAAACAGATGACTTTGTCGAACGGGCTTGTCGTCCTTTTAAGTGATACGGTCGGATTCATCGAGGACCTCCCGACCACTTTAATCGCCGCCTTTCGTTCCACGCTAGAAGAAGTTCGCGAGGCGGATTTACTCGTTATGGTTGTCGATAGCTCGAATCCGGATTACATGCAGCACGAAGAAACCGTAAATAATCTCCTCGATGAACTCGATTGCGGCCATATACCCCGGTTAAAAATTTACAATAAAATAGATCGGGTTCATCCGGACTTTTTCCCGGTTCCTGATGGAGAGTTCATAGAGATCAGTGCGTTGTCAAAAACAGATGTTGAAAAAGCGAAAAAGGCTATCGAGCGGTGTTTGATAAAAGCAATGCTACCTTATCAAATTCAGTTACCAAGTACCGCCGGGAAAATGCTCGCCCGCTTAAAAAAAGAAACGATTTTGGAAGAGGTACGTTATCTAGAGATGGAAGATCAATATGAATGCCGGGGATATATCATGAAACATCATCCATTATACGGACAAATGCAACAATACATAGATGGAAAGGAATGTTGAAATGATCGAGCAACTAGAGTATAAAGATCAATTAGCACCATTGATTGAGGAAGTCGAAGAAAGAATTGCACCGGTCTTAAAACGGATCGATAAAATCGTTGAAACGAATCAATACCGGGTATTGCGGAGCTTTCAAAAGCATCAGGTGAGTGATTCCCATTTTTATCCTTCAACGGGATATGGATACGGTGATGTGGGACGTGATACCCTGGATGAGATTTACGCTGACTGTTTCGGTGGTGAAGCAGCCCTCGTCCGTCCAAATATGGTTTCAGGAACTCATGCCATCGCTACGGCACTTTTCGGTGTACTCCGTCCCGGCGATGAATTATTATATATAACCGGAAGCCCCTACGATACTTTGGAAGAAGTGATCGGAATCCGCGGTGAAAAAGGGAATGGTTCCTTAAAGGATTTCAGAGTGTCTTATGATGTTGTGCCATTGACAGATGAAGGCAAACCTGATTTCCCGAAGATCAAAGAAAAAATCAAAGAAAACACCAAGGTAGTTGGCATCCAGCGCTCTAAAGGATATTCGAGCCGTCCGTCATTCACTATCCAGGAAATCAAGGAAATGGTGGATTTCGTGAAAGCGTTGAAAAAGGATGTCGTCGTTTTTGTGGACAATTGTTATGGTGAGTTTGTAGAAACCTTAGAGCCCTGTCATGTGGGCGTTGACTTAATTGCCGGATCACTCATTAAAAATCCCGGCGGTGGAATTGCGAGAACTGGTGGTTACATTGTCGGGAGAAAAGATCTAGTCGAAGCTTGCGCTTATCGACTGACGGCACCGGGTCTAGGTCGAGAAGCTGGTGCGAACCTTGATACCCTTTTAGAAATGTATCAAGGTTTTTTCCTTGCTCCCCATGTCGTCGGGCAAGCGGTGAAGGGGGCGGTATTTGCGGCGGCATTGCTGGAACGAATCGGTCTTGATACGAATCCGGCATGGGATGATGTGCGGACCGATATTATTCAATCCGTAGAATTCCATGATAAAGAGCGGATGATCGCATTTTGCGAAGCGATTCAACATGCTTCACCGGTGAACTCCCATTTCACCCCGATTCCGAGCGAGATGCCTGGTTATGAAGATCACGTCATCATGGCCGCAGGAACCTTTATTCAGGGTGCGAGCATTGAACTTTCCGCCGACGGTCCGATTCGTCCGCCATATACCGTATACATTCAGGGCGGGCTCACGTATGAACATGTGAAAATCGCAATCTGCACCGCGGTGGACCGCTTACTAGCGAAAAATTTAATTCGATTACCATAATTGAATATGACGAGATGATAAGACAAGGGTGGAAAGGTTTTTTCTGCTCTTGTCTTGTTTTTTTTATGATGATAAAAAGAGGCGAATTTTAGAATTCCTCAAGTAGCGGTCGTTTCTGAGGCTGTCAAATACAATAACGGGCACAACTACAGATGTAGAATAAAAGGTGACTATTTTCACGAATTCCATCCCGGCCATTATTTGCAAAACCGGTGCGAGACCATTCTGGAAAAATTCTCTTTGATAAGCGTCATGTTAGAGACCATAGCTTTTACAACCATTTCACAATACAAAGATTATCATCTTGATGTGTTGAAACAAGCCAATCATAATGGAAGAAAGATCTTCGCGATGGAAAGAGAGGAAGAGGTGAACGGACGGGAAAGATGGGATTGTGGAGAAAAATACGGATTACATGTTAAAGAAAACGATGAAGGAACCGTCATGTATCTTGAAAGGTCCAAACAACGGGAGGGGCTACATTGTTTTTTTCAGTCATTATGGTGCGATACGAGATAAATTCGATATACGGATGATTTCGATGAAGGATGATAGCGTGGTTTATGTTTTTAAAATGAACCGGTGTTTTCCATCCGGTAACCTGTGACTTCCTTGAAGGGCGCTTTACGTTATAAATTAAAGATTTTTTTAAAAATATTACGAGGCATAACGAGTATTTACAAATCACCATGGAGGAAAAACACGGAAATGCTGTAGATATCATTTATGGTAATCCTGACCATAGCTGTCCACTTGAGTAAGCGATCTGGTTTTTTCGCTATTCAACTGGGTAGGCTAATTAGAACTTATGAATATATAATGAAAGTTTTCCGACAAAAAGTTCCCGTGCACTCTACTTTTTATGTTAAGGAACTCTTCGCTAATCCAACGGTTCGCGGAAAACCAAGTTGCCAATCGATTCCTGTATCCCTGGTTAAAGCATCATAACTTTATGACCGGTGATGAAATATTTGGGGTAAACGGTCATTACGAAACAAAATTGAAAAAAAACGAGTGAATGAGATAAAGGGTGTGGTTTCCCCATATTTCCTGTTAATTTTGGAAATTAATGATTAATAGGGGACATAAGGCCATGGACTGGCAAATGTTTTTTGTCAGTCTGTTTTGATTCCGTCTGCATATGAATAGATTGAGAGAATGATCCCAAAATAAAAAGGCATCCATGAAACGGCTGCCCTTTTATTTAAGCCGAACCGACAGATAGTTGTCAGACTAATCGATCTTTCGGTAGACCCCGATGACTTTGCCTAAAATCGTTACGTTAGTTACGATGATCGGGTCCATAGTGGAGTTTTCCGGTTGTAATCGTATGTAATTGTTTTCTTTGTAGAACCGTTTAACCGTTGCTTCATCATCCTCTGTCATGGCAACGACGATATCACCATTTTCAGCGGTTTGTTGTTGACGAACGATGACATAGTCTCCATCCAAAATCCCCGCCTCGATCATACTATCACCAATTACTTCAAGCATGAACACCTGGTCTCCACCAGGAGCGATGTTTTCTGGAAGGGGGAAATAATCTTCAATATTTTCAACAGCGGTAATTGGTTGACCTGCCGTCACCCGGCCGACAATCGGTACTTTCCGAACATTAAAATCAGCTTCTATAGCAGGATCATTATCTAAAATTTCAATGGCCCTTGGTTTCGTAGGATCTCGCCGGATCAAGCCTTTTGCTTCGAGACGGGCGAGATGACCGTGAACTGTGGAACTGGATGAGAGTCCGACAGCTTTACCGATTTCCCGAACGGAAGGAGGATAGCCTTTTTCGCGAACGGATCGCTTGATAAAGTCGAGAATTTCTCGCTGTCTTTTGGACAGGTTCGTCATCATGTTCACCTCAAATCTTTTTATTTCAGTATAGCATACCTTCTCAAAGCACGCAAACATAAGTTCGTAAATCTATTGACACAAATGTATGTTCGGGTTACAATGGGTGTACGAACAAACATTCGGGAGAGGTGCTTTTATGTTGCGGAAGATCTGGGAAAAATATTCTTACGTTATATTATTATTTGTCATTACCTTTCTATCGTTCTATCTAATCGTCGATCATATGGAGCAGGAAAATATTGAGCAGGAAAGACAATCACAACAGTGGGAAATTGTTGTCAATAACTATGACGAAGACATAATGGATATGAAGTGACCGTGGTATCTCTCCGAATAGTCTCTTAACAACAATGATTGAGGTGTACAAGTGAAAGCGATCATATATTGCCGAGTTAGCACCACAAAAGAAAGTCAGGAAACATCTCTTGCAAGACAGGAAGAAGAATTACGCCATTTAGCTCAACAATTGAACATGGAAATATGTCATATCATAAAAGAGCAAGCTAGCGGTTACGATCTGGACAGACCGGGGATTTTGGAAGTACTCGAATTGCTTGATGAAGAGAAAATCGATGCTCTGCTCGTTCAAGATGAGACGAGGCTTGGCAGAGGAAACGCTAAACTTGTTTTACTGCATGTCATTATGCAAAAGGGCGTTAAAATTTACACGATCTCCAATCAGGGGGAACTGGAAATTTCCGAGGCGGATTCAATGGTATTAAAAATTGTCGGACTCGTAGAAGAATACCAGCGCAAATTACATAACATCAAGATCAAACGCGGTATGAAGCGGGCGATCGCAAAAGGATATGATCCCACGGAGAACCTGTCCAATCGTGGCGTAAATGCCGGCCGCGAACGAAAGGAAGTTCCCGTGGAAGAAATCGTCAAACTGAGAGAAAAAGGATTAACGTTCAGAGAGATCGCGGCCACCTTGCGGGGATTCGGTTATTCCGTTTCCAAAGCCACCGTCCATCGGCGCTACCAAGAATTTTGTGAAGAACAAGAAAAAAAGAAAAATGAGAGGGACGATCGATAAAGGAACCACCCCACCGATCGCGAATGCGATTGGCTGGGTATTTCTTGCTTAAAATTCGTTAATAATCAACCGATCGATTTTGTTTTTTTAAAACGCAGCCTTAAATCACATGCGATTTTTTACAAAATTTTAACTAATACACTATGTTTGTTGTTTGGATAAACTAAATGTAGTATGATTAAATTGTCACGAGTTATTGTTTCTTTCAATTTTTCGGGATATGATAAGAGTGAAAACATTTCAAGAAGGGAATGGTTCTGTGTTTAACGAATTGGATCACCTGGCAATTACCACGATACGAACCTTATCGATCGATGCTATCGAGAAAGCGAAATCCGGTCACCCGGGAATGCCGATGGGTAGTGCGCCAATGGCGTACACGTTATGGACGAGACATATGAATCATAATCCAAAAAACCCCGACTGGTTCAACCGGGATCGTTTCGTGTTATCCGCAGGTCACGGTTCCATGTTATTATACAGCCTATTGCACCTTTGCGGATACGATGTTTCCATGGATGATATCAAGCAATTCAGGCAATGGAACTCGAAAACTCCTGGACATCCGGAATACGGTTATACACCAGGGGTAGATGCGACAACAGGTCCGCTCGGGCAAGGAATTGCAATGGCCGTGGGTATGGCGATGGCTGAACGTCATCTCGCGGCGATGTACAATAGAGAAGGTTACAACCTGATCGACCACTATACATACGCCATTTGCGGTGATGGCGATTTAATGGAAGGTGTTTCTGCTGAGGCCGCATCCCTTGCCGGTCACTTAAAACTCGGTCGTTTAATCGTCTTGTATGATTCCAATGATATTTCCCTCGATGGCGATTTAAATAAGGCCTTCTCAGAGAGTGTGGAAAACCGTTTCAAAGCATACGGTTGGCAATACTTACGAGTGGAAGATGGCAATAATTTAGAAGAAATCTCCAAAGCTATTGAAGAGGCGAAAAAAGATACCGAGCGTCCGACATTGATCGAGGTAAAAACGGTGATCGGTTACGGGGCACCGAATTTGGCGGGAACCCATAAAGTTCACGGCGCTCCGTTAGGTGAAGAGGAAGCCAAATTAACAAAAGCAGCTTATAAATGGACGTTCGAAGAAGACTTCTACGTCCCTGAAGAAGTCTACGAACATTTCAAAAAACTAGTTGTGGAACGCGGGGAACGCCTGGAAAAAGAATGGAATGAACTCTTCGCCCGTTACAAAGAAGAATATCCCGAACTCGGTAAGGAGCTCGAACTTGCGATCAAGGGAGAGTTACCAGAAGGTTGGGACGCTGAAATTCCTCAATATGAAACGGGAACGAGCCTTGCAAGCCGTGCTTCTTCCGGTGAAGTCTTAAACGCGATTGCCAAACGCGTTCCGTACTTCTTCGGCGGATCGGCTGATCTTGCTAGCTCGAATAAAACGACCATTAATAACGATAAAGATTTCTTACCAGGTTCTTATGAGGGAAGAAACATCTGGTTCGGTGTCCGGGAATTTGCCATGGGGGCCGCATTGAATGGTATGGCCTTGCACGGCGGATTGAAAGTATTCGGCGGAACGTTCTTTGTCTTCTCCGATTACCTACGTCCGGCAATCCGCCTGGCCGCCTTAATGGGTGTGCCGGTTACTTATGTCTTCACTCATGACAGTATCGCCGTTGGCGAAGACGGGCCGACACATGAACCGATCGAACATCTCGCTTCCTTACGTGCGATGCCGAATCTGTCCGTCATCCGTCCCGCTGATGGGAATGAAACGGCTGCAGCCTGGAAGCTTGCCGTACAATCGAAGGATCAACCGACAGCGCTTGTACTAAGCAGACAAGACTTACCGACACTTCCAGGAACGAAGGAAAAAGCGGATGAAGGTGTTGCTAGAGGTGCTTATGTCATTTCGCCTGCGCTAGGGGAAACCCCTCAAGCCCTCTTGCTTGCATCAGGTTCGGAGGTTGGTCTGGCTGTATCCGCCCAGGAAAAATTACGTGAAGAAGGTATCGACGTTGCTGTCGTCAGCATGCCATCCTGGGATCGTTTTGAAAAACAACCTGAAAGCTATAAAGAAACGGTCTTACCGAAGAACGTGAAAAAACGCCTGGCTATCGAGATGGCTGCATCCCTTGGCTGGGATCGTTACATCGGCGATGAAGGCGACATTTTAGCCGTCGATCGTTTCGGAGCGTCCGCACCAGGAGAAATCGTCATGCGAGAGTACGGCTTTACCGTGGAAAATGTCGTAGAACGAGTCAAACAATTATTGAAATAATGGGCATATAGAAGCCGGATCGCGAAGATAAACGCGATCCGGCTTATTTTTCGACAAAATTAGTGAAACAAATTCAGAAAAATCTACAAATTCCGCATTCAAGGACTAGTATAATGAATTCTATAGGAATGATTTGGGGGATGGGAGATGCGGAATTACGAGATTTATAGTATCAAAAAAGAAATCGCCTATTACTTTTATCGGCGTGAACAGAAGATCTACCAACTATTCAAAGAATTTCAAGAAACAGAAGGAAAACAAAGAGAAATTATTGCCAAACAAATAAAATATATTACAGAAACCATTCCTGCCCTTAGCATTCATCAACAACTGATTCGCCATTTACAATACAGGAAGGATTTTAAAATTCACGACGAACATTATATTATTGAAAATAAGCGGGGGACGGCTCTATTAAAAATGTTTGAGCGAAAACTCACTTT
>CALKAK010000190.1 GCA_937983015.1 uncultured Bacillaceae bacterium | reverse complement strand
CGACTTTTTTCATTATGTCACCTCGTCTCTTCACTCTGCATGAACGAACCACGCCGCAAGCTGTGCCATCTCGATGTTATGCGTGTCCATCCATTCAGATGTATATAAAAAAGTTTACTTAGTGAGTGCTTTTTCAACCGTAAAACGCTACCTTATTCTAAATTACTCTTTCTTCCTAAAACTTGCAATAAAAAATCCGTCACTTCCGATATCTTGCGGCAACAGTTCTAAATAATAATCCTTGACAAAGGTACGAATCTTTTCCGGCAAACGATGTTTTAACGCTAGATCCGGAACAAAATCATGGTGGGTTTCTAAAAAGTGTCGCGCCACCTCATGATTTTCTTTTTTGTCTACAGTACATGTGCTGTAAACGAGGATTCCGCCTTTTTTCACCAACGGGGCAACATTAGATAGAATTTCCAGTTGAATTCGTGCCAGCTGTTCGATATCCGCTTCTGTCTTCCGGTATTTAATATCCGGCTTCCGTTTTAAAACTCCAAAACCCGAACACGGCGCATCCACCAGAACACGGTCAAACGTTTCTGGTATGAACTCTTCCTTCGCTTTGCGGGCATCGATCGCTTTGGTGGTGATATTCGTCAAGTTCAGACGCCGGGCATTTTCTTCAATCAACTTCACTTTATGCTGATGAATATCAAGGGCGTGGATTTTTCCTGTATCATCCATCAACTCCGAAAGATGGGTCGTTTTTCCCCCGGGAGCCGCACAGGCATCAAGAATCACTTCATGTGGTTCTGGACTTACGGCAAAGCCGACGAGCATCGAGCTTTCATCCTGAATCGTGATGAGACCTTCCCGAAACGAGCGGGAATTTGCGAGATTTCCCTTTACGCTTTTGAGCGCCACCGGTACAAAAGCTGATGGTTCGACGCAAAAACCTTCTTCGGTTAACCGCTTTTGTGCACCTTCCCTTGTTGTCCGCATCATATTAACCCGTGCCGTTTGTCGTGCTGGTCGCAAATTTTCTTCACACATCGCCTTCGTTCGTTCCCACCCATATTGCGCGACCCAGCGTTTAACGAGCCAAAATGGGTGACTGGTTGCTACTGCCAGTCGCTCGATTGGATCTTTTACTTCATTAATATCTGGAAATCCTTCGCGCTGCATGGCCCGTAATACGCCGTTAATAAAGCCGCCGATTCCAGGATGGCCCCGTTTTTTCGCGATTTCTACCGCTTCATGAATGATCGCCCGATCGGGGATCTTCGTCAAGTAAACGAATTGATAAACGGAAAGGCGCAATAAATTTCGCACCCAGGAATCGATTTTTTTCTGCTTACGGATAAACGGAGCGATATAGAAATCAAGGGTGATCTGTCGCTGCAAGGTCCCGTAACAAAGTTCCGTTAGTAGCCCCCGGTCGCGTGAAGTTACTTGATATTTTTTGATCATTTGATCGAGCAGGAGATTGCTATAGCTCTGATCTTTCTCGACTTCATCGAGAATGTCCAGAGCGATCTCCCGTACACGTTTTTTAGTCATGGTTTACCCCCAAAACGGTTCCTTCTTTAATCTGCTGGCGATATCCGGCTAAAAATTGTTCCGCATTCATCCGTTTTTTTCCAGCTAATTGTAAATCGGTAATTTTTATCGCAACTTCATTTCCCGTGGCCACAATAATGCCATCGTTTTCTAACCGAACGACCGTACCTGGTTTCGCATCTGTTTTTAACGGCACTTTCTCGCCCCACCAAATTTTCAATGTTTTCCCGTTCAATGTCGTGTAGCTGACCGGCCATGGATGAAGTCCGCGAATCTGATTGTAGATTGCTTCACCGGTTTTCGTCCAGTCAATTTTTTCATGTTCCCGTTTGATATTATACGCGTATGTCGCTTCTTCATCATTTTGTTTGCGAGGGGTGATTTCACCTCTTAATAATTTCGGTAACGTCTCGCTAAGCAGTTTCGCTCCTGCTTCACTCAATTTATCATGCAAAGTGCCGGCGGTATCCCGTTCATCGATCGGTACACGGACTTGACTGAGAATATCCCCAGCATCAAGTTTTTCAACCATATACATAATAGTGATTCCAGTTTCCTTTTTCCCCTGCATGATCGCGTGATGGATCGGGGCACCTCCGCGTAATTCCGGCAACAAAGAGGCATGAACGTTGATGCATCCATATTTCGGATAATCTAATAACTTTTTCGGTAAAATTTGCCCGTAAGCGCACGTGATAACAAGATCCGGATCGAGGTCGAGAATTTCTTGTAACGCCTTTTCATCGCGCAGTTTTTGCGGTTGAAAAACCGGTATGCCATATTCCAAAGCCGTCACTTTAACCGGTGGTGGTGTGATGATCTGTTTTCTGCCGACAGGTCGGTCTGGTTGGGTGACGACACCGACTATTTCATATTCATCACGAATTAATTGTTTTAATACCGGAACGGCAAAGTCCGGCGTTCCCATAAAGACAATTTTTACCATTTTACATTCATCCTTTCGAAAAGTTCTACAATATGGAAAATGGGTTGAGATCAACTGAAATTGATAAGCCTCTTTTCACCTGTAGTTCATGGTAGCGAGTTATCACATTTTGCAAAGAAGGTAAAAGGTTCGGCTCTCGTTTATATTTAACGATGATTTGGTATCGGAAGCGGTTGTTAATCCGGGCGATTGGTGCCACTTGCGGGCCGAGAACGATGGCCTGTGGTGATAACTGATTTTTCAACATGTTCGCGATCTGTTCGATCGTTTTGATGACAAGGCTAACGTCCTCATGACTGACCTGTACGTACGCTATATAAAAATAAGGTGGATATTTTCCTCGTTTTCGCATCTTCATTTCATAGCGGTAAAAATTCCGATAATCGTGATGTTGTGCCAATTGAATGCTGTAGTGTTCCGGGGTATATGTTTGAATGATCACTTCCCCTGGCTTTTCATGACGACCAGCACGTCCACTCACTTGGGTTAATAATTGGAATGTTTTTTCCGAGGCACGAAAATCCGGGATATGTAATGATGTATCGGCCGAAAGCACACCAACGAGAGTAATATTCGGAAAATCCAGTCCCTTGGCGATCATTTGCGTACCGAGGAGAATATCCGCTTTACCTGCCTGAAAATCAGCGAGTAACTTTTCGTGAGCTCCTTTCCGCCGGGTCGTATCCACATCCATGCGGATGACCCGGGCTTCCGGTATCAACTTCCCTAATTCTTCTTCGACTTTTTGTGTACCCGAGCCAAAAAAGCGGATATGCTGGCTACCGCAATCGGGGCAAACATTCGGAGCATACTCTTCATAACCACAATAATGGCACTTCAGCTTTTGACCGAATTTGTGGTAAGTCAAAGAAATTTCGCAATGAGGACACTGGATGACAAGGCCACAATCCCGGCACATGACAAACGATGAATAACCCCGCCTATTCAGAAGTAGAACGATTTGTTCCCGTTTTTCCAACCGCTCTTTGATTTTTTCCATAAGAATCCTTGAGAACATCGACCGGTTCCCTTCTTTTAACTCATCACGCATATCGACGATATGGACCGGGGGCAATTCCGTTTCATTGATCCGTTTTTCCAGTGTCAATAAATGATATACCCCCTTTTGTGCCCGGGCATAACTTTCTAATGAGGGTGTGGCACTGCCGAGAACGACCGGACAGGAATGGAGCCGCGACCGTTCGATCGCAACATCGCGCGCGTGATAGCGCGGTGTGTCCTCCTGTTTATAGCTTGTCTCATGTTCCTCATCGATGATGATAATACCTAGATTTTCAAAAGGGGCGAAGATTGCTGAGCGGGCCCCAACAACTACCTGGACTTCCTTCCGTTGTATTTTACGCCATTCATCATATTTTTCTCCAGTAGAAAGCCGGGAATGGAGAACGGCGACATTATTTCCGAAACGCCCCTTGAACCGTTCAACCATCTGCGGAGTTAAAGAAATCTCGGGAACAAGGACAATCGCTTCTTTACCGCGTTTGATCACGGCATCGATCGACTGTAAATAAATCTCCGTTTTGCCGCTGCCGGTCACGCCGTGAAGCAAATAAACCCGATGTTCCTCTTCTTCAACGGATTTTAGAATGGGGGCGATGACCTTTTGTTGACTTTCAGTGAGCGGAAGCGGCCGCGTACGTTTGAAAGTGCGATCTTTATAGGGATCGCGGTACTCTTCATACTCTTCTTTTTTTAACAGACCCCGTTTCACAAGCGTAGCCAACGAGCCCCGAGGATCAGGAATCGCTTCATTAATTTCCTCAATCGATGCCGGTGCGAAACGTGAAGTGAAAAACTGGATGATTTGTTGTTGTTTCTTGCCCCATCTCCCTGTTGCAACCGCCTTAAGAAAATCGGTTTCCGAAAGAGCGGGCAAATAGTAGGTGACAAGCTTTTTCGTTCCCTTGCTTTTGACATCGTAAACAACTTCCAAAAACCCTTTTTTGGTCAGACGATACAAGGTCGATTTATTGGCAACTTTTTCGGCCTCTTCCCAGGGGATCCTTTTTTTATCAAAGAACAGTTCCTGAAACGGTTCCGGTAGTTCGGAAACAGCGATCCCTTTTCCCAAAACAAGGTACTTCTCGTACTTCGCTTTTAACGCCGGTGGTAACATCACCTGGTAGGCGGATATTTTAAAACAGAGAGTGGTCTCTGCCAGGTAATCACCGAGATAGAGTAATTCTTTATTTAATACCGGGAGAGGGTCCAGCGGTTCAATGATATTTTTTAAGGTGCCAGGAAAATCCGTCTCCTTTTTAATATCCACGACAAAACCCTGAACTTTGCGATTACCAAAGGGGACGACAACCCGCATCCCCGGCAGGATGAGATCGACCCATTCATCGGGAATCCCGTAATCAAATGGCCTGTCCGTATTCAAAGTGGGAACATCGACGATCACGCTAGCGATCTTCATTGTCATCTTCCTTTATGAGTGAAGTAGCGATTTCCTCCAAGATCGCGCGGGCAACCCGGGACTTCGACATTTTCGGTAACGCGAGTTTCGTACCATTTTTACGGTAAATGGTGACGATATTCGTATCCACGCCAAAACCGGCCCCTTCCTGAGTCACATCATTAACGACGATAAGATCAAGATTTTTCTTGCGTAATTTTTCTTTAGCATTTTCTTCGATATTTTCCGTTTCCGCGGCGAACCCGACGAGAAACTGCTTCTGTTTGCGTTTCCCCAATTCCGCTAAAATATCGACGGTTTTTTCCAGTTCGATGACGAGCGTGTCGGTCTTTTTTTTCAATTTCTGGCTGGCGACCGATTTCGGGCGGTAATCGGCGACGGCGGCCGTTTTTATAATGATATCCGTCTCAGGGAAATGCGCGAGCACCGTTTCATACATTTCCCGAGCGCTTTCCACTTGCAAAACTTTAACCCGAGCTGGTGGGGATAAGGAGACCGGTCCAGAAACAAGGATGACCTCTGCTCCGAGCTTTATCGCTTCTTCTGCCAGGGCGTACCCCATTTTCCCCGAAGAAAAGTTCGTGATAAAGCGAACGGGATCGATTCTTTCCCGGGTCGGACCGGCGGTGATTAAAATTCGTTTTCCCTGGAGAATCGTTTTTTGCGAAGAAAAAAATCGTATCAATTGATCGATTATTTCTTCGGGTTCTGCCATCCTTCCCTTTCCGACATAGCCACAGGCGAGATACCCTTCACCAGGTTCGATAAATCTATACCCTCTGGATGCGAGAATATCCATGTTTTGTTGCACGGCCGGGTGTTGATACATATGCACATTCATGCTTGGCGCGAGGAAAACCGGTTTTGTAGTGGCAAGCAGTGTCGTTGTCACCATATCATCGGCGATACCATGGGCGAGTTTGCCGATGACGTTGGCTGTAGCCGGGGCGATCACGATCACATCAGCCCATTCCGCTAAATCGATATGGGCGATTTTTTCCGGGTCGATTTCATCGAAAGTATCTATATAAACAGGATTACGGGAAATCGCTTGAAAAGTTAAAGGTGTAACAAATTTCGTGGCATGTTCCGACATGATGACCTTTACCTTTGCGTGGAGCTGGGTTAGCTTGCTCGTTAAAGCGACCGCTTTATATGCGGCAATTCCCCCGGTCACGCAGAGTAGTACACGCTTGTTCCGCATCCTTTTCCCTCTTTTCCGAAAATCTTATTGGTTTCATCATACCATAATTCACCAGGGTTCAAGACTTGAGAAACCACTATAGATCGTTTTTTCGCGATGCGAAAGGGAAAATTTTCTCTCGATCTAAAAATAAGAAAAGGGAGACCATTGTCACCCTTTCGTACGATAAGTATTCATTTTGCTGGAATCAGGCGTTCGCTACCTTTCCATCGTCCGCAACGATCAGGCCTTTTGCAATTTCCTCCAGAGATTTCCCAACATACTTCACACATTGATAATCTTTCTCATCCATTAATAAATTTTGTGAATCAAGCATCTCTCTTGCCCGTTTCGCCGTGATTGTCACGAGCAAGTATTTTGAAGGAATTTTTTCCTTGAGATCGTCGATAGAAGGGTAAAGCAATTCAATCAACTCCTAATATTTTCTTGAATTTTTTCTCCACCCGGCTCCGGCGACAATGTTCCGCCATGACAATGGCCTTGATTTTTTTGACGGCATTTTCCACGCGATCGTTTTCGACCACGTAATCGTATAAACTCATCATTTTTAACTCTTCCCTGGCGACGGCAAGTCGGCTCTGGATCAGCTCGTCCGATTCCGTGCCACGACGTCTGATCCGTTTTTCCAGTTCGCGAAAACTCGGCGGGATAAGAAAAATGAATAAACCGTCGGGGAACTTTTCTCTTACTTGTTTAGCCCCTTCAACTTCGATTTCCAAGAACACATCTTTACCGGACTCTAAAGTTTCCTTGACAAATTTTATCGGAGTACCGTAATAATTGCCGACATACTGCGTATATTCCAGGAGTTCATCGTTCTTTATCATCTCTTCAAACTCTTCACGGGTTTTGAAAAAATAATCAACCCCATCTACTTCCCCCCTCCTTTTTTTCCGGGAAGTAACAGAGATGGAATAAACAAAATCGACATCGGGATCTTGAAAAATCGCTTTACGCACGGTACCTTTTCCGACACCGGAAGGACCGGATAAAACGATTAAAAGGCCTTTTTCTTTTTCCACAAACGTTCACCTACATTTCTAGTTGTTCATCCTCTTTATCAGTCATCCGCTGGCCAACGGTTTCTGGCTGGATTGCTGATAATATAACATGGTCGCTATCCATTATAACAACTGCACGTGTTCTTCGTCCATAGGTAGCATCAATCAACCGTCCCCGATCCCTGGCCTCCTGAATCAAACGTTTGATCGGGGCAGAATCCGGACTGACGATCGCGATGATTCGTTCAGCCGATACGATATTTCCAAATCCGATATTTATGACCTTCAAGTACGGTCCCCCTAATCTTTCAGTAGTTTTTCCTTATTTACTAAAGGTAAACATTACTCGATATTTTGTACCTGCTCGCGCATTTTTTCTAAAACACTTTTCATATCAACGACGTTGCGGCTGATAGCCACATCCCCGGTCTTGGCACCGATTGTATTCACTTCGCGGTTCATTTCCTGGATTAAAAAATCCATTTTCCGGCCGACCGGTTGCTTTGCATCAAGTAGCGCGTGGAATTGTTCAAGATGACTTTCCAAACGGGTAATTTCTTCGCGAATATCTGCTCTCTCAGCGTAAATGGCAACTTCTGTCATAAGTCTGACCTCATCGATGACACCGGAAGTATATTCCTCCATTCGTTTCGCCAGTTTTTCTTCATATTCCTTACCGGCATTAGGAGCGAGCTCTTTAATTTCTTCGACGTGTTTTTTAAAGGTATGTAAAAAGGCGATCAGATCATTTTTTAAATGGTCGCCCTCAGTTTTCCGCATATCCACGAGATTGATCACCGCATCTTCCGTCGCCCGCAGGATCGCCTGAGCAATCGTATCATTTTCCGCCTCGAGTTCGACGATTTCCACGAGATCATCCTTCTGCAATAAATCCGCGAGGGTGACTTCTTCAATGAAACCGTAACGGGCGCGGACCTCTTTTAAAAAATGATAATATTCGTCAAGCAAATTCCAGTCGATCTGTAATTTCCTGTTTTGCGGGTTCAGGATTTGGATCGTCACATAACAATCGATTCGGCCACGGGATATATGTTCCTGGATGATTTTCTTGATCTTTGTTTCTAATGGTAGGTACATGTGGGGCATACGAATATGGAAATCAAGAAAACGATGATTGACCGTCCGGAGATCGACGGTAACTGTAAAGTCAGCCGTTTCTCGCTTTCCTTGACCGAAACCAGTCATACTCATCATGATCGAATCACCTGATCTTCTCAACGAATTTTAAACCGAAAGGCCCCGTGGAGGAGCTTGTATGGCCAATCTTGTTCGTAAAAAATTCCGTCCGAAAATAAAAAAGAAGGTAAAAGAAAACTTTTACCAGTTCAAGCGTATTATACCATATTTTTTATCTTTTTCTTGCATAAAAGGAACCAGCGAGTAAAAATGTTGGGATGGATGCCATGGCGACAATCAACAGCCAATCGATCGGTAAAATCGGCGCTGTTTTGAATATCGTTTGCAATGGTTCGAAATAAATGACCGGGAACATCAGTAACAGGCTCGATAAAACCGCGGCAACAAGGTATTTGTTTTCAAAGGGGTTGCGGGCAAAAATTGAATGCTCACTCCGACAATCGAATACATGGATCAATTGTGCCAGTACTAACGTGGTGAAGGCGATTGTTTGGGCATACTCGAGGTCTGTAGGATTTCTATTATAGGCCACGATAAAGGCGATGAGCGTCGTGCTTCCTATCAAAAATCCGCGGGAGATGATCTTCCAGCCCAGTCCCCGGGCGAAAACCCCCTCCCGGGGATCGCGCGGTTTTCGATTCATGACGTCCCCTTCCGGCTGATCGACCCCTAAGGCCATGGCCGGTAAACCGTCCGTCACCAAGTTGACCCAGAGAATTTGAATCGGAACCAACGGTAAGGGCAGGGCAAGCACCATAGCAAAAAGCATGACCAGGATCTCACCGACATTGGATGCGAGCAAATAGCGGATAAATTTCCGGATGTTTTCATAAATATTTCTTCCCTCGTGGATGGCTTCTTTTATCGTCGCGAAATGGTCATCGAGAAGGATCAAACTCGATGCTTCCTTGGCGACATCCGTACCGTTGATACCCATGGCAATTCCAATATCGGCCGCTTTGATCGCCGGGGCATCATTAACGCCGTCACCGGTCATCGCCACGATATGGCCATTCATCTGCAGGGCTCGAACAATTTTTAATTTATGTTCTGGCGAGACGCGGGCAAAAACCGCCGTCCGGTCGACGATGTCCTTCAGCTCTTCCTCGGTCATGGAATCGAGCTTGGATCCTGTTATGACGAGATCATCATCATTTAAAAGGTCGAGTTCGCGGGCGATCGCTTCCGCCGTTAAAGCATGATCCCCGGTAATCATCACCGTCTTGATGCCGGCATTCTGGCAAATCTGGATCGCTTCTTTCACTTCGGGACGGGGCGGGTCGATCATGCCGAAAAGGCCGATGAAAGTGAGCTGCTCTTCAGCACTCCGCTCATCTTCCGGTATCGCCTCGACCGGTTTATAGGCGACAGCGAGCGTCCTCAAGGCCTGTCCGGCGAGCGTTTCGACAACAGCAAGTAATTGTTGTTTATCATGGAGGGAGAGTACCTGTCTTCTACCATTGTGGAGGAAGGTACTGCTTTTTGCGATCAAAACATCCGGTGCGCCCTTTGTTATGACATAGCGATTGCCTTCCGGGTCTTTCACAATGACACTCATCATTTTCCGCGCCGAGTCAAAGGAAAATTCTTTAATAATTTCGTATTTTGCAAGATCCTTTTCGTTTATGCCCGCTTTCATCCCGGCGACGATCAGGGCACCTTCCGTCGGGTCACCGTCCAGGCGGTACCCTTTTTCATCCTGAAAAATCTTTGCATGGTTGCAGAGCATTCCGTAAAGTAATAAACGTTGGAAATGTTCATCTTGCAATGGTTGTCTTTCTTTTCCGCGATAAAAAAATTGACCGCGGGGCTCATAACCTTGTCCACTTACCGTCCAGGTCTCACCATTTGCCCAAAGGTGAGTGACAGTCATCTTATTTTGGGTGATCGTCCCGGTTTTGTCGGAGCAGATTACAGAAGCTGTTCCCAATGTCTCTACCGCTGGCAATTTCCGAACGAGGGCATTTTTTCGAATCATGCGCTGGACACCTAGGGACAGGGCGATGGTGACGATTGCCGGCAGGCCTTCAGGAATGGCCGCAACAGCAAGCGAAACTCCGGCTAAAAACATGGTATATACATCGTGTCCCTGAATAATGCCGATAACAACGACGAGAATGGTCAAGGCGATGGCAGCGGCTATCAAAATTTTCCCGAGTTGTTCCAGACGGCGTTGCAGGGGAGTTTGCAACGCTTCTTGGTTTTGTAATAAATCGGCGATCCGCCCCATCGCGGTATTCATCCCGGTGCCGATCACAATACCGACACCGCTCCCCCGGGTAACTAAAGTGCCCATAAAGGCTATATTTTGCATGTCGCCCAGGGTAATATCTTTTTCCAGAATCGGATCTACATGTTTTTGTACAGGTACCGATTCACCGGTTAATGCCGATTCTTCAATTTCTAAACTATTCACGCGAACAAGGCGTACATCCGCTCCGATACGATCCCCACTGGAAAATTGGATGATATCCCCGGGGACGAGCTCTCTCGAAGGAATTTTTTGCCACTTTCCGTCTCTTTTAACGAAAGATGTGGGGGCGGATAACTCTTTCAAGGCCGCGAGGGACCGTTCCGCCCGGTATTCTTGAAAAAAACCGAGGATTCCGTTTAATAATACGATCGAGATAATCGCTAGCGCATCGATATATTCCCCTAAAAGACCGGAGATTAACGTCGCTAACAGCAAAACGATGATCATGAAATCTTTGAATTGGCTGAAAAATAGGATGATGAGGGAAGGCCGCTCTCCCTCCTGGATTTCGTTCGGACCGAACTGTTTTTGCCGTGTTTTCACTTCCTCAGGCGAAAGCCCCTTTTCCAAATCCGCCTGCACGTTTTCCGCCACAGCGAGAGGTCCGATTTCGTGAAATTTCATCACCGTGTCACTCTCCCTATCCAGCTACTCTCTATATAACCTATTCAGCCTTGTCCCAAAAAATGATATACTGGGAAGAAAAGCTGGAGAACGTTCTCCTGGCAAACGAGAGTGCGCTCACATGCCAAAACGTTTTTCAGGATTTTTAGATTGCTAGAAATTTGCAAATAGGTTTCACTTAGAAACCATAGACAGATCGTTATTTTAAATAAAAGGGTGTTGCACCATGGCTTTTGATGGTTTATTTACCTACTGCATGACACATGAATTAAGCGCAGCTTTAACCGGTGGAAGAATCGTAAAAATTCATCAGCCTTTCGAACATGAAATTGTGATGACGATTCGCGCTCGCGGCAAAAATCATAGATTGCTTCTCTCTGCGCATCCGACATATGCGCGGGTTCAGCTCACAAAGAATTCGTATACAAATCCGGCGCAAGCGCCGATGTTTTGTATGGTTATGCGGAAACACCTGGAAGGAGCCCTAGTCGAGGCCGTTGAACAGCATGAAAATCTGGAACGGATCATCATTTTCCGCATGAAAGCACGCGATGAGATCGGTGATATTACTTACAAACGTTTGATTGTCGAAATCATGGGCCGCCATAGTAATATCGTTCTCGTAGATGAGGAAAAAGGAACGATCATCGATAGTATTAAACATATTTCCCGCGCAGTAAATCGCTACCGAACCGTTTTACCGGGACAACCCTACGAATGGCCACCGAAACAGGATAAGAAAGATCCTTTCAAGATCAGTAAAGCCGAAATATTGGCTGCAATTGATTTTACTGGCGAAAACATCGCCAACCAGATCGTTGAAAAATTCGCGGGGATTTCTACACTTATGGCGAAAGAGATCGTTCACCGGGCGAATCCTTGTGATGAAAATACGTTACCGGATACGATGCTCGGTTTATTGCAAAAAATTCAAGCCCGGCGAATCTCACCGGTACTCATGCGTACCGACCGAAAGGAATACTTTTACCTCTTCCCCCTTGAACACGTTCAGGGGACGATAACAGAGTATGCCACATTAAGTGAACTGCTCGACCGTTTTTATGCGGAAAAAGCGGAACGGGATCATGTGAAGCAGGTAGCCGGCCAGTTGATGAAATTGATCCGGAACGAACTTGAAAAAAATAAAAAGAAGTTAAACAAACTGCATCAAACATTACTTGAGGCGGAAAAAAGCGAAACCTATCAGCTATACGGGGAACTATTGACCGCATCCATGCATCTTGTCAAACAAGGAATGAAGGAAGTAACCGTACAGAACTATTATGATGACAAGGGTGGAACGGTCACAATCCCTCTCGATCCAAGAAAAACACCAGCAGAAAATGCCCAGCAATATTTTAAAAAATATCGCAAAGCGAAAAACGCCCGGACAATGGTACAAGAACAGATTCAGGAGACGGAGGTGGAGATCGAATACCTGGAAAGGATTCTCGCCCAAATCGAAATCGCCTCGCTTACCGATATCGAGGAAATACGTGAAGAATTGATGGAGCAGGGATATATTCGCAAGCAAAAACAACCGACGAAGAAAAAGGCAAAACCCGTCCTGGAAAAATATGTTTCTTCCGATGGAACGGTCTTTTATGTTGGGAAAAATAATAAACAGAATGATTATTTGACGATGAAACTGGCCCATAAAGAGGATATCTGGTTGCATACGAAAGATATTCCCGGTTCCCATGTAGTGATCAAAGACGCGGATCCATCACCGGAAACCATTATGGAGGCCGCCACGGTCGCAGCTTATTTCAGTAAAGCACGTAATTCCAGTGCGGTTCCCGTCGATTTTACCAAAGTGAAATATGTCCGCAAACCGAAGGGGGCTAAACCTGGATTTGTGATCTACGACCATCATCAAACGGTCTATGTCACACCGACGCTTGAAGCGGTGAAAAAATTACGGGCTTGAGTCGAGAGGATGGGGAACCCAAGCGTCCCCATCCTTTTTCACCTCGGTGAAAATCGTCATTTGATGCCGGAAAATCTATAAAGTTTCAGAAGCTATGTAAGAGGATCGTGTCATGAGCGGAAAAAATTGATCTAGTGATGAGGAACCATCCGAGTGTTATGTGGATGGAGTTTTCCTCGGCTTCGATTAGGTGAAAAAAACATTATCGTCCTGTATGCTGTAAAGGAAATGCCTTAATATAAATGGAAGTGTTCGATTCTACGCAATGCGATAACCGTAGAATGAGTGAAAAAAACTTCCTGCAAACCATGACTTTTTCGAAATTCATTGAAGGATAGAGCCCTCTTGATCGAACAAAAAGAGAAAACCTATCCTCGCAATAAGCGATAACGAATCGTTAGTTTGGAAAAAGTCAACCCTTTCTTTATGAGGGCGATATTTTTTTATTGGTGCAAAAGAGTAGTTTTAAATCGATGGTACGATTAATGAATAGTTGATCGCCCGTTATTTTACTTTCCAACCGCGCGGGTGTTGCCGAAAGTCTTCAATAAGCGCAAGTTCTTCCTCGGTAATCCACCCTTTTTCCGCTGCTACTTGCAATAAAACCGGTAAGCGACTCAATGAATACAACGGATAACCGGATACCGTGAAATTTTTCTTGCCCTCCTCTAGTTCATAAGTGAAAACAGCGATGACGCCCTGAACATGCAGGAAGGCTTTTTCCAGTACAGAACAAACAGCGAGTGAACTTCCACCAGTGGAAATCAAATCCTCGATGACGACCGCTTTTTCTCCTTTTGCAAAAGTCCCTTCGATTCGCTTTCCCTTACCATAACTTTTCTGTTGGGAGCGGACGTAGACCATCGGAAGTCGTAAACGATCACTGACTAACGCTGCTAGAGGGATTCCTGATGTGGCCGTGCCGGCGATCAATTCCGTATCAGGAAAATACTGTTTAATAATTTGTACCATGGCATCAGCGATCTTGGAACGGAGGTCGGGATAGCCGAGAGTTAAGCGTAAATCACAGTAGATTGGCGAAATAATTCCCGATGACCAAGTAAAAGGAGCATCTGGACTCAACGTGACCGCACCGATATCCAGCAATTTTTCAGCGATTTCACGTTCCATAGGAATCATCCTCCCATAATTTTTTTATCGATTCGTAGCGCTGATATGGATTTTCATCTCTCGTAATGGAACGGCCGACCACAATGGCATTGGCACCATTTTTTCGTGCCGTCCTTGGATCAGCGATGCGTTTTTGATCGTCACAGGCATCATCTGGTAACCGTATACCAGGGGTGATGATGTGAAACGTTTCACCACACGCTTTGCGGATATGCGGCGCTTCATGTACCGAGCTGATCACGCCATCGAGACCGGCATCCCGAGCGAGTTTCGCATAATGGACGACGGATTCCGTTAAAGAAAGAGGGATTCGTTGTTCTTTTCGTATCTCTTCCTCCGTCATACTCGTAAGCTGGGTCACTGCCACACAACGTGTGCGTTTGCGCCCCCAGGCTTTTCCTTCTGCCAAACCTTTAAGGGCAGCTTTCATCATTGCCGTTCCGCCCGCTGCGTGTACTGTGATCAGATCGATGTCGAAACGGGCAAGACCGCGCATCGTCCGATAGACCGTGTTGGGGATATCATGTAATTTCACATCTAAGAATATCCGATGCCCCCGTTCCTTTAACTCCTTTAAAAGTGATGGTCCTTCTTGAAAAAACAGCTCCATCCCTACTTTGACAAACAAGGATTCACCGGAAAAGTGTTGCAAAAACGCTTCTGTCTCTTTTTTCGTAGAAAAATCGAGAGCGATGATAATCGGCCGTTCCATTATTTCCAGCTCCTTCCTATACAATCTTCCAATCGATCGATCCCGTATTCGTCTAATAAAGGTTCCAGGTCATTAATAATTTTCGGACAAATGAATGGATCGGTGAAATTGGCCGTTCCCACCGCCACAGCACTGGCACCAGCATAAATAAATTCCAGCACATCTTCCGCCGATTGGATGCCACCCACTCCGATAATCGGTATCGAAACCACCTGGCTCACCTCATAAACCATCCTTATAGCGATCGGCTTGATCGCCGGACCGCTGAGGCCACCTGTGCGATTGCCTAGCAGTGGTTTTCCCGTTGCAAGATCGATAGTCATACCGGTGATGGTGTTGATCAACGACAGGCCATCCGCCCCGCCGGCTTCGACTGCTCTCGCTATTTCGGTAATATCCGTCACATTCGGGGACAGTTTCACATAAACCGGAACCTTTGATACCATTTTTACATGTTCGGTCACCTTTCGAGCCGTTGCCGGAACGGACCCAAAGGCAACTCCCCCTTCTTTCACGTTCGGACAAGAAATATTCACTTCGAGAGCATGGACATTGGGAGCAGTAGATATCCTGCGGGCGACTTCCACATATTCTTCGAGCGTCGATCCGGCAATATTTGCGATGATGGGGACAGAAAATTGCTCCAACCATGGCAATTCTTCCGTAAGAACCTTGTCTAAACCCGGATTTTGCAGTCCGATCGCATTCAACATACCGCCTGGAGTTTCAGCGACCCGTGGCGTCGGGTTGCCGATCCTTGGTTCCAGAGTCGTCGCTTTTATGATGATCGCCCCTAATTGATTTAAATCATATAATCTCGCAAACTCGCGACCGAAACCGAAACAACCTGATGCGGGCATCACGGGGTTTTTCAAATCTAATCCTGGTAAACTTACCGCAAGTCGATTCATAAACGAATCCCTCCACTATGGAATACCGGTCCGTCCGTACAAACTTTCACGACACCTGTACCCGTCCTTTTCACACAGGCATAACAGGCACCGATCCCGCAAGCCATCCGTTCTTCGAGGGAAAAATACAGATTTTTACCGGGAAACATTTCGTTAAGCGCGCGTAACATCGGCTCCGGACCGCATGCATACAGACGGTCAAAAGGAAAGTTGCGAATTTTTATGAAATCCGTTACAAGACCCTTTTCGCCAAAGCTGCCATCATCGGTCGTGACGAAAGTAGAGCCAATTCGCGAAAATTCCCGTTCATAAAACACTTCGTGTTTTGTTTTAAAACCGAGAATCGTAGTGACATCGATACCACGTTTCCTTAATTGGCGAGCCAATTCATATAAAGGGGGAACACCGATCCCACCCCCGACAAGAAGCGCCTTTTGACCAGGTTCCATATCAAAAATAGGAAAGCCGTTTCCCAAGGGGCCAAGGACATTGACTGTCGCTCCTTCTGGAAGTCGGGATATTTTCACCGTTCCCTTACCGGAAATTCGATAAACCAGGGAAATCACACGCTTTTTGCGATCGATAGAACAAACGCTGATTGGGCGACGCAAAAGATGGCCGGGGACTTGAAGATGGACAAACTGCCCAGCTCTAGCATTTTTTGGGATGGAGTGACCGGACAATTTAATTCGAAAAATTTCATTAGCGATTTGTGCCTGTTCCGTAATTACCATATCTTCCATGTAAATCATGACTATCCCTTCTTTCATGTATTCGCCGAACCGATCGGTTCTAAAGTAACCATCCTCGCCTGTAATACTTGTAATAGGGCAGTGGCTGTATCCAGTGAAGTGAGACAAGGTATTTGATATTCCACCGCGGTACGGCGGATTTTAAATCCATCGCGTTCCGGTCCGGTTCCTTTCGAGATGGTGTTGATGACGAGTTGGACCTTTCCCGAACGAATCCAATTCAACAAATTATCCGGCTTATCTGAATGAATTTTATCCACCCGCTGGACAGGGATTCCCACCTTTCGGAAATAGTTCGCGGTTCCTTCAGTTGCGATAATGTTGTAGCCGAGTTCGAGGAATTCTTTTGCTAGTCGACTGGCATCTGGTTTATCTTGGTCGGCTATGGTAAATAAAATCGTTCCTTCTTCCGCGATATTCATCCCCGCAGCCACGAGTCCTTTATATAACGCTTTATGAATATCACGATCATGACCGATGACTTCCCCGGTCGATTTCATTTCCGGTCCGAGGGCGATATCGACATTTTTCAATTTTGCCAAAGAAAATACTGGAACTTTGACAAAATAGCGTTCTGGTTCTGGATAAAGTCCCGTACCATAACCTAAATCCTTTAACCGTTCACCGAGCAAAACCTTTGTGGCGAGGGCAACGATAGGAAGGCCGGTAATTTTACTTAAAAAAGGAACGGTGCGACTAGAACGGGGATTGGCTTCCAAAACGTACACTTCCCGATTCCAAATCACAAACTGGATATTTAATAAACCGACAATATTCAGGGCTCTGGCCAGTCTTTCCGTATAAACGACTATTTTCTCCTTCAATTCTTTCGTGAGATGCAGGGCTGGATAAATGGCGATCGAATCACCGGAATGCACACCGGCTCGTTCAATATGTTCCATAATCCCCGGAATTAAAACATGTTCCCCATCTGAAATCGCATCAACTTCGATTTCGCGACCACTCACATAAGCATCGATCAAAACTTCCCTGTCGGGAGCTTCATTAAATACCCGCTCGCTATATGCAAGCAATTCTTCCTCATTTTCCAAAATTTCCATCGCCTCGCCACCGAGTACATAGGAAGGGCGGGCAAGTACGGGATAACCGATTTCTCGGGCGATCGCGACGGCTTCCCCACGATTCCTGGCGGCTTTACCTGTGGGATGTGGAATTTCTAATGTTCTTAGTAACGTTTCAAATGCTTGCCGGTCTTCGGCACGATGAATATTTTCTGGAGAAGTGCCGAGGATGGGAACACCTTGTTCATGTAAACTCATGGCAAGATTAATTGCCGTCTGACCGCCGAACTGAACGATCACACCTTTTGGTTTTTCCTGTTCCACCACGTGCATGACATCTTCAACCGTTAATGGTTCAAAATAAAGCTTGTCGCCGATTGTATAATCCGTTGACACCGTCTCGGGATTATTGTTGATGACAATCGCTTCATATCCGGCAGCTTGCAGTGCCAGAACCGCATGAACCGTCGCATAGTCAAATTCCAGTCCTTGCCCGATCCGAATAGGCCCGGAACCCGGGATGAGAATCTTTTCTTTATCCGAACGGAAAGACTTGTTTTTCACCTCGTGATATGTGCTGTAAAAATACCGTGAGACTTGTTTGCTAACAAGCTCCCGCGCATCGATAGTTTGATAAACGGGAAGGATTTCATTTTGTTGCCGAAATTCCTTTATCGTGCTTTCTGTAACGCGCCATATTTTTGCGATCTTGCCATCGGCAAATCCCATTTGTTTCGCTTTCCGTAACACATCCTGATCAAAACGATGTTTCGCTAATTCCCGTTCCATCTGGATAATCTTGTTGATTTTTTTCAGGAATAAAGAATCGATTTTGCTCCAGCGTTGGATCGTTTCGCTGGATATCCCCCTGCGGAAGGCTTCAGCTATATAAAAGAGGCGCTCATCCCCTGGTTGTTTTATTCTTTTTTCCAATCGTGCTAAAGAGATTTCTTCTCCATCTTTTAATTCGAGATGGTCCACTCCTAATTCTAATGAACGGACCGCCTTTAATAACGATTCTTCAAAAGTTTTTCCGATGGCCATAACTTCCCCTGTTGCCTGCATTTGCGTCCCGAGGTTGCGACGGGCCGAACGGAACTTATCAAACGGAAAACGGGGCAGCTTCGTCACGATGTAATCGAGTTCCGGTTCAAATATTCGCGATGGCTGTTCCGGGAATGCGGGAATCAGTTCATCGAGAGTCCTCCCGATGGCGATTTTTGCAGCGATTTTTGCGATCGGGATACCCGTTCCTTTCGATGCAAGAGCACTGGAACGGCTGACGCGGGGATTTACTTCGATTACATAATAAGTTTTCTCTTCCTGGTTAAAAGCAAGTTGAACATTACAACCTCCTTCAATTTCTAAGCCACGAACAATTCTTACCGCGGCATCCCGCAACATAAGATATTCTTCTCGGGACAAGGTTTGGTACGGGGCAACGACCAAAGAATCACCAGTATGAATCCCCACAGGATCCACATTCTCGAGCGAACAGATTACAGCCACTTGATCCTGCGAATCGCGGACAACCTCCAGTTCAATCTCTTTATATCCAGCGATACTCTTTTCTACTAAAATTTGACCACTGGGGCTGTAACTGATCCCGGAGCGGGCAACTTCCCGCAATTCTTCAATGTTTCGGCAGATACCGCCACCTGAACCTGCAAGTGTGAAAGCTGGTCGAACGATGACAGGATAACCTACCCGGTCGGCAAACGCCTCGGCTTCCTCTACCGTAGTACAAATCGTGCTTTCCGGAACCGGCTCACCGATTTTCTTCATGAAATCACGAAATTCTTCCCGATCTTCCGCTTTCTTAATTGACGCAAGTTTTGTGCCAATGAGTTCAATTCCGTATTGGGCTAAAATACCCGATCGCTCCAGTTCCACAGCGAGATTTAGCGCCGTTTGTCCTCCCACAGTCGCGAGAAGGGCTTGCGGTTTTTCCTTGCGAATGATCTTGCCGATAAACTCCACCGTTAATGGTTCCATATAGATCACATCGGCGATCTCTGTATCCGTCATCATCGTCGCGGGGTTGGAATTCACAAGAATCACGCGAAAACCTTCTTCCTTCAATGCGAGGCATGCTTGAGTTCCCGAATAGTCGAATTCTGCAGCTTGACCAATCACGATCGGTCCGGAACCGATCACCAAAACCGTTTTAAGTTCTTCTTGTTTCATTTGGCGACACCCTCCTATTTAAAAATTGGTAGATGATCAAGCACGACTCCCTCCCATTTCCCAAACAGTCTTTCCGGCTACAAGCGTGCGTTGAACCACGCCGCGACACTTCCAGCCTGCAAATGGGGTATTCTTTCCTTTAGAAACGAAGGATGCTGGATCGATGATATGTTCATGAGAAAGATCGAGCAGGACTAAATCGGCGACCTTTCCGACTTCCAGCCTGCCGTAAGGAAGACCGAAACAGTTTGCCGGTTTTACCGTCAACCACTCGAGTAACTGTTGCAATGTCGCATATCCTTTTTCCACGAGGTAGGTGTATAATAGCGGAAAAGCCGTCTCTAAACCGACGATACCAAACGGTGCTTTTTTCATCCCCGCTCTCTTTTCATCTTGAGTATGCGGAGCATGATCGGTGGCGATAAAATCTATCGTTCCATCAAGTAGACCTTCCAGTAAAGCATCACGGTCTGCCCGGCTTCGTAACGGGGGATTCATTTTAAAATTCGCATCATCCCCCGGTATATCATCTTCACACAACAATAAATGGTGCGGGGTGACTTCAGCGGTAATATGGACGCCTAAAGCTTTTGCTTGCCGGATGATCGCGACAGATTCTTTCGTACTCACGTGGCAGACATGATAGTGACAACCTGTCGCATGCGCCAGTACCGCATCCCGAGCGATATGAACCGCTTCACTCACCGATGGGATACCGGGAATTCCCATCCGCTTTGCGACCGCTCCTTCATGGACACTTCCGCCATAGGTAAGATTCGGATCTTCACAATGGGCAATAATCGCTTTATTAACAGCTCGGGCACCTTGCATCGCTTCGTACATTAGACGGGCATTTTCCACTCCAACTCCGTCATCACTGAAGGCGAATGCGCCGGCACGGGCCAACTTCTGGAAATTGACGAGTTCCTCGCCTTTTTGGCCTTTGGTTATCGCCGCAATGGGTAGCACTCTTACTGCTGCCTTTTTACTAATCCGCTCTTTGAGATCATCTAAAATTGCGACAGAATCCGGAACCGGTTTTGTATTAGGCATACTGGCGATCGTGGTGAATCCGCCTTTGGCCGCTGCCATCGTTCCGGTAGCGATGGTTTCTTTTTCTGCAAACCCGGGTTCCCGTAAATGAACATGAAGATCGATAAATCCTGGAGATATCAGTAAATCTGTTGCATCAATCACGTTCATATCAGGCGCCGGAACGATTTCTTCGGCAATGCTTGTAATGATGCCATCTTTGATAAGGAGATCCCTTTTTTCGATGGTTCCGTCTGAATTCATCATTTGACCATTCTTGATTAAAGTTGACATTATGCATTCCTTCCTCTCTAACTTGTTGTTCTAAGACGAGTTTCAAAACGGCCATGCGAACAAACACACCATTTTCCATCTGCTTAAAAATGCGTGAACGATCACTTTCCACAAGGCTAGAAGCGATTTCTACACCGCGATTCACTGGAGCAGGATGCATGATGATCGCCTGCGGTTGCATTCTTCCATAACGCTCTTTTGTCAGGCCGAAACGTTCATGATACTCATCTTCGGTCAAGGAAAATCGCTCTTCCACTTCCAACCGTTCGCGCTGGATTCTCAATAACATCACGACATCCGCTAGCTCCACCGCCTCATCAACGGAGACAACGGTTCCCAAATCTATAATTTCTCCGTCGAGCCATTCTTCCGGACCAGCAAAATACATTTCTGCACCGAGGCGGGTTAATACATTGGCATTCGAACGAGCAACCCTGCTGTGCTTGATATCACCGATGATGGCAACTTTTAAACCGGCAATCGTGGCAAACTCCTGGCGAATTGTTAGAAGATCGAGTAATGATTGCGTCGGATGATGACCGCAACCGTCACCAGCATTAATGATCGGAATTTGAAGTCCGGTTAATTCCTCAAAATATCGTTCTTCGCGGTGACGGATGACAGCAACCGATACACCGAGCGACTCGAGAGTTTTTACCGTATCGTACAGCGATTCCCCCTTGGTGAGACTGGAGGTTTCCAGATCAAACGGTAGCACATCTAGACCTAGCCGGTGCTCCGCGACGAGAAAACTCGTCTTCGTACGCGTACTTGGCTCAAAAAATAAGTTCACGACGAAAGTTCGTTCTTTGGGTTGCCATTGTTTGCCGGAGGCAAAAGCTTCTGCCTCGTCTAAAATTCCTGCGATCTCATCCAGACTAAGATCATCCATCGTTAACACATGTTTCATCTGTTCATCCCCCTGCGATTACACACTTTTTGCTTGCAAAAAAAAGACTTCTTTCGCCAGTGCAGGCTGAAAGAAGTCATGAGAAACTACACCTTTGCAAAGAAGGCACAAAGGTATTCCTCGCGACACCTTTTCAGCCTCACGGGACTGACTTTAAAGGTTTACCGCGAATTTTATTCATTTGTCAGCAGATTCTCATAAGGGATTATGTACATAAACCTCTCTTTTGGATGCTTACTTGATCAATACCGTCCACTTCTTCCACTTCAACCACGATTTGTTCGGATCGGGATGTAGGGATATTTTTTCCGACGTAATCCGCCCGAATCGGCAATTCCCGGTGTCCGCGATCGACAAGAATCGCTAATTGGATCCGCGCTGGCCGGCCATGATCCATCAAGGCATCCATGGCGGCTCGAACCGTTCGACCGGTGTACAAAACATCATCAACCAGAACAACCTTTTTATTTTCAATCGGTACCGGTAAGTTAGACCCTTTAACTAGCGGTTCTTCATCTTCGCTACGATACGTAAGGTCATCGCGATATAAAGTGATATCCAGCTCACCGACAGGAACTTTCCCTTCAAATTGTTCAATGCGTTCGGCTATCCTTCTAGCAAGATAAATCCCCCGTGTCCGGATTCCGACGAGAATGACATCTTCAATCCCTTTATTTTTTTCGATGATTTCGTGACTGATCCGGGTGAGAGCCCGACGCATTGCCTCTTTGTCCATGATCACTTTTTTATCCATTGACGCTCTTCCTTTCCAGGGTTTTGCCATAAAAAAACTCTCGCCACGAGGCGAGAGAAGTTTAGACGGCACCAATCTTCCAAAAAATCACAGGAAATTTTCCGCACCCTTCTCAGCCTCTCTGGACTGATTTAAAGGTCCGTATTCATCTAAAACCATCATACGTAAAGAGGTAAACCATGTCAATGATTTTTGTTCAGTCCGTTCCGTTCTTCCATGATTCATTTAGGAAAATCTATTTTTGAAAAAAGAAAATCGGTAAGGACTGACCCGAGTTGTTCGCGTCACAGCTGAAATCTTTCTTTAATCTTTTTCGCCACATCATCTGGTTGGAGTTTCGTGTTATTGATCCGGAGATAATTCTCCCTTTTCATTTCATCGGGAAATGAGTTCAAGTGATTGTCTCCCGGGGGTATAAGGTTTTCAAAAATCTTAATCGCCAAACGCTTTTTGTTCAATAGGCATGAAGTTATAATTGTTTTAGTTGGCGTAATTTTTCCAGTGCTTCTATAAAATCAGCCGGTGGTGGTGCTTGGAATTCCATATATTCGCCGGTACGGGGGTGGTTAAAACCGAGGGTTTGGGCGTGTAAGGCCTGCCCTGATAAATCAAGGGTTTTTTTCGGACCGTATTGCGAATCGGCAGCAACAGGATAGCCGATATATTTCATATGCACACGGATTTGATGCGTCCTGCCTGTCTCCAGTAGGCATTCCACCAGGGTATAACCGGGAAAACGTTCGAGAACACGGAAGAAAGTAAGCGCGGGTTTTCCCTTTTCAGTGACCGCCATTTTTTTCCGATCCCGCGGGTCCCGGCCGATCGGTGCCTCGATTGTCCCGTGGCTTTCTGGGATCTCGCCGTGGACGATCGCGATATATTTACGGACAACCGTCTGATTCTGAAATTGTTCAGCTAGTTTTTCATGGGCCCGATCATTTTTTGCCACAACAAGTAAACCGGTCGTATCCTTGTCTAGGCGATGAACGATTCCAGGACGAATGACACCATTGATTCCTGATAGATCTTTGCAATGATAGAGAATTCCGTTTACCAAAGTCCCCCTTTCATGGCCGGGTGCTGGGTGGACAACGAGTCCCCGGGGTTTGTTGATTACGATCAAATCCTGATCTTCGTAATAAATATCGAGATCCATTTTTTCCGGGACGACTTCGAGGGGTACCGGTTCTGGTACAGTAATGAAAATAACGTCACCGGTCTGGCATTTATAATTTGGTTTCACCCGTTTGCCATTAACGGTAACAAGCCCCTCTTTGATCCAGTTTTGCACGGCAGTACGGGACCAATCCTCCCCTAATGGGGTAACGATTTTATCGATCCGTTCATTATTTTGCTGTTCAGGAACCACATATTCGAACTCTTCCATGGACTTACTCCTTTTTCTGCTGTTTCCCTTCGATGAATAAAATATAGATGATCATCAACAAAACCCCGATTGTAAGGGCACTATCGGCAACGTTAAAAATTGGAAAATTATAACCGAAGGGGTATACGTCGATAAAATCAACAACCTCTTTGCGAAAAAGCCGATCGATGAAGTTACCGATCGCCCCACCTAATAAAATTCCTAAAGTATAACCGAAAAAAGGATTTTCTTTCCCATATTTTTGGATGTAATAAACGATAAAAATCACGACAACAACGGTGACAATATAAAAAAAGGTCATCTGGCCTTGCAAAATTCCCCAGGCAGCTCCTTGATTGCGGTGGGAGGTAATATATAAAAAATTTTCAATAATGGGAATTCGTTCCCCAAGTGTCATTTCACTCACGATCCACCATTTGGTCAACTGGTCCAGAATGACGACGATTAATGCAACAAGATAATACACGAATTATTCCTCCATTGTTTACTTTCCTTAAGCATTGTAACATAAAATCCATATATGACGAAATACATGTGAAGACTGACCCTCGTTGCCTTCGCAAAAAAAGTACAAAACAGGGAAAACCCCCGGAACCTTTCAAGTTCCAGGGGTTTTTCAACTCCTATTCATTCAAGAGATGGCTGTAATGTGTTTTGACGACAGTCGCGCAGCGGGGGCATAGATCAGGAAGTTCAGGATCGTGACCGACTTCCGTAGAATATGCCCAGCAACGCTGGCATTTTTCGCCATCGGCTTTATCCACAAGCACCGCTGTGCGTTCTAATTTCAATGCGTTCTCTGGAGCATCTTCATAGGCACCGGCAACAACCGTCTGGGAGACGATGAAGATTTTCGCCAGATCTTCTTCGATCGTATTCAATAGTTCTTGAACTTCATCTTTTACGTAAAGGATAACTTTCGCATCAAGGGAGCTACCGATTAATTTTTCATTCCGTGCTTCTTCGAGGGCCTTCAGCACTTCATCACGTACTTTCATAAACTTCGCCCATTTTTCTTCCAGTTCGAAAGCACCGGGTAATTCTTGATACTCGGGAATATCGGTGAGCTGGACACTTTCTTCTTCTACGCCCGGAATGTATTCCCATACTTCCTCCATCGTATGCGGCAAGATCGGTGCGAGCATTTTCGTTAAAGTGACGAGACATTCGTAGATCACCGTTTGCATGCTTCTACGAACCGGATCATCTTTTGCATCGCAGTAAAGGACGTCTTTAGCGATATCGAAGTAGAAAGCACTCAAGTCAATCGTGACAAAATTCATCACGCGATGATAAATGTCATCGAAATTATAGTTCAGGTATGATTCGCGTACTTTCTTCAATAAATTGTTCAGCCGCACGAGCATGAAGCGATCGATCTCCCGCAAATCTTCGTACGGGATGGCATCGGTTTTCGGATCGAAATCCGACGTATTCCCTAACATGAAGCGGATCGTATTGCGGATCTTCCGGTACACTTCAGCCACTTGTTTGAAATTATCCATGAACACGCGGACATCTTCCGTATAATCAACCGACGCAACCCAGAGCCGTAAAATATCGGCACCGAACTGCTCGGTGATCTCGTCCGGCACGATAACGTTTCCGACAGATTTGGACATTTTCTTTCCTTCGGCGTCTACAGTGAAACCGTTGGAGACAATTCCTTTATAAGGTGCGCAGTCATTGACGGCCACGCTGACGATTAAGCTGGAGTTAAACCAGCCCCGATACTGGTCGGATCCTTCGAGATAAATATCGGCGGGGAATCGTAATTCCTCCCGGGTTTTCAGGACACCGGCATGAGTGGAACCGGAATCGAACCAGACGTCCATAATATCCGTTTCTTTTGTGAACTCACCGTTCGGGCTGCCCGGATGGGTGAATCCTTCAGGAAGAAGATCTTTTGCCTCCCGTTCAAACCAGACATCCGAACCGTATTTTTCAAAAAGCTGCGCCACATGTTCGATCGTTTCATCGGTGATGATCGCTTCACCATTTTCCGCATAAAATACCGGAATCGGTACACCCCAGACCCGCTGACGGGAGATACACCAGTCGCCGCGGTCACGGATCATGTTATACATCCGGGTTTCGCCCCAGACGTTATGCCATTTGACATTTTTGATTTCTTCTAACAGTTTGTTGCGAATCGGATCAATGGAAGCAAACCACTGCGGTGTCGCACGGAAAATCACCGGTTTTTTCGTCCGCCAGTCATGGGGATAGGAGTGGGTGATGAATCCGAGTTTTAACAGTGCACCAACTTCTGCGAGCTTTTTCGTGATCGCTTTATTCGCTTCATCATAAAACAACCCTTCAAATCCAGGTGCTTCCTCGGTCATATATCCCCGGTCATCTACCGGGCTTAACACCCCTAATTTATACTTCTGGCCGACAACAAAGTCGTCTTCCCCGTGACCGGGTGCGGTATGAACACAGCCGGTACCGGCATCTGTTGTAACGTGTTCACCCAAGACGACTAGGGAATCCCGATCATAGAACGGGTGTTTCGCCACCACATATTCGAGATCTTTCCCGGGAATCGTGCGCACAACTTCATATTCCGTCCACTCTAACTCTTTAGCGACTTCCTCGAGTAATTTTTCCGCGAGAACAAATTTTCGGTCCCCTACTTTGACGACCACATAATCCAATTCTGGATGAACGGCGATCCCCAGGTTGGCCGGAATTGTCCACGGTGTCGTCGTCCAGATGACGATTTCGGTATCCGTATCCAGTACCCCTTTTCCATCTTTAACCGGAAACGCAACGTAAATGGACGGTGAGCGAACATCTTTATATTCGATTTCCGCTTCAGCAAGGGCTGATTCAGATGAGGGCGACCAGTATACCGGTTTTAAGCCTTTATAGATCAACCCTCTTTTCGCCATTTTGCCGAAAACCCGGATCTGCTCTGCTTCAAATTTCGGATCGAGGGTCAAATACGGATTTTCCCAGTCGCCGCGGACACCGAGGCGCTTAAAGCCTTTCCGCTGAATTTCAATTTGTTCACGGGCATACCGTTCACATAGTTTGCGGAATTCGACCGCCGTCATTTCTTTCCGGTTATACCCTTTTTTCGTTAATTCCTGTTCGATCGGTAACCCGTGCGTATCCCAGCCGGGAACATATGGAGCATCATAGCCAAGCATCGAGCGGGAGCGAACGATAAAATCTTTCAACACTTTATTTAGAGCATGTCCCATGTGGAGACTTCCGTTGGCATAAGGCGGGCCATCATGGAGTATAAATTTCGGACGACCTTTCGTCCGTTCTTGCACTTTCTCATAAATGCGCATCTCATCCCATTTTTTTTGAATCTCCGGTTCTTTCTTGGTTAAATTGCCACGCATGGGAAAGTTCGTTTTCATCATCAAGAGCGTTTCTTTGTAATTCACGAGCCAATCTCCTTTCCACTTCTGATGTTTAACATTTTCGTCCGAAAGATCGCAAAATATTCAAAAAATACTTGCATTCTTGTACGACCCTTTGTTACAAAACCATGAAAAAAGCTTTCTCTCCCATATGGGACGAGAAAGCTTTCCCGCGGTACCACCCAATTAGACAAAGGAATCCCTTTGTCCACTCCTATCCATAACGCTGGTCGGCGCCATTTCCTACTGCTGGTTCAGAAATGGAACTCGGGGGTGATCTTCCAATTTTCCTCTTTTATCGGGCTCCCACCATCCCCGACTCGCTTGGAAAAGAATGAAAATTGTACTCTCCCCGTCATCGTTGATCTCATGTCATTGAATTGTCAGGGACATAACCAGATATTGGATTATGAAAAATTATAGATAATTCTGGTTGCTTCGTCAAGCGTTTTTTATCCATTATCCGCCATGGAGCGCAGAATCTTCCTTATTTAACCCGACAAATTCGGTTGCATCGCGGTCATATTCCATGATCCGATCCCAGTCTTCGGAATCGATCAAATCGAGCTGGGCTTCAATTAATGTACGCAAACGGTTGCGGAATACTTTTGATTGTTTTTTCAAATCTTCAATCTCCATGGCGATTCTTCTCGCCTTCGAGAGGGCTTCATTGATGATGCGATCGGCATTTTTCTCAGCTTCACGAATGATCAGTTTCGCTTCTTTTTGAGCATTTTGTTTTAATTCTTCCGCGGTTTCCTGAGCGATGACAAGCGATTTATTCAAGTTATCCTCTATGCTTTTAAAATGGTCAAGCCGCTCTTGCAACTGGCGGACCTGTTCTTCCAAATTTCGTTTATCACGTAAGACCATTTCATAATCTTTAACTACCTGGTCTAAAAACTCATTCACTTCATCTTCATCATAGCCGCGAAATCCACGAGAAAACTCTTTGTTATGTATATCCAGTGGTGTTAATGGCATGGTGTCACCTCCAAGAATCTGTACTATACTAAAATTCGACAAATTCGCAAATAATTCCTTCAAAAATCATATTATTTTTGTTTGCCAACAAGTATACGCCATTTCTCCTTTTTCGTTTGTCCGAGGAGCTGGAAGATTTTGATACGACCGAGCCTTCGCGCCGAGATCACATCATGTTCTTCCAGTTGATAATCAGGCTCTTCGACGATTTCCCAGTTCACCTTGACAAGTCCGCGCTGGATCCATTCGCGGGCCTTTTGCCGAGAAAGATTATGCGCACCGGATAAAACCGCATCGAGTCGTAATGAAGAGACGCTCAAGACGAGCTCCTGCCAGCTTTCTTCAGCCTCCAAAGCTTCGACAAGTGGTAGTTGTTTCAACGTCACCGCAGTCTTGCCGATTCTGTCGACATTTAATTGGATATATTCGGCGATTTCTTTGGCGACAAAAAACTGGATCCTTTCATCGCGAATGATAATATCCCCAAACTTGCTTCGTTTCACACCGGAGCCAAGCAGGCTGCCGAGAACTTGTGGGTGGGCAATCGTCACAAATTTATCTGGATAGATGATTTCAAAGAGTGCGATCGAAAAATCATCTTCCGTCACCTCGAGATAATTGGGATAAAGGATGGCTCGTCTGCGTTCGTTTTGTTCGGCACCGCCGAAGAAAGAAACGTTACAAAGATCTTGGTAACGGACTACCGATTGGACGATATATTGTTCCCGGGGGTCGAGAAAATCGGTCAATTTCGGAGCATATCGCATATCCACATAGCGGATCCAGCTGAAAACTTGATCGATAAACCCTTTTTCCCTGGGGCGAAAATGTTGATAAATCGACATGTTGGATAAGACTCACTCCAGTTCGTTACATTAAAAACGAGAAGAGAACATAAAGGCCACGATTGGCGAGCTGTAATACGATAAGAGCGATGATCGGTGAGATATCGATGAATCCGATAGGCGGGATATAGCGCTGGAAAAATTCCAGATACGGATCACAAATTCGGCCTAATAACTCTCCGAACTGGGTAGATCGCGCACCGGGAATCCAGGACATCAAAACATAAATTAAAATGGCAAAACTGTACAAACTAATGGCAGTCGCTAGCACTTGATAAAGAGCCACCAACAAGGCTATTACCACCTCACATTGTCAAAATCGTAATCACTGAAAGATTCTGAGATCGATCCGGAAACTTCCACATTTTCCGGCACACAGAGAATAATTTCCTGACCGATGATCTGGATATCCCCGTTGATCGCATATACAGTGCCACTCAGGAAGTCGATGATCCGTCGTGCCTGTTCTTTTTCCATGCGCTGGATATTCACGACGACCGCCCGGTGATTGATCAAATGATCGGCGATGACCTGGGCATCCGCATACGTACGAGGTTCAATCAAGATTAATTTTGCCGATTTTTGCACACTTTGTAAACTAATAACATTTTTTTGCTGGGCAACTTTCGTCCGCCGTTCTGGCACAGGGGGTACTTCCGTTTGGTATTCCTCCTCATACAATTCATCATCCAGGTAAAAAAACTGTTTGATCTTCGAGCGTAAACCCATTTCGTTACACCTCCCGAGTATAGTCACCGACTAATTTGCGGCCGATCCTGATCATCGTGGCGCCTTCTTCAATGGCGATGATAAAATCGTTGGACATCCCCATCGATAGCTCTGTGCACGGGGCGTGATCAAACCCGCGTTTTTGCACGTCCTCCTGTAATTGTTTTAAATCCCGAAACACTCGACGTAACAATCTTTCATCCCGTGTATATGGAGCAATCGTCATCAAACCGACGATACGGATCTTTTTATAATCATAGAGGGATTCGAGAAAGGAAAGCACGTTTTCAGGCGCTAGCCCGTGTTTGGATTCTTCTCCAGAAACGTTGACTTGCACGAAACAGTTTACCGGGCGGGTCGCTCGTTTTTCGATTTCACGGGCGAGGGATAGGCGATCCAGAGAATGGAGGTAATCGATATAAGGGATCACATGTTTCACTTTTCGGCTCTGTAATGTACCGATGAAATGCCATGTCGGTCGGTCACCGAAGATCGCATGTTTACGTAAAAATTCATGATCCCGATTCTCCCCGAAATGATAGATCCCAGCATCCAGCAATTCCCGAGTTTTTTCAACCGAAGCGTACTTAGTAACAGCGATCAACGTGATTTCCTCTGGATCCCGGCCAACGCGTTTGCAGGCAGTGCTGATTTCTTCCCGAATAACTGACAAATTTTCTTGAACCGTCAATCATCCGTCCTCCTTTATGCCGATAAACGCAAGCATTCGGCCAGTATTTCCCATTTTACCGCTGTCGCGGCGATGGGAGAAAAATAGATGTTCCCTGCAACTCGTACAAAGCCCGGAAACCTGGATATTTCCTGCGGGGATACCCGCATACTGTAACAAAGCCCGGTTTAGATTTTTCAAATCGATAGTGTATCGTTTTTCGTCCACTTCTTGATAAAAAAGATCAGCGGCTACTGGCAATTTCTTTACCTCGCGAATCACCCGTGCATCGACACGATAACAACTCCGGCAAATGGCCGGACCGATCACGACAAACACTTCTTCCGGTGGGATCCCTTCCTTTCTCCAGCTTGCGATCATCTTACCCGCAATATTACGAACCGTCCCCCGCCAGCCGGCATGGGCAACACCCACAAGCTGAAAGCGAGGTGAATAAAAGTAGAGCGGTACACAATCAGCAAAAGCAAGCGCAAGAACAATCCCTTTTTCCTTGGTGAACAAGCCATCGGTTGCAGCAATCCCCGAAGCATAATCCCGCACACCCGATCCACGCTCACACCTTGTAATCCGCTGGATATGATTTCCGTGAATTTGCTGGGCGAATACCCAGTTCGCAAGGGGAACGCCGAGGGCTTGGGCCAATTTTTCCCGATTGGCGTGCACCGCATTCTCATCATCCCCAACGTGCAGGCCGAGGTTATTGCTTTTAAACGGAGCTAGACTGTGCCCTTCTCTCCTTGTCGAAAACCCTGCCAAAAGGCCGGGGAATTGACGTTGCCAGTTTTCTATGGTTAAAAACATATCATGTTTTTCTTGAAATGGTTCTTGCAATCAAGTCCACCACTCTTTATATCGTTGATACTCCCATTTTTTTCAGTGTACCATACTATTCGCTTCCCGTCACAGCTCTTTTCTCTAAAAAATAAGAAAATCTCCCGGACGGGGAGATTTAGTTATTCCCTGATGGTCTTTTTCTCGAGGAGCGATTTATGTTCTTTTGTTATTGGAAATTTCGCCCCATTTGTTTGATCGCCGCCTTTTCCAGTCGAGAAACCTGTGCCTGGGAAATACCGATTTCTTCGGCTACTTCCATCTGCGTTTTCCCCTGGAAAAAACGTTTTTTCAAAATCATCCGCTCCCGTTCATTCAAGCGACGGATGCCTTCCATTAACGCGATCTCATCGATCCAAATGGAATCCCGGCTTTTATCATCGCTGATCTGATCAACGACGTATATCGGGTCACCACCGTCGTTATAAATCGGTTCAAATAACGAGACGGGGTCTTGAATCGCATCCAGTGCAAAGACCACTTCTTCACGCGGAACATTGAGTTCTTTGGCAATTTCTTCTGGTGTCGGTTCCCGAGAGGTTTCCGACATCAGTCTTTCTCTCACCTGCAAAGATTTATAGGCGATATCGCGTAAACTGCGGGAAACGCGAATGGGATTATTATCACGCAAATAACGGCGAATCTCGCCGATAATCATCGGTACGGCATATGTGGAAAAACGAACATTTTGTTCCAGATCAAAATTATCGATCGATTTGATCAGTCCAATACAACCGACCTGAAACAGGTCGTCCACGTATTCACCACGATTATTAAAACGCTGGATGACACTCAACACGAGTCGGAGGTTTCCATTCACTAGTTTTTCCCTAGCGCTCATATCCCCCTCATGCATTTTTTTGAATAGTTCGCGCATCTCTTCATTCGTCAATACGGGAAGTTTTGATGTATCGACTCCACAGATTTCTACCTTGTTGCGCATCATCATGTTACCCTCCCAAAGGCGTGGTTACGTATAAAGTATCTCCCCGGGAGGAAAAAATATGCATGGTTAAAAGGTGGGGGACGGGAAAGGCGGTAATGAAAAGTTGCGAAAAAAGCGGTATTTTCCTAAGTCCCGATCCTAATTTTCGTCAAAAAAAATAACGGAACGTTCCGTTCCGACAAAATTTTTCGTAAACTATTACACCATTTTTTCAAATTCTTTCCGTAATCGTTTGAAGATACGCTTTTCCAATCTGGATATGTACGATTGGGAAATCCCTAACATATCCGCAACATCTTTTTGGGTCTTCCCTTCACCACCGTTTAAACCGAAGCGGAGTTCCATGATTTGCTTTTCCCGGTCGGAAAGGGTGTGTAAAGCCTTCATTAAAATTTTCCGGTCGACCTGGGCCTCTAAATCCCTGGTGATGATATCGTCTTCCGTTCCAAGCACATCTGATAAAAGCAGTTCATTCCCATCCCAATCGATGTTGAGCGGTTCATCGAAAGAAACTTCCGCCCGCACCTTATTATTGCGGCGCAAGTACATAAGGATTTCGTTTTCGATGCAGCGCGATGCGTATGTTGCCAATTTGATATTCCGTTCGGGATTGAATGTATTCACCGCTTTGATAAGGCCGATTGTGCCGATACTGATTAAATCCTCGATATTGATCCCCGTGTTTTCAAATTTTCGGGCAATATAAACGACAAGGCGTAAATTCCGTTCGATCAACATCGAACGGGCGGTCTCGTCCCCTTGCGGTAATTTTTTCAATAACATCTCTTCCTCTTCGCGGGTAAGGGGGGGTGGCAAGGCTTCACTTCCACCGATGTAATAAATTTCGCCGGATTTCAACTTCAATTTGATCAATATTTTTTGAACATAGTAAAAAAGATAAAATCTTAGTTTTTTCATGCCCAGTCCTCCATCCTTTATTTATGCAGGCGATCGCCTGATATAGTGTGCATTTCTCCTAGCCTTTGTTACATTCAGGAAACGTGCGTAACCGTCGCTTCGTGCAGCATTTTGGGATGAATGATGCAATCAAAATGATGATCCCTGGAAAAGTTATGCCGGACAAAAGCGACAAGGACATGTTTTGCCTCCAGCACCCTTTTCGCATACTGGAATTCGACCTTATCCGGTTGCATGGCCGCAAGGATCTTGCTCTCTTGTCCAACGACGCGATAAGGAATGACAGCGATATTCCACTTGTGTAACAGGGTGTCATTAAGGGATGCCAGCTCATGAACATTTTCGAAGACGCGCACCAATTCTCCAGGAATCATGCCCTCGATCTTTTCCAGGGAAGCGATCATCACGGGCTTTTTCGTTAAGGGGTCGTATAAATGATTGCCGCTATCGATCAGTCCTTTTAATGGGATCGTCATTCCGTCGATCACGATGACAACATCGATAATCTGGTCATACTGAATTTTCACGTCGACGAGATGGTCATATGTACCCCTTGAAATAAAGAGAACGAGAGGAAACACGATCATGACGAAAAGCCAACTGATCGGATCACCGAAACCGCTGATCGTTTTCGTTACGAAGGCGTAGCCAGCTCCGTCGTGGGAAAGAAGTAAATAATGTATACCGAATAACCCACCTCCGGCGACGAACGTACATAAGTAGAATGTGAGCCAATTCATGATAAAATAACGGAAATTCCGGTAACCAAAGGCGGTGAAAATCATCAGTACGGAAACGATGATCTTACCGACCGGTGTCAGAAGAAATGAAGTGACGGGAAAAAGCGGTGCGAAAATGATCAACGATCCGAGAAAACCCGCGGCGAAGATGTTCCGTTTCAGGGCATGTCTTTTTAATATGAAATTCGTTAAAAAAAGTAAAAGGCTATCAAACAAAAAGTTTAATAACCAGATGATATCGAGAAATACGGTCACCGCGGTTTCCCCTTTCCCGGTCTCTATTCATCTAAAAATTATTATACCCGCCTTTGTCTTAAAAGTTTGTCGATTCATGACCGCAAAAAATGATATGTTTTCAGAGATTTTGTCAAATGGAAGGTATGATGCGCTTAAAAGGGAGAAAGGAAAAATCATATAAAAAACCCCTTCCGTTCCCGGAAGGGGTTTTTCAGGACTATAAATTTTTCTTGTTGCGGTTTCGCAAAAAGGTGGGGATATCCAGTAAATCCTCTTCGTATTGAGCGGTATTTTCTTGACTTTTGGTTTCTAAAGCACTCCGGTCCTTGTCTCGTATTTCCGCATTTTTAGCCAATCTTGGGCCAGTAGGTTTTTGCTGTACATTTTTATCTTCTTTAAAACCAGTAGCGATGACGGTGACGACAATTTCATCTTTCAAGTCTTCATTGATGACTGAGCCGAAGATCATATGCACATCCTGGTCAGCGGCCGATGCGACAATGTCAGCTGCCTCCTGTACTTCATATAGGCTCAGATTCATGCCACCGGTGATATTCATGATCACGCCAGTCGCACCGTCAATAGAAGTTTCGAGCAGAGGGCTAGAGATAGCTTTCTTCGCTGCTTCAACAGCACGATTTTCACCTGAAGCGGTACCGATTCCCATCAATGCCGAACCTTTATTGGCCATGATCGTTTTCACATCGGCAAAATCAAGGTTAATGAGTCCGGGTACGGCGATCAAATCGGAAATCCCTTGTACACCTTGACGCAGGACATTATCCGCTTCTTTAAAGGCTTCGAGAATCGGTGTGCTTTTATCTACGATTTCAAGCAGACGATCATTAGGGATTACGATTAAGGTGTCGACCGCCTCTTTAAGGGCAGCGATACCGTTTGCAGCCTGGTTTGCCCGTTTACGGCCTTCAAACGAGAATGGCCGGGTTACAACGGCAACGGTCAATGCCCCCATGTCTTTGGCAATTTTGGCTATGATCGGCGCCGCTCCGGTCCCCGTGCCGCCCCCCATTCCGGCGGTAACGAAAACCATGTCGGCTCCCTGAACCGCTTCTTCAATTAATTCTTTACTTTCCTCGGCCGCCTTCCTCCCGATCTCGGGATTTGCGCCGGCTCCCAATCCTTTTGTTAATTTTTCGCCGATTTGAATCCGATTTTCCGCCCTGGACATATTCAAAGCCTGGGCATCGGTATTGACAGCGATGAATTCAACCCCTTGCAAGCCATCATCGATCATACGATTAACCGCATTGCCACCGCCACCACCAACACCGATGACTTTAATTTTCGCCAACTGGTCTAAGTTCATATCGAAGTCCAACATGCTAATCCTCCTAATTCCCGATAACTATCGTGGTATTTATTCAAAAAATGAGCCAAGGAATTTCTTAACCCGTTGTAAACGACCATTCTCCCGGGACTCTGTTGTTTCACGTTGTTTTCCTGCACCGAGCCCCGGCTTTTTATCATAGTAAGATTCAACCGGTACAACAGTAGGTTCATTTTCCTGTCCGTAAAATCTGGATAGATAATGATAATACTTAATTATACCAACCGCCGTCGTGAATTGTGGTTCCCTGGCGCCGATATAATCCGGAATCGCGACCCTTACGCGATTTTGGAAAATCGTTTGGGCCAGTTCCAGGAGACCGGGTAGATTGGAACCGCCACCCGTCAATACGTACCCCCCTGGAATATCATTGGCTCCCATTTTATGTAATTCATATTGAGCCAGTTCCAATATCTCGACCATCCGAGCTTCAATGATTTCAGCAACTTGTAGTTGATTGAACCTTTGTTTATCGTTACTACCGATTACCGGTACTTCAAAGTAATCATCGGCAGAAGCCATCTCGTAGAACGCATGACCGTGGCGTGTTTTAATTATTTCGGCATCATCAGTAGTTGTTCTCAGCACGATGGAGATATCTCGGGTTACATTATGGCCACCTATTGGCAGAACGCTTGTTCCCTGAATGAAACCATCTTCGAAGTATGTAACCGTTGTTGTTCCACCACCAATATCGATCAAGGCGGCACCGAGATTTTTTTCGTCCTTCGATAGGGCGATTTCTCCTGAAGCTAGTGGTTGTAAGACGATGTCCGTGATATGTAAACCTGCTTTTTCCACACAACGGAGAATATTTAACAACTGGGTTCGTGAACCGGTTGCCAGCAAACCTTCCATTTCCAACCGAACTCCGATCATCCCCCGCGGATCATGAATCTCATCTTGAGAATCGACGATAAATTGTTTTTGAATCACATTGATGATCTCCCGATCGGGGGGAAGGGATATCACCTGTGCCGCATCGATCACACGCTGCACATCTTCATTCGAAATCTCCCGGTTCTCACTATTTACAGCTACAACCCCATGACAGTCGATCAATTGGACTTGATGGGCAGGAATACCTACTAAAACCTTGCGGATTTCCATTCCGATCATCCGTTCCGCCTGGTCAACGGCTTTGCGTATCGAACGGACCGTTTGATCTATATCAATTATGGAGCCTTTCTTTAAACCTTCTGAAGGAACATTGGCGACACCGATGATATTGAGCGTATCATTGAGCATCTCGCCAATGATCACTTTCACCGTAGAAGTTCCAACATCCAGGCTCACTTGAATTCTCGATTGATTCACCCGGGCACCTCCTTATCCTTTCCTTATCCACTGCACGATCGAGCGAACTTCACAATATGAACCTTAAAGAAAAAAATCTTAATTTTATTATACTAATAAACTACTAAAAAAGGGTATCTACATTTACATAATTCGATATTTTTCGTCATAAACCTTTCATTTTCAACTATTTTTATTTTTCTTGCGAAAAGACCATTTCGCGATCAAAATGCGGCGGATGATCGCCATATTTTGAAATAACCGGAAACCAAAAGCGAATACCGCTGCTAAATACAAGTCTACACCAATATACACCCCGATAAAAGCTAAACCGATTGCCAATAAAATGTTGAAAAAAAATCCAGAGACGAACACGGTTTCATCATAGATGTTTTGCAGGTAAGCACGAATCCCGCCAACAAGGGAATCAAGTGCGGCTAAAACCGCCAGTGATAGGTAATTCGAATATTCCGCCGGGATGTGGATGTCAGCTAATAGACCGATGGCCATCCCGATGATCAATCCTAATATCGGCAGCCACATCATTCACTCGCTCCTTCATCGCTGCTTTCCATAACATCGATCTTGATCGTACCATCATACGGGGGGATGGTGACTTCTACTTCCGGTTCGCCAATTTTCATATTAATTCGATCCACGAAGAAATCATCGCGGAGGGATGAGATCTGTAAGCTGTTATATATTTTTTCCGCATCTTGCAAAGTCGCTGCCAGAACCTTGATTTCGACCGGATAATTTCGGAGCGGGAATCCGTCGATACGGGTTGCTCCCTGGATTTCCCGGATCACGGTCGATTGTACGACACGTTTTCCGGCGATCGAGATGGCCTGTGCACCGTACATATTTAATTCGTTCACCATTTTTCGCAAGATGGTAGCTGAAAGATATGGGTTATCCACCCCAGGATACATTTCCTGTGGCAATGGTTCAAGGGTGATCGCAAGCCCCGGGCCAGTTAGTTCGGTCAATCCCGCCTCTTGTTTCAACTCATTTAAGGTTTCGATGAAAGCTTGTTCTTTACTGTGCAGTCGCTCCTGTTCGTAGCGGGCGATCGTTTCATTCGCTTTCCGTATTTCGGCCAGGAGATTCGCTTCCATTTCTCTGGCGGCCAGATAGTTTTCGCGTAATTTCCAAACATCTCGCGTTTCTTTAACTTCCGGCTGGTGCATCGTTTTAATTTGCAAAACTATCATAAAACCAAACAAAGCACTGATCAATGTGAGACTAAAGATGGTTTTTTGTTTCAATCCTATCACCTAATGTTCAACATCTGTTGTGAAAATTCCTGTTAGTCCTTTTAAAAAACGGGGTCAATGATAATTTCATTTTTCTTTTCAATTATAACGACGATATTATCATCGACGAGTTGATCGCGGATCCCGCCCTGAATCAATAAAGCTTTTTCCAAAACCTCTGCTTTACCGATCGCAGCGATCACAAACGGGGCGGGAAAATTTTCACCATCAACGTTAATAACAGGTCCATTACACACTATATAAGAACGGGCTGTTAATCTCTTTCCGTTGATCGCAACCGCCTCCGCACCAGCCGTAAACAATTCATTGACCACTCCGAGTACGTGATGTTCATGAACTAAGAATTGATTAATATCATCGGCTCCCGGATCGTATTCACTATCATCAAGACTGACGATAATCCCTTCACCACGAACGGGAACTTTCCCCAAATATTTTCTTAATGTTTCCAACTCCCGCGCCTGTTCCTCAAATATTTCCTCCTCACTGGCGATTTCAAACTCTAAAGCGATGATTTGCCGTTGTTTTTCTATCAATTCTCTCTGCAATTCGTTATTTCTTTCTTCGATTTCCACAAGCCGTTCATGTAATTCGATATTCCGTGCCCATTCACGATCATTTCTCGTAGCCGGTTCTTCTTCACTGATTGTATGCCGATAGGAAAAAACGATTAAAAAGCCGATCACTAGAGCAACCAAGGATAGAATAACCCGATTAGCCTTCACTTCCTTCGCCACTTTCCCCTGTCGTGTATGTTTCATCACTTGATTCAAATTCTTTCTCATCATGAGATTCTAATAAAGACTCATATGATTTAAAAAATAGACCCACCTCTAAATCCAGGATTCCTTTTTCCCCGGGATCGATCTGACTGATTAAATCAGGATAGTAGTTCATACGATCGGCAAAACTGCGGAGGGTGGCCCGGACCTCAAATCCGTCATTCATGTACAGGGTGACAGCTAGAGGATCCGTTTCTTTCGGGGTAAAAATAATCTCCGAAATAGAATTTCTTACCTCGATGGCCAGTTCTCCCAATTGTTTGGCAAGAAGCGGCAGCTGTTCATCTTCGGAAAACCCAACTAAAATCGGAACATCGAGTTCATGTTGATACCGGTCGTTCCAGGCGCTAAGGTGGCCATTTTCTAAAAGCACCAGATTTTCATCAGCCGTCTTAAGAATACCTAATACATCGTACTCTTCAACGTTAATATGGAGATGATTCGGCAGGGTTAAGGAAAGTTCGGCTGATTTAATTTCGGGAATATCCATGATCTTTGTAAGCAGCTCGTCTTTATCGATGTTAAGAATGACCGTCTCCGCTGTTAAACCACTCGCTGCGATGATGTCTTCGGTTGTGATCAAATGATTCCCTTGTACCGTGATCGAACCTACTTTGCTCATGGGAGAATGAAAATAGAGGATTGAAAGAATCAAGAGGAAAAATAAAAAAAGCAAAATCATGATTCTGCGGTTTGTTTTTCTCCTTCGTTCCCGCTTTAATTTTGGTATTCGATCTTCTATGGATACTACTTTCCCACTCACTTTCGCCACCTCATTTAACCACGTTTGCCCTTGAAAAACCAGCAACCCCTAAAAAAAGAAAACACTTCGCTCCGCTATTGAAAATCTTTTCACTATTATAACACAGCTTGTTTGGCAAGTAGAAAGGGAGTGGATGCAACTTAAGTCCCAATATTCCTACGAAAAAATACAGGATTTTCAAAAAATTTCCCTTTATCTTTCATATCGTCATCATTTCGACAAAATCATTTTTATATAATAGTTGTTGTAAATAAGTATACTAAAATTTTCCTCGTTAAAAAATATCCCCGGGATGAAAAATATTATGTTATTTCAAGATGTTAAAAAGGAGATTTACGCTAATTCCTTTTATCCATGATGCCTGTCATCATTTCTATAGCCGTCTTAACCGGTACCTTTATTATGAAAATTTTTCACCATAAAGATCATCTAACGAGATCGTGTCTCTATTTGTTCTATTTTCGCTTCAGCACGAATCAGACCAAAAACATCTTTGCCGTAAACGTTTTTGGTCTTTAAAATTTGCTTACGTTATTCGCCGATGTCATGAAACATTTATTTGAACGCATTTCTCATCTTCTGTGTCCATTAGGAAATAAAAATAACGAAAGCACACCATTTTCATGATGTGCTTTCGTCGCCCCGTTCCATGGAAAATCGTACGTCTACTTGCGCTAATCGACACGAGCGAATTTATTTTAGCCGATCTTTTCCGGTCTGAAAAGGGTATTCATTTAGCCATAAAGCGTCGATCGAAAACGATACCTCATTGTTAAATACTTCAGCACTGAATCGACCACGAAAAAATACCACACTAAAAAAAACGAGTCTTGCTTCGGGAAGCTCCTCTTTAAGTGAAAACGTATGCCGCCGATCAGACCTGTGAATAGCGACTGATATTAAGTAAAACCCCCATAGCTGTCAAAATCAATGTTAGCGATGAACCGCCATAACTAAAAAATGGGAGCGTGATACCGGTTACCGGTAATAAACCGATGACAACCCCGATATTGATGATCACCTGTATGGCGATCATGGAGATGATCCCCGTTGCCAAAAATGTTCCATATAAATCGGGGGCATGCAGAGCGATGCGCAACCCCCGCCAGAACAAGAGGGCAAACAATACGAGGACAAATGAACCGCCGATAAAACCGAGTTCTTCGGCTACGATCGCGAAGATAAAGTCGGTCTGTGGTTCCGGTAAATAGAAAAATTTTTGGCGGCTTTGTCCCAACCCAAGGCCGAATAATCCCCCTGGGCCGATCGCATAAAGCGATTGAATGATTTGAAAGCCTGCACCTAGTGGATCTTGCCACGGGTCTATAAAGGCGATGATCCGCTGCATGCGATAAGGAGCGGCCAAGATCAAACCGACGAGCCCGGCTAAACCGAGTAAGCCTAGCATGATGAAATGCAGGATCCGAGCTCCGCTGATAAAGATCATCAACATGCATGTTCCGACCAATACCGCTCCCGTACCCAGGTCAGGCTGTAACATGATTAAACCAAAGGCGATAAAAACGAGCGATAAACTTGGCAAGAGGCCGTTTTTAAACGATGTGATCTTGCGTTGATTTTCCGAAAGAAACTTGGCTAGAAAAATGATCATAGCCAGTTTCATGAATTCGGAAGGCTGGATGGAAAAAGCACCGACACCGATCCAGCTACGTGAACCATTTCTTACCGTACCAATTCCAGGGATTAAAACTGCGATCAATAAAATGAAACAAATAATCAAAATAATTTTTGCCCACTTCCGCCATGTCAAGTAATCGATATTCATGACGATAAACATACCGATGATCCCTACAAGGGCAAACAACATTTGCCTTTTAGCGAAGTAAAACGAATCATCGAACCGGTAATCCGCCCAGACGGCACTAGCGCTATAAACCATGATGAGTCCGAGCGCCAGTAACGTAAACAAAACACTGATTAACAGGAAATCTGGTGCAGCTTTTCTCGCCGGCAAAGCCTTCACCTCATAACCCGAATTTGGAACCTGTTTTCCGTATCTATTTTCAGCGTCACTTAACAGGCAAGTCCCTATTTTAATTTATGCACAGCAGCGATGAAAATGTCTCCCCGAACTTCAAAACTTGGATATTGGTCCCAGCTTGCACAAGCTGGGGAAAGAAGAATAATATCTCCCGGTTGAGAGAGCGAATAGCTTAACGGGACCGCCTCTTCTACATTTTCGACGAGATGCACGGTTTTTAACCCCGCTTCTTTCCCGATCTTTGCCAATTTTTCCTTCGTTTCACCAAAGGCGACAAGCGCCTTCACACTTTTTAAATAGGGAATCAGATCGCTGAAATCTTCACCCCGATCCAATCCGCCAGCGAGAAGAATGACCGGTTCAGTAAAGCTTTTTAACGCAACTTGTGTTGCCAGGACATTCGTTGATTTGGAATCATTATAAAATTTCCGGCCCTGGACATCCCCGATGTATTGCAAACGATGTTTAACCCCCTGGAAGTTTCTAAGAACATGGCGGATGGCTTCATCATCTACATCTAAAACTTTCGCCACTGCGAGGGCGGCCAGTATATTTTCGAGGTTATGGTCACCGGGGAGGGGAATGTCCTTTCGTTCCATAAATTTTTCCCCGTGGAAATAGAGTGAGCCGTCATGATATGAGGCACCTTCCGTTAAAAATCCTTTTCTGGAAAAACCGATAACCTTACTCCGGGCTTTCGCAGCGATTGTCCGACATTCCTCTTGGTCAAGATTGATGATTAAATAATCATCCGGTCCTTGATTTTTTATGATATTTTCCTTGGCGGCGAGATATTCTTCGCGACTTCCATGATAATCAAGATGAGCCGAATATAAATTCGTGATCACGGCGATCTTCGGACGGAATTTATCGATGCCGAGTAATTGAAAAGAAGATAATTCGGTAACGATGATGTTTTTACTTGTTGCTTCTTGAACAACATCGCTCGCAACAATACCGATATTCCCGGCTAATAAGGGAGATCGATCGCCAGTCCGTAAAATCTCATAGATCAATGTGGTCGTCGTCGTCTTCCCATTCGTTCCGGTAATGCCAATAAACTCAGCTTCCGAAACACGATAAGCGAGTTCGACTTCGGTAATAACGGGAATATGGCGCCGTAGGGCATCCTGGATTATAAAGTTCGAATAAGGAATACCCGGATTTTTCACGATGAGCTCGAACCCATCATCGAGTAAATCATCGGGATGCTCACCACAAATCACCTTGATCCCCTTTTCCAGAAGCTCTTGTGCCTCCGGATTTTCCGCAAACGGTTTACGGTCGTTCACCGTGACGATTGCGCCCAAGTTGTGTAACAAGTTGGCCGCGCTCGTACCGCTTTTTGCCAGGCCAAGAACGAGAACTTTTTTGTGACGAAATTCATATGTTTCTTTCAACTATAACCACACCTCGATGTAGATTCCTAAGACCGCAAACAATAGGCCAACAGCCCAAAAACTTACTACGATCTTCCATTCGCTCCAGCCAACCATCTCGTAATGATGATGCAAGGGACTCATCCGGAAAATCCGCTTCCCGGTCGTTTTGAACGAGATTACTTGCAAGATGACCGATAGCGTTTCGATCACAAAAATTCCGCCGATTAAAATGAGTAACAATTCCTGGTGTGTCAGGATAGAAATGGCGGCGATCGATGCACCCAGGGCAAGGGACCCGGTATCACCCATGAAAACTTTTGCCGGATGAGCGTTAAAAACGAGAAATCCTAGAACAGCACCGACAACTGCGATCGTAAATATAGCGATGGCAAACTGTTCCTGGCTCCAGGCGATAATCGCATACGCACCGAAACTGATCGCCGCGGTACCGGAAAGGAGGCCATCGAGGCCATCGGTCAAATTGACCGCATTAGAAAAACCAACGAGCCAGAAGACGACAAAAAGAAAATAAAACCAGCCTAAATCAAGGCTTACATCGATAAAAGGAATTGCGATCGTCGTAGGAAAACCACTGACCCGGTAAATCCCATAAAAAACAAGGGCGATCAAGATCTGACCAAGCATTTTCTGGCCCGATGTCAAACCGAGGTTCCGTTTTTTGATGATCTTAATAAAATCATCGAGAAAACCAAGCATGCCGTAAGCAAGCAATACGAATAATAATAAATAAATTTCCACGTTTAATTGATCGTAACGGTATCCCATGAACAAAGTAGTGATAACGATGGATGAAATAAAAACGATCCCGCCCATCGTCGGGGTCCCCGATTTTTTTTGATGCCATTTGGGTCCTTCTTCACGAATGCTCTGACCGAATTTCAATTTATGAAGAACCGGGATGAACATCGGTGAAAGGAGGACCGTGATCAAAAAGGCGACGATAATCGTGTACAGGATCACCTGTTCGCTCATATGTACTCCCTCCTCTACGACAAACGATCAACAGACTGTGGCAGCGTGTGATTCACGCATTATTAAGAATCGTAACGTCTAAGAAGCGCTTTTCTCGCCACTTCCCGATCATCAAAATCGATAACTTTATCGCCGATGATTTGATACGTCTCATGGCCTTTTCCGGCGATAAGGACTAGATCGCCCGTTTGTGCCGTAAAAATTGCATGTTCAATGGCTTCCGCGCGGTCAACGATTACGACATATTCTTCGCCTTTTACTCCCGCCTCCATATCCGCGATGATCGCTCGCGGGTCTTCACTGCGTGGGTTATCGGAAGTAAAGATCGCATAGTCTGCATAACGACAGGCAATTTTCGCCATAATCGGTCGCTTTTTCCGGTCCCGGTCACCACCACAGCCGACGATCGCGAAAACTCGGCCCTTCGTTAAAGAACGGGCTGTTTTTAAAACATTCTCCAAACCATCCGGTGTATGGGCATAGTCGACGATAACAGGGAAGGGTTGACCTGCATCGACCGTTTCAAAACGCCCCGCCACCCCGCGAAAACTTTCCAGGCTGGCGATAATTTCATCAAGTTCGAATCCGTAAATCAATCCGCACGAAACGGCTGCGAGAAGATTGTACACATTAAATAAACCGAGTAAAGGTGTCCTCATCCTTCCTGACCCGGCTGGTGTGACAAGATCAAAGGTTGTCCCATTTCCGCTAAATTCGATGTTTTCCGCACGAATATCAGCATCATTTTGAATTCCGTAAAGAAGAACATGCGCACTCGTCACCGCTTGATAGTCGGTACTTACAGGATCATCAGCATTCAATACAGCGAATTTCGGTCTTTTCGTGCCAAATCGATTTCCGAGCTGGGAGAACAATAAGCCTTTCACATTTTTATATTCTTCCATCGTTCCATGGAAATCCAGATGGTCTTGACTCAAGTTCGTGAACACGGCCACGTCAAAATCCGTTCCCATTACCCGGCCTTTTTTAAGGGCATGGGACGATACCTCCATGTTGACGATTTCCACACCTTGCTCGAGCATTTTCCGGTACGTTTTTTGTAAAGTTAAACTATCTGGAGTGGTATTTACCGTCGGTATCGTCTCTTTCCCGATCTTCATATATAAGGTTCCGATCAATCCGGTTTTTTTACCGAACTCATGAAACATATGATCGAGCATATGGGTTACCGTTGTTTTCCCATTCGTTCCGGTAACGCCGATCATATATAACCGTTCAGAAGGAAATTCATAAAAACGGGCTGAAAGAACAGCCAATGCCCGTACCGTATCCCGAACGTGGATGACCGGTACGTTAACGTCGAGTGGTTTTTGCGCCACAATAGCCACAGCGCCATTTGCTTCAGCGGTTTGAGCGAAGGAATGGCCATCGAATTTTTCTCCCTCAATACAGACGAACAAGGAACCCTGTTTAACCTTTCGGCTATCTTGTTCTATGGAAATAATTTCAGGGTCGGTATTTTCTCCTTGTACTTTTGCAAAAGGTAATGCTTTTAGCAATGTCCGGAGTCGCATTGTAACATCTCCTTTTATTCTCACAAGTCCTGACCATTCCTATTTTACATGAAACGATATCTTTTGGCTATGGTTCTTTTTCTTAGATTCATTATTATGAAACAAGGAACATCGCTTCTTATACATCTCTTATACATCATAAGCATTGGCTTGTCGATATATTCCAAATCGGCCGCGTATGTAATATAGAAAAGGAAATTCCGGTTTTCGAAAAAAATAAAAAAGGCTATCTAAAAGTGTTCATCTGAGGGGTTGAAATATCGCCCCAGGACAACCATCACTTTTAGACAGCCCTTCGTTACCTATCGTTCAATCGAGATAAACACGGATCGTTCCCCCTTCTCGAATCCTCGCCCCCGGTTCGGGCGCCTGACGAATAATGATATCGCCTTCACCATGGGCCTCGATATTAAATGTATAGAGCATTTCCCGCAATTTTTCTTTTTCCATCCCGATCAAATTCGGAACCTCTACAAGCGGTGTATCCGGCCACATCCATTCTTTTTCCATTTGATCCTCCCGGGGTTTAACCTCCATGACCCTGAGACTTTCCTCGATCATATCCTTAACAATCGGTGCCGCCACCTGACCACCGAACTGAACAACCCCCTTCGGGTTATCAACGGCCACATAAAGGACGATTTTTGGATCATCACTGGGGGCAAAGCCGATGAAAGAGACGATATGGTTATTTTCTAAATAACGACCGTCTTTTGCCTTTTGCGCAGTACCCGTCTTACCACCAACCCGGTATCCGTCAACATAAGCGTTTCTTCCGGTTCCTCTCGCAACAACACTTTCTAAGGCATAGCGTACTTTTTCGGACGTTTCTTCCGATATCACCCGCCTTTTGGCGACAGGCTGTTTACGCATCAGCACTTCCCCGGTGACGGGATCGACTAACTCACGCGCAACAAAAGGCTGGTACAAGATCCCACCATTGATGGCTGCGGATACGGCTACCACTTGTTGAATCGGTGTCACGGAAATGCCTTGACCAAAGGCGGTTGTCGCCAGTTCCACCGGTCCGACTTTTTCCAAAGGAAAGAGAATTCCGGTCCCTTCACCCTCTAAATCAATGCCGGTTTTTTCACCGAATCCGAAAGCCCGAATATATTCGAATAATGTTTCTTTGCCAAGACGCTGCCCAAGTTCGACAAAGCCGGGGTTACAGGAATTTTGTACGACTTCCAGGAATGTTTGGCTACCGTGCCCGCCCCGTTTCCAGCAACGAATCCTTGCACCGCCGACTTCCACATTACCCTTATCATGAAAATGTTCCTCTTCCAGTGCAACTTTCCCTTCCTCGAGGCTCGCGGCCAGCGTAACGATCTTGAATGTCGAACCCGGCTCATACGTGCTCCAGATCGGTAAATTCCGGTTATAAATTTCCGGGGGGACGTTTTGATATTGAGCTGGATCGAAATTTGGACGGGAAGCCATCGCTAATATTTCGCCGGTATTCGGATCCATGGCGATGGCGATTATCCCATCGGGATTAAAGCGGGCTTCGGCATTATCCAGTTCCCGTTCCACGATCGTCTGAATCCGGGAGTCGATCGTTAAAACTAAATTTAGTCCGTCAATCGGCGGCTCGTATTCATCGGGCATATCATCCATCCTTTCTCCTTTAGCGGTGGAGAAAAAGTTGACCGAACCCCGCTTTCCGGACAATTCCTTATCGTAGGATAGTTCCAGTCCCATCAGTCCCTGATTATCGATCCCGGTAAATCCCAGGACATGCGATAAATAAGCTCCAAATGGGTAGTGGCGTTTAAAATCCTCGGCGATATAAACCCCTTTTAGATTAAGGGCCTCCACTTCTTTTGCCTTTTCGTTGGAAATTTTCCGCCCCGCCTTTAACCGTTCCATGTTTGAATGTTTAGTCAACTGTTTATAAATCTCCTCCACCGAAGCATCGAGGACTCGCGCCAGCTTTTCTGCCGTTTCCCGGGGATTTTCAATTTGCCGCGGTACCACATAGATGGTCGGAGCGCTGACATTTGTCGCCAGAGGAACCATGTTCCGGTCGAGGATTTCGCCGCGTTTCGGTTCAAAAGGAATTTCCCTGTTCCAGGATTCCTTGGCGCGCTCGATCAGTTCATCACCTAGAGCGAGCTGGACATAACCAAGACGGATATCGAGAATGAAAAAAAGGAATAATCCCGCTAGCAATCCAAAAAAAAGACGTTTCCGAACCGTGACCCGGGATACGCGCCGCATATACTGGACCTCCTTTTTCTAGGCTTGTACCAGTATATGCACGCCCTGCACGATTAGACCCGAGTCTAGGAAAAATAAAGAACGCGGGGGTCTCCCGCGCTGAACATACGATCATTCCGTTCGTTCTTCAGCCAAGTTGTCTCTGTCGGTATTGGTACCATTTTGTTCGCGGAATCGCTCTAATGGTGGTTGTAATTCGACATGTAACGTACTTTCTGCCGAAAGCACCGTACCCGGTTCGAGATTTTGTTTCACAACAAAACCTGTTCCTTCATAAGAAAACCGAATTCCGGTTACCGAGACAAGTTTTTTTACATCGCGCAATGACCACCCTGTTACATCTGGCATCGTCATTTCACCATCTGTGACGAGCAGGATCTTTTCATCTGGCATCAATTGTTCTTTCGCTTCGGGTAACATCTTTTTTATGCGTGTACCGTTACCAATGATGATTGGCTTTAGCTCTAATTCCTCTAGAACTTCCCGTGCTCCCGCGACCGGCTCATCGACTAGGTCGGGAAGAACCGATATTTCCACATCTTGCATCCCGGCCGGTTTGATATTCAAGTATTGCAAACTATTTTTCATCACCGGTTTAAAAATTTTCGAGACAGGTACAGAACCACTTTCATCCTCCGGTAAATCGGGCTGCTGGATCATTACATAAACGATAAGTTTCGGATCAACATACGGGGCGAAACCGAGAAAAGAAAAAATATAATTTTCCCGGCCTTCCCACTTCCCAACTCCTGGTTCAAATATCTGGGCTGTACCCGTTTTACCGGCCACATCATATCCTTCGATTTCGTACCTTCTAGCCGTACCGAATTCCGAGGTCACCGTCGACCGTAAAATCTCCCGCACCCGTTGTGCCGTCTCCTTGGAAATCGGTGTTCCAGCGACCTCCGGCTCATAATTTTGCAAAATTTCCCCATCTTCGGCGACGATTTTGTCAATAACTTGCGGTCGCATCATCTT
>CALKAK010000189.1 GCA_937983015.1 uncultured Bacillaceae bacterium | reverse complement strand
AAAGGATTGTTGATCAATTTATATATTTAAAGCGTTTGAAAAAGGATTGGTCTAAATGACTCATACATGGGATTTATTAGAAAAAAGACAACCGGTGGCGATGCGCATGTTAAAAAATATGTTGCAGAAACAGCGAATCGCGCATGCATATTTATTTGAAGGGGAGAAAGGGACCGGAAAAAGAGATGTCGCCTTGCTCTTCGCCAAAGCCATATTTTGTGAACATGTTATCGATGGATATAAACCTTGTGAATCGTGCCTTTCCTGTCGCAGGATCGATAACCAGAATAATCCTGATTTACATATCATCGAGCCGGATGGTGCTTCGATTAAAATAGATCAAATCCGCGACTTACAACAAGAGTTTTCGAAAAAGGCTGTAGAATCGCAATATAAGGTCTATATCCTTATGCATGCGGATAAAATGACGGTAAATGCGGCGAATAGTTTGCTGAAATTTTTAGAAGAACCGGATGGACAAACCGTCGCTATTTTAATTACAGAACAACCGCAAAAAATCTTATCCACCATAGTTTCGCGGTGTCAGATCGTATCTTTTCGGTCATTGTCGAAGGAAGAGCTAGTGCAAATACTCGTTTTGCAGGGGTTTTCTCCTGAAGAAGCGCCGTTATATGCCTATTTAACAAATAGTGTTCATGAGGCAAAAACTTTAAAAGAAGATGAGTGGTTTTTACAAGCCAAAGAAATAGTGCTAAAATTAAATGAAATCATAAATAACAGGCGGTTAATGGATGCCCTGATTTATATACAGACGGATTGGTTACCCCATTTTAAAACTCGGGAACAAATGGATATAGGTTTAGACATGCTCATGTTGATCTACCGAGATATTTTAGCGGTACAAAATAATCGTGAACAGGATTTGGTTTACCCGGGAAATTTGCAAATATGGAAAAAACAAGCTTTACAACTGGCTCCCGGAGAATTAACCCGTTTCATTCGTACGATTCTGAAGGCAAAAGGGCGTCTAGAAGCGAATGTGAATGGTGCGCTTCTCATGGAACAGCTTGCGGTTAGACTACTGGAGGGATAGCCGATGTACAATGTAGTTGGTGTCCGCTTTAAAAAGGCAGGAAAAATCTATTATTTTGACCCGGATGGGCTGGATATAGAGACAGATAGTTTTGTTATCGTTGAGACGGCGCGCGGCATTGAATATGGAAAAGTCGTGATCGCCAATAAACAAGTGGAAGAAGAGGATATCGTCTTGCCTTTAAAAAAGGTTTTGCGCGTCGCTACAGAAAAAGATCGGCTCCAGGTGATCGCCAATAAAAAGGCAGCCAGGGAAGCATTCGATATTTGTCTGAAAAAAATTGCTGAACACCAGCTGGAAATGAAATTGATCGATGTGGAATACACATTCGATCGCAATAAAGTCATCTTTTATTTTACCGCCGATGGTCGTGTCGATTTTCGGGAACTCGTTAAAGACCTGGCAGCAATTTTTAAAACGAGAATTGAATTACGCCAAATCGGTGTTCGCGATGAGGCGAAAATGCTCGGGGGAATCGGTCCCTGTGGTCGGATGCTTTGCTGTTCAACTTTCCTCGGTGATTTCGAGCCGGTATCGATTAAAATGGCGAAGGATCAAAATCTATCTTTGAATCCAGCGAAAATTTCCGGTTTATGCGGTCGGCTGATGTGTTGTTTAAAATATGAAAGTGAAGAATATGAAAATGCCAAAGAACAATTGCCGGATTTAGGAGAATTGATCGAGACGACACACGGTACTGGTAAGGTGGTTGGACTCAACTTGATGGACCGGATCGTGCAAATTGAATTAATCGAGCAACAAAAAGTAATCGAATACACACTGGATGAGATCATCGAAGAAGGGGTCATCTCTACTAAAGCCACGGATTAATGAGGTGGAATTGATGAATAATAAAGAGTTATTTGATGCTGTGGGTAATTTGGAACAGCAGATCGGCGAGCTATATAAACAGCTGGGAGAACTGAAACAGTACATTGGCAAAATCATCGAAGAAAATAATTCGTTAAAATTAGAAAACGAACATTTACGCAAGCAATTTGCAAAGCGAGCGGAGCATTCACAAGATACGGGGACCGGAGAGGAAAAGGAGCATGCGAAACTGGAGATCGGGGAGGGTTATGATAATCTCGCTCGATTGTATCATGAGGGATTTCATATCTGCAACTTGCAGTTCGGCACATTACGTAAAGAAGGCGATTGCATGTTTTGTTTATCATTTTTAAATAAAAGCAAATCGTAACCTTCCGCAATCTCGAGGAAGGTTTTTTCCTATCAAAAATAACGATCGCAAAAACGTTTAACAGGATGTGGAGCAACATGAGTTCAAATCAAAAGCAGGTTCCGCTATATCATGATGAACGCCTGGATTATTTACTGGCGGAAAACCTGCGCATCATTCAAAGTCCTTCCGTATTTTCGTTCTCCCTCGACGCCGTATTGTTGGCGCGTTTTGTATATTTACCCATACAAAAAGGAAAAATTATTGATCTCGGAACGGGAAACGGTGTTATCCCCTTGCTTTTAAGCACACGCACGAAAGGAAAAATTATCGGCGTAGAAATTCAGGAACGATTATATGATATGGCGAAAAGAAGTGTGGAATATAATGGTTTAGCCGATCAGATCGAAATCATTCACGGGGATTTACGGGAGGCGCCCCAAAAGCTCGGCCATAATCGTTTTGATGTGGTCACATGTAATCCTCCTTATTTCCCCGTCCATGAAACGGCCATTCTTAATGAACGCGAACCCTTTGCGATCGCCCGTCATGAGCTATACTGTACTCTCGAAGATGTCATTGAAGCCGCAAGTAAATTGGTCAAACCGGGTGGAAAAGTGGCTTTCGTGCATCGACCGGGTCGTTTGTTGGAAATATTAACGTTGATGCGAAAATATCGGCTTGAACCGAAACGGTTGCAATTCGTTTATCCGAAATTAGGAAAAGAAGCGAACACGCTCTTAATTGAGGGGATTCGCGACGGGAAACCGGATTTGAAGATTTTACCTCCTTTTATCATCTATGAAGACAATGATGAATATACGGACATGGCAAGGGAAATGTTATATGGAAAAAAATAAGTTTTATTTTTACGTATTGGAATGTCGCGACGGTAGTTATTATGGGGGATATACGGTTCATTTAGAAAGGCGGATTCGCGCCCATAATACCGGTAAAGGGGCTAAATACACAAGAAGCCGACGACCCGTTCGCTGCCTTCATTATGAAATTTTTCCGACAAAGGAAGAAGCGATGCGAGCCGAATATCGCTTTAAAAAAATGACTAGAAAGGAAAAAGAAGTGTATTTAAGGAGTCATAACAGATGAAAAGCCAAAAAAGTTTTGTTGAAGACGGAAAAGCTGCCCTCTATTTAGTGCCCACCCCGATCGGCAATCTGGAAGATATTACTTTACGGGCGTTAAAGATTTTACAAAATGTTGATATGATCGCGGCAGAGGATACAAGGAATACGCGAAAACTTCTAACCCATTTCGCGATTCAAACGCCGATAATGAGTTATCATGAACATAATAAAAAAACGGGCGGGGAAAAGATCATCCGCTTATTATCGGAAGGGAATACGATCGCTTTAGTAAGTGATGCGGGAATGCCGGCGATCTCGGATCCCGGTTATGAATTGATTCAGGACGTGATCCGTAATGGTTTTCCGGTAATCGCGATTCCGGGAGCGAACGCCGCCTTAACGGCTCTCGTCGCCTCGGGAATACAACCGCAACCTTTTTATTTCCATGGATTTTTACCGCGGAAAAAACAGGAAAGGGAAAAAATGCTTGATGAATTAAAAGGGATGCCGGCAACGATGATCTTCTATGAAGCGCCGCACCGCCTTAAAGAAACACTAGAAGCGATGTTTCAAACATGGGGGGATCGCGAGATCGTCCTTGCACGGGAACTGACGAAAAAATTTGAGGAATACTTGCGCGGCAATCTTTCGGAAGCGTTGGAATGGGTGGAAAAGGAAACGGTTCGTGGCGAATTTTGCTTGATCGTCGAAGGCGCAGCCGCTGGAGAAAATGAGGAATTAGCCCTCTGGTGGCGATCCTTGAGTGTAAAAGAACATGTCCAGTATTACATCGAAAAAGGAGAGCCTGTAAAAGAAGCGATCAAAAAGACGGCAAAGGAGCGGGGCATGAACCGGCGGGAAGTGTACCGAATCTTCCATATCGAGTAAACGAATTGTAAGCGAGAAAAAGAAAAGCGGCTAACCTGTCGGTGGCGGAGCCGCGTCTTATTCCATATTGAAAGCGTTTTTAATTTCCTTAATTAAGATTTCTGCCCCTTCTCTACTCAATACGATTTTGCCATTGGCTAACACGACATTATCGTCGGAAACTTCGCCTGTTATAATACAGGTCATGTTCGGTTTGTATTTTTTCAACACGATTTTATCATCATCAACATAGATTTCTAGTGCATCCTTTTCACTGATCCCAAGGTTACGACGCAACTCGATCGGAATGACAACACGGCCCAGTTCATCGACTTTCCGGACGATTCCTGTTGATTTCACTTCAATCCCCTCTCATCGTATTAATGATCCAGACGAACGTGGTTACTAAAAATTACCTTTTTAGTATACCTAAATAATACCATTTCTTCCCAGAACAATCAAATATTATTTATTTTTCATATTAATAGAATAGTATTTTTGCTAATTATGTTATTGAAATACAATTTTTGCGAGGGTTCCTGTAGAAAGGAGGATAAGGGTGCGAATAGGTGGCGGTTGAACTTTTCTCCGTTTTCATGTATATTTTCAACATATAAGTGACTATTTTGATATATAGAATGATTGGAATTTCCCTCTTAAAGGGAAAAATGGTTGCAGTGTTGTTAAAAAATATAATACAGCAATTAATACAGTGGAGATTTACAACTATATCGATGAAAGAGGAATGGGGCGATAACCATGTTAAAATCTACCAAGAACACATTCTATATAACGACACCGATTTATTATCCTAGTGACAAATTACATATTGGACATGCGTATACTACGGTAGCGGCCGATGCCATTGCTCGTTATAAAAGAATGCGTGGATACGATGTCATGTTTTTAACCGGGACCGATGAGCACGGTTTGAAAATTCAGCGCAAGGCGGAAGAAAACGGAGTGACTCCCCAGGAATATGTCGATCGTATTGTTGCGACCATTAAAGACTTATGGAAAAAATTAGATATATCTTATGATGATTTTATCCGTACAACTGAAAAAAGGCATACAGAAATCGTGCAAAAAATTTTCTCCCATTTGCTGGAAACCGGCGATATTTATCTTGGAACTTATGAAGGCTGGTACTGTACATCTTGTGAAGCGTATTTCACCGAGCATCAACTGAACCACGGGGCATGCCCGGACTGTGGAAAAAAAGTGGAATGGGTTGAAGAAGAAACCTATTTCTTCAAGATGGGGAAATACGTCGATCGACTACTGAAGTATTATGAAGAAAATCCTGATTTTATCCAGCCGGAATCCCGTAAAAACGAGATGATCAATAACTTTATTAAACCGGGTCTGGAAGATCTCGCGGTATCTAGAACAAGTTTTGATTGGGGGATTCCCATCAAAGAGGATCCAAAACACGTCATTTATGTCTGGCTGGATGCATTGACGAATTACATTACCGCGCTCGGTTACGGCACGGAAGATGAAAGTAAATTCACGAAATATTGGCCTGCGGATGTGCACTTAGTCGGAAAAGAGATCGTCCGCTTCCATACGATTTATTGGCCGATTATTTTAATGGCCCTCGATCTACCGTTGCCGAAAAAGGTGTTCGCTCACGGCTGGTTATTGATGAAAGATGAGAAAATGTCCAAATCGAAAGGGAATGTGATCGATCCTGTCACATTGATCAATAAGTATGGACTGGATGCCTTGCGCTACTATTTGTTACGTGAAGTTCCTTTCGGTGCCGACGGGGAATTCACGCCAGAACAATTTGTCAAACGGATCAACTTTGATCTCGCCAACGACCTTGGGAATTTACTAAACCGTACCGTGGCCATGATCACCCAATATTTTGATGGCGTGATTCCTGAATATCAAGGTTCAACGAATGAATATGAACGGTCTTTAGTACGGGTAAGTAAAGAAGCACGGCAAAAATATGAAGAAGCGATGGAAAATCTCCAATTTTCTGTCGCATTAACGGCGGTATGGCAATTCATTTCTCGCGCAAACAAATACATCGATGAGACGATGCCGTGGAAACTGGCCAAAGAACCAGATAAAAGAAACGATCTGGCTAGCGTCATGGCCCATTTGGCCGAAGCTATACGGCAAATCGCTGTTATGTTACAGCCGTTTTTAACAGAAACACCGAAGAAAATATTCCATCAATTAGGGATCCATGATGAAAAACTATTTGCTTGGGATAGCCTGGAAGAGTTCGGGCAAATCCCTGCCGGTACGAAGGTGGAAAAAGGAGCGCCACTATTCCCGCGTTTAGATGTTGAAAAAGAAGTGGCTTTTATTCAGAGTCAAATGAAAGGAACACGGCCAAAAACAACAGAGAAAGAAGAAAAGGCGCAAAAAGAGGCTGCACAGATCACCGTCGATGATTTTTCCAAAGTTCAGCTGAAAGTAGCTGAAATCATCGCTTGTGAACCGGTAAAGAATGCCGACAAACTCTTAAAACTCCGCTTAGATTTAGGTGAGGAAACCCGGCAAGTCATTTCAGGAATCGCCGAATACTATAAACCAGAGGATCTGATCGGCAAAAAAGTCGTTGTTGTCACCAACTTGAAACCGGCGAAAATTCGTGGCGAAATATCCGAGGGAATGATCTTATCGGGGGAAAAAGATGGTAAACTCGCCGTAATCACGGCAGATCCCGCTTTACCGAATGGAGCGATCGTTCGATAAAAATAGAAAAAGGGAATAAAGAAACCGATCTGTCCTCAAAATAACATAGAAATGTTACAAGAACGAAACATTTCTATGTTATTTTTTTATTTGTGTAGATGTGGAGTATTGCAAGAAATAGATAAAACAATGAACATACTGGCAAAAGGTGAAACAGATGTTATTCGATACCCATACCCATTTAAACGCTAACCAATTCGCAGATGATCTGGAAGAAACGATCACCCGGGCCCGTGAGGCAGGAGTCAGTAAAATGATCGTTGTCGGCTTCGATCGCCCTACGATCGAAAAAACGATGGAACTAATCGATCGGTATGAGATGATCTATGGCTGTATCGGTTGGCATCCGGTCGAAGCCGTTGATTGTCGGGAAGAGGATCTCGTCTGGATCGAAGAATTGGCCCGGCACCCAAAAATTGTAGCGATCGGGGAGACCGGTCTCGATTATCATTGGGATAAATCACCGGCTGATGTGCAAAAGGAAATTTTTCGCAAGCAAATTCACCTGGCGAAAAAACTGAAATTACCCTTGGTTATTCATAACCGCGATGCCTTGGAAGATACGATCGCGATTTTAAAAGAAGAACGGGCAGCGGGTGGTATCATGCACTGTTTCAGTGGTAACGTGGAAGCTGCTAGAGAATGCATTGATATGAATTTTTATATTTCTCTAGCGGGTCCGATAACGTTTAAAAATGCAACTTTACCAAAAGAAGTGGCAAAGGCCATTCCTTTAGAGCGCTTATTGATCGAAACGGATTGTCCGTACCTCGCTCCACATCCGTACAGGGGGAAACGGAACGAGCCAGCTTATGTAAAACTAGTCGCGGAAAAAATCGCTGAGCTCAAAGAAATTCCTTATGAAGTGGTAGCGAAGACGACCTATGAAAATGCGTTGCGCGTCTTTTCCCTGACATGATAAAAAGACGGTAAAGCCGCGGACGACAAACTATACGTTAAAACATGAATTTCATAGAATAATGTTAAGCATTTGACAACCGTAGTAAAGTCCGTTATAATCTCCCCTTGTAATAAAGGAGGAAGCTTTTGTGAATTTTCAAAAAATGAAGAACCTGGTCATATCACCAGGGAATTCGAAAAAAGTCGTTCTTTTTGTAGCTTGTTTTCTAGTGGGATCTGTAGTTGTCGCAGGATTGATCTATGAAGGAACGAAAAAAACGGTTGTCGTCTACGCGGACGGAGAAAAACAGGAAACGCGTACGCACGCGGATACCGTTGAAGAAGTTCTCGAAGAGCTAGAGATTCCATATAAGCCGAAGGATCAACTATCTCCGGCATTCCATGCGGAAGTAAAAGACCGGATGGAAATCGTCTGGGTGCCGGCGCAGTTAATAGTTTTAAAGATTGATGGAAAAGAACAGGAAGTATGGACAACGGCAAAGACCGTCTCGGAGTTATTAATGGACATGGATATCAGCCTTAGCGATCGCGATTCTATCAACGTAGATCTTGATGAAAAACTGCAAGAAGGATTGGAAATCGTGATCGATTTTGCTTTCCCTGTGATCGTTAATGATGGCGGGGAAGAAAAAGAAGTATGGACGACAAAGATATCAGTTCGCGAATTTTTAAAAAAACAAAATATTGAATTAGGAGATATGGATCGGGTCGAACCCGGTTTAGATCAGATCGTAGAAAAAGATACAAAGATTCATATCGTCCGTGTAGATAAAGTTGTTGATGTTGTTGAAGAAACGATCGATTTTGCAGTCGTCTCTAAAAAAGATCACACATTGACGGAAGGTGCGAAAAAGATCGTACAAGAAGGAAAGAAAGGCCGGCTCCAAAAGAAATATGAAGTCATTTTAGAAAATGGCAAGGAAGTATCACGGACGTTAATTAGTGAAGAAGTTTTAGAAGAGCCGACCGATCAAATCGTTGCTCTTGGGACAAAACCAAAACAAACCGTATCCCGTGGAGAGGCGAATTCCGGAAAAGAATTTTATGTGACCGCCACCGCCTATACAGCATCCTGTAATGGATGTTCGGGAGTGACGGCAACCGGTTTTAACCTCAGGGCTAATCCTGATGCTAAAGTGATTGCAGTCGATCCAAGCGTCATCCCCCTCGGTTCAAAAGTTTATGTCGAGGGATACGGTTATGCGATTGCCGCTGATACGGGCGGTAGTGTGAAAGGTAAACGCATCGATGTCTTCTTCGCTTCCAAAGCTGACGCATACCGTTGGGGTAAAAGAACGGTAAAGATTAAAATTCTCGATTAACAATGATCATTTGCCATCAGCACGCGCCTGGTCTTGAACACGACCGGGCGTTTTATATTTTTAGACGGATCAAACTGGGAAAAGTTTCATCATGCAAGAAAAATATTGGGAATAGTCGCGAATATTTCGCATGATGAAAGCCGAAACGTTTTATTGTATGATAAGGACATATTGAAAAGGAATAAATCTTCCTGGAGGAATGGAATGAAAATAAAGGAAATCATCGTTGTTGAAGGAAAAGATGATACGGTCGCCATCCAGAGGGCGGTTTGCGCGGATACGATCGAAACCAACGGGTCAGCGCTCGATCAAAGCACGATCGAACAGATCAAACGAGCGGCGAAGGTACGGGGGGTCATCATTTTCACCGATCCGGATTACCCTGGTGAAAAGATCAGAAAAGAGATCACAAAACAAGTTCCGAATTGTAAGCACGCTTTCTTACCGCGGCACTTGGCGAAACACCAATACAAAAAGGGGGTTGGCGTCGAGTACGCTTCACCGGAAGCGATTCGCGAAGCATTAAAAAATGCTCGGATCGAGATGGAAAACACCCGCGAATTCATCCCCCGGGAAGAATTACTGGAACATGGGTTGATCGGTCATCCGAAAGCGAAGAGCCGGAGAGAAAAACTCGGTGAATTGTTAAATATTGGTTATGCTAATGGTAAACAATTGCATAAACGCTTAAATATGTTCCGTATCACACGCGAGGAATTTGCGGCTGCGATGAAACGGGTAATCCAGGAGGAATCAAGAGATGAATAAGGATATCGCTACACCGTTACGTACAAAAGAGATACTGGAAAAATACGGATTTTCTTTCAAAAAAAGTTTAGGGCAAAATTTTGTTATCGACCGGAACATTTTAATAAAGATGGTTGATCATGCGGGCGTTACTGAAGCAAGCGGTGTGATCGAAATCGGTCCAGGGATTGGCGCGCTAACCGAGCAATTGGCCAAAAAGAGTAAAAAGGTGCTGGCGATCGAAATCGATTGTCGGCTGATCCCGGTATTGCAAGAAACCTTAGCGCCCTATTCCAATGTGACCGTCGTCCATGCTGATTTTTTAAAAGCGGATATTAAAAATCTGATCGAAGAGCATTTCCCGGGTATCGATGATATCGTGATTGCCGCAAATTTACCCTATTACGTGACGACACCGATCATCATGAAATGTTTAGAGGAGCAGATCCCCTTCCGGACGATGATCGTCATGGTACAAAAGGAAGTGGGGGAACGCTTATCCGCTCAACCGGGAACGAAAAGCTATGGATCGCTGTCGATCGCTGTTCAATATTATACTACAGTAGAAACGATCATGCATGTATCGAGTTCCGTATTCATTCCCAAACCGAATGTAGATTCCGCGATTATCCGCTTAACAAAGAGGGAGCGACCGCTAGTCGATGTTAGGGATGAAAGGTTTTTCTTTACCGTTACCCGGGTGAGTTTTGCCCACCGGCGCAAAACGATCATGAATAATTTGCAGAGCGGCCTGCCCGGAGGGAAAGAGAAAAAAGCGTGGATTTTAAAAGCTCTGGAGCAAGCAGGGATTGCACCAGAAAGAAGAGGGGAATCGTTGACGATCGAAGAATTTGCCCGGCTTAGCGATGCATTATACCCCAATTTCTCAAGGGAATAATAACTCACCCTGCCCCGTTATTTCGCATAGGTTATAGAGAATTCGTCTCGGAACTTTCGATAAACGGGGTGGGTAAATGGGGATTAAAATAGGGGATATTGTCGGCAGAAAATCTTACAATTGCGATATCCCTTTTCGGGTTATTCATATTTATGAAGAAAACAACACGTATTATGCCGTATTATACGGTAAGGAATTACGTCTGATCGCCGATGCGCCTATAGAAGATCTTGTGCTTTTGGATATGGAAAGAACGGAGAAACTAACCGCGCCTTACCGGGTCCTCGAAGAACGGAATTTTCATCTTGTGCGCCAAAATAACCAGTACATGAAAATACGTAAAAAACAGCTGGAAGAAGCGGGTCTCAGTTCGGACCATCGTTTGTTTCAAATGCCGGGAAAAGTACTGCATGTCGATGGAGACCCGAATTATTTAAAGAGATGTTTAGCGCTCTATAAAAAGATCGGCGTTCCTGTATACGGTCTGTATTGTAAAGAAACGGACATGATGAAGAAGGTTCCGGCATGGGTGGAGGAAATTCGTCCGGATATTCTCGTCATCACCGGCCATGATTCCTATTCAAAGCAAAAAGGAAAAAAAACCGAACTGCTCTCCTATCGCCACTCAAAGTACTTTGTTGAAACGGTAAAAGCCGTGCGAAAAAAGTATCCGGACCGGGATCAATTGATCATCTTTGCGGGCGCCTGTCAATCGCACTTCGAGTCATTGATCGGTGCCGGAGCGAATTTTGCCAGTTCTCCAGAGAGGGTGAACATCCATGCCCTCGACCCGGTATATATCGTTGCCAAATTAAGCTATACACCATTTACAGAAAGGTTACATGTCTGGGATGTGTTACGGAACACCATCACGGGCGAAAAAGGCATCGGTGGCATTGAAACAAGAGGGGTGTTGCGGGTCGGCATGCCCTATCATCCTGACATGAATGATTACGATAATGAACTTGAACATCCTGAATAAAATAAAATCCTCTCGCAAGCTACCCGGTTTACGGTCAGGGGTAGCTTTATTCGTTTTACGATCGGTTAGTTAAAAGGTGTGCAACGTTTTTTTGCTAAAAAAGAAGAATATTTTCCGATATATACATAATTTTTTGATTTTAGGAAATGCTAATCTTGCCGAAAAATGTTGGATAAAATTATTGACAAGCTAATTGAATAACTGATATAATTTCTATTTTTATATTGACAAATATTGTGTTTTTTGGTAAAATACTCTTCAGTGAGGTGTAGGAGATATGCCAAAAACATTGTCAGAAATAAAGAAAGTTCTTGATTCCAATTTAGGTAAAAGGTTGTTGTTGCGGGCTAATGGTGGTCGGCGCAAAACGATTGAACGCACAGGCGTTTTGGCTGAAACCTATCCTGCGGTTTTCGTTGTTGAACTTGACCCGGAAGAAAATGCGTTTGAACGAGTATCTTACAGTTATGCGGATGTATTAACGCAAACGGTCGAGTTGAAATTTTACGATGACAATAAAGAATCCGTGTAATCTGGCAGTAAACGGTCGTTTACTGCTTTTTTGTTTTTGGAAAAACAAGTCTTTTTTTATTCAGAATGATTTCCGGTTACGAGATTAAACTATATAATACCACAGCGAACAGGAAGGGGTCAGGCGAATGGCAAGAAGAAGAGGCATCATGTCGGAAGAAATGAAGGTAGAATTGGCAAAAGAACTCGGCTTTTACGATGTCGTGCAAAGGGAAGGTTGGGGCGGCATTCGCGCCCGTGATGCCGGGAACATGGTAAAGAGGGCTATCCAAATTGCCGAAGAAGCCTTGAAGAATAAACGGTAACACCTTCATGATTGTCATCGTCAAAACCAAATCGCTGTGGCTTCCGGGGGAAATTTTTCTCCCGGATTTTTTTTGAGCGGAAAATGAATACGCGGTTCGAAGATCGTAAAGAAAGTATGTACGAAATGTTAGGGAAAATAAAGCGAATGATACGACCAGGATAAAATGATCACAATAACTTGTTTAATCCCGAATGATATAATAAAATAATAGTATTAATATTCGGTTTTAACTCGAGAGGTGATTGGATTGGGTTGGAAAAGAAGTGAGCGTTTGATCGATATGACTTTTCATTTAATAAATCATCCGCGGGAACTTACGCCACTAACTTTTTTCTCCGAGAAATACAAAGCAGCGAAGTCTTCGATCAGTGAAGATTTGACGATTTTAAAAGAAGTTTTACAAGAAGAAGGACTCGGAAAATTAATCACCGTCCCCGGCGCCAGGGGTGGGGTCATTTTTTATGCGCATACCAATGAACAGAAAATCAGAAGTTTCATTACCGCATTATGTTCTTTAATTCAACAACCAGATCGATTATTGCCCGGAGGCTACCTGTATCTTGCCGATATTATCGGCGATCCGAACATCGTGGAAAAGGTTGGTTACATGTTTGCCGCGCTCTACAGTCATAAGAAAATTGATGCGGTTATGACGGTGGCTACCAAGGGGATACCGCTAGCTTATGCTACCGCCAAATATCTGAACGTACCGGTCGTTATCGTGCGCCGTGACCCGGAAATCACGGAAGGATCCATGGTTAGTATCAATTACGTTTCCGGTTCCACAAAACGAATACAAACGATGACCCTGGCGAGAAGAAGCCTGAAAAAAGGATCATCGGTCTTGATCGTCGATGACTTCATGAAAGCGGGCGGAACGATCCGGGGAATGATCAATTTGCTAGATGAATTTCATGCCCAGGTGGCAGGAATTTGTGTTTTGGTAGAATCGGAAGATGTCGAAAAACGCTTGATCGACCAATATGTTTCCATCGTCCGCCTCCGGCAAGATGGCGGCGAGGAACAGAAAATCGAAGTACAGGAAGGAAATTTCCTTAAGATTTTCAAAGAGTTAGCTGATGACGAAAATGAATAAGAGATGAAACTCTATTTCTTTAGATAAAATATTAAAAATTTTAAAAGAAAAGAAGGAAAAAAAGGTTTATTGTAGAAATACAAATATAAGTTTATCTTTGAAGGTGGTGAGAATATGGAAGTAACTGATGTAAGACTGCGGAGAGTCAACACTGATGGGCGGATGCGGGCCATTGCTTCCATTACCTTCGATAATGAATTCGTGGTGCACGATGTTCGTGTCATCGAGGGAAACAATGGATTATTCGTGGCAATGCCTAGTAAGCGGACTCCTGATGGGGAGTTCAGGGATATTGCTCATCCGATTAACTCGGAAACAAGAGCAAAGGTACAAGACGCCGTTTTGGCCGAATATCATCGTCAGGGGGAGCTAGAAGAGAAATTGGAAGAAGCTGGCGCCTCCTGAACAAATGAACACAACGAAGAGAGCCTACTTCTTAAGAGTAAGGCTCTTTTTTTGTTTTTTTCCACGGTGATTCTACATTTCCAGGTTCCTTCACAATCACACTTCCCCCACTTTCTTGAAATCGATCCCCATTTAAGATATATTCATAAATGGATAAAAGGTATACTGGAGGGCGCTGCATGACAAAACGATTCGTAATTGTATTGGCAGCCGGACAGGGAACGCGCATGAAATCCAAACTATATAAAGTTTTACATCCCGTATGCGGTAAACCGATGGTCAGCCATGTTATCGATCAGGTGTCAAAAATTGGCGCCGATCGTATCATAACCGTTGTTGGCCATGGTGCAGAGCAGGTGAAGCGTGAACTGGAAGGTCGAACGGAATTCGTATTACAAAAGGAACAGCTGGGAACCGGACATGCGGTTTTGCAAGCAAAAGTTTTATTGGGAAATGAGAAAGGCCATACCCTTGTCGTTTGTGGTGACACGCCGTTATTGACCGCTGAAACCATTCAAGCTGTCATCGACAAACATATCGAGGAACAGGCAAAGGTAACGATCCTAACAGCGATTCACGAACAACCGGATGGCTACGGTCGTGTGATCAGAAACGATCAAGGGTATGTTGAAAAAATCGTCGAGCATAAAGATGCCGGTCCAGATGAATTGAAAGTGAAAGAAATCAACACTGGCACATACTGCTTTGACAACCAGGCGTTATTTGCCGCGCTGGAAAAGGTGACGAATGATAATGCCCAAGGAGAATATTATTTACCCGATGTTATTGAAATTTTGAAAAACGAGGGGCACCGCGTTGCCGCATATTGTACAGAAGACATTAGCGAGACTTTAGGGGTCAATGATCGAGTCGCTCTGGCGAAAGCAGAACGCATCATGCGGAAACGGATTAACGAATACCATATGAAAAATGGTGTGACGATCATCGATCCTGAACATACATACATCGAGGCAAATGTCGAAATCGGACAGGATACGGTGATTTACCCGGGAACGGTGATAGCCGGCGCGACACAGATCGGTGAAAATTGCCTGATCGGTCCGAATACAGAGATTAGGAATTCCCAAATCGGTTCCGATACAACGGTCCATCATTCGGCGGTATTTGATAGTAAGATCGGTTCTGAAGTTCAAATCGGTCCGTTCGCCCATATTCGTCCCGAATCGGATATTCACGACCGTACCCGAATCGGCAATTTTGTTGAAATAAAAAAATCGAGATTAGGAAAAGGTACAAAGGTATCCCATCTGTCCTACATCGGTGATGCCGAAGTCGGTCGCGATGTTAATGTTGGCTGTGGTTCGATCACCGTCAATTACGATGGGCAGAATAAATTCAAAACCATTATCAAAGATGGGGCCTTTATCGGATGCAATTCCAATTTAATCGCTCCAGTGACGATCGGTGAAGGTGCCTACATCGCTGCCGGTTCAACTATAACCGATGATGTACCAGGTGAAGCGTTGTCGATTGCCCGTGCACGACAAGTGAATAAGTTGGATTATGCTAGGAAAATTAAGAATAAGAGTAGAAATACGGAGGGACATCATAATGATCGATGAAAATCCAACGCGAAAGTTTAAATTATTTTCTCTGAATTCAAACCGAGAACTTGCCGAGGAGATCGCCGAGATCATCGGGGTTGAATTAGGGAAATGTACGGTAAAGCGATTTAGTGATGGAGAAGTTCAGATTAATATTGAAGAAAGTATCCGTGGTTGTGAAGTGTTCGTCGTTCAGTCGACCAGTGATCCGGTCAATGAACACTTGATGGAACTGTTGATCATGATCGATGCCCTGAAGCGGGCATCCGCTAATTCCATTAATATCGTTATGCCTTATTACGGTTATGCCCGTCAAGACCGAAAAGCACGGGCCAGAGAACCGATCACGGCCAAATTAGTCGCCGATTTACTCCAGACGGCGGGAGCATCCAGGATTATCACCATCGATCTGCATGCTCCACAAATTCAAGGCTTTTTTGACATACCGATCGATCATTTGGTAGGCGTCACGATGTTAGCGGACTATTTCAGAAAAAAGAATTTACAGGATGTGGTAGTTGTCTCTCCGGATCATGGTGGTGTAACACGGGCAAGAAAAATGGCTGACCGCTTGAAAGCGCCCCTTGCGATTATCGACAAACGTCGCCCGCGCCCTAACGTGGCGGAAGTGATGAATATCGTCGGTAATATTGAAGGGAAAACGGCAATCCTTGTTGACGACATCGTCGATACGGCAGGTTCGATCACGTTAGCGGCAAATGCATTGATCGAAAATGGTGCTAAAGAAGTTTATGCTGGATGCACGCATCCCGTTCTTTCAGGACCGGCGGTGGAGAGAATCCAATATTCAAAACTTAAGGAACTTGTCGTAACGAACTCCATCCGTTTACCGGAAGAAAAAAGAATCGATAAAATCGTGCAACTATCAATAGCTCCTCAACTAGCAGAAGCTATTACTAGAGTCTTCAATCATAAATCGATCAGTGAAATTTTTGATTAATGGTCGATTAATTTTCTTTGTATTATAATGATCATGGATCATTTTCCAACGCCTTACAAAAATAATGGTACTATAGATTTATGGAGCAATGCTCATAGACTATAGAACTATTACTATTTTGTGAGGTGGATAATGTTGGAACCTGTATTGAATGTACAAGAACGTCTTGCAGGAAAACGATCCGTTTTAACAAAATTAAGAAATGAAGGCTTCATACCCGCAATCCTTTACGGGAAAAATGTTGCCAGCCTTCCTGTTGCGGTTGCGGAAAATGAATTACAAAAGCAAATCCGCGAACACGGAAGAAACGCCATTTTTCAAGTTGAGGTGCAGGGACAGAAACAAAAGGTTTTGATTCGTGAAGTGCAAATAGATAAAGTGACTAATAAAATGATCCATGTCGATCTTATGGCCATTGACGAAGAAACAGAAGTGGATACGACTGTACCCGTCCATTTAGTTGGCGAAGCTGTGGGTGTACGTGAAGGTGGTATCGTACAACACCTGCTTCATGAACTGGAAATTACAGCTAAAGCGGAAGAGATTCCGGAAAAAATTGATATCGATATATCTGAACTGGATATCGGGGATACGATCTTGGTAGAACAAATCGCTCCAAATTATTCTTTTAAAATAAACCATGAGGGAACAGAACCGATCGTCACAATTTTACCGCCAGAAACCTCTGATGCGGAAACAGATACAGGAGAAGAATCTACCGGAACACAAGACGAAAATCCTGAAGAATAGGATCGCTCAGAAGCGCGGTAGAAGAGGTAACCGATACGGTTACCTCTTTTTATCCGCGATTGCTTGATCTGGTGTAGTTGATGGAGGTTGAACCAGTGAAATTAATAGTTGGATTAGGTAATCCAGGAAAAGAATATGAACTTACGCGTCACAACGTTGGCTTCCAAACGATAGATCGTATATCGGAAAGATGGCGAATCCCATTAACAAAAACAAAATTCCAAGGATTGTACGGTCAAGGAACGGTTAAAGGTCAAAAAGTGATGTTGCTTAAACCTTTGACTTACATGAATCGTTCCGGTGAAGCGATAGCGCCGGTGATCAGATATTTTAAGATTCCCCTCGAGAATTTTGTCGTCATTTATGACGATCTTGATTTACCGACCGGGAAAATTCGTTTGCGATTAAAAGGAAGTTCAGGGGGACACAACGGAATAAAATCGATTATCGAACAATTGGGAACACAGGAATTCAAACGCATCCGCATCGGAATCGATCGGCCGGAAGCGAATACCTCGGTCGTCGATCATGTACTGGGAACATATGCCGCCGAAGAAAAAGAATTGATCGATCACGCGATCGATCGGGTCGTTTCCGCTTGTGAAATGTGGCTGGAAAAACCTTTTTTAGAGTGCATGAATATTTATAACAAATGATCCGTGAAATGGTCATTTGCCCTGGTAACTTTTATGATGAAATTTTGATAAACTGAATGAAGGATGAATATCCCCTTCCCAATATGACCATAATAAATACCAATCATGGCCATATGGGGAGGGAAAAAGTTGCCCATATACTATTACTGCCGTCACTGTAGAACATCGCTAGGTGAAGTTAATGAACAGCTTTATAGCGAAGAACAGCTTGGTTTTCATATTTTAACAAAGGAAGAACGAGAAGAAATGATCACGATAGATACAAGTGGAAACTTGCATGTCAAAAGTATTTGTGAACATTGCTATGAATCCTTTTTACAAAATCCGAATAATCATGAAAATGAATATAATATTCACTGACCGCTTTGGGGAACCCAAAGCATTTTATGTTTGAAAATTCAAAATGTTCGGTCATGTATAGATTAGCAATCTAATAAATTCGATAAATTGATCACCATCTCAGACGAAAGGAGGGGCCGTGTTGAAAGGGATCGTTCAAGAATTTAAAGAAATACAAGATGTAAGCGCGATTGTTGCAGGGGTTGAGGATGGTCTTTCAGAACAATTAATCACCGGTTTAGCAGGTTCTGGTCGTTCTCTCTATTTCGCCAGCCTGTATGAACAAACGAAACGCCCCTATATCATCGTGACTTACAATTTGTTACAGGCGCAAAAATTGTACGATGATCTCGTTCAACTGATTTCCGATAAAAATGTGCTATTATACCCGGTGAACGAACTGATGATCGCTGACTTAAATATAGCCAGCCCGGAGTTGCGAGCACAAAGAATCGCAACGATCAATCATTTAATACGATTTCAACACGGGATTGTGATCGTTCCGATCTCCGGTTTAAGGAAAATTTTACCCCCTAAGGAAATATGGAAGCGACATCTGTTCCACTGGCGAGTAGATGATGAAATTGATCTGGATCAGTGCAAAAACATATTCGACCAGATGGGTTACGTTCGAACCGATATGGTCACATCTCCCGGGGAATTCAGTATTCGCGGGGGAATCATCGACATTTATCCTTTAACCGAAGAAGATCCGATCCGGATCGAATTATTCGATGAAATAATCGATTCCATCCGTACGTTTTCCGCTCAAAACCAGCGTTCTAAAGAAAAACGGACGGAAGTGTTTATCGGACCGGCTACAGAATTTATTTTGGAAGATCATCATTTTGAACGAATGATCGAGCATCTTGAAGGAAGCCTTGCGAAAAGTTTAACAAAGATTAAAGATGAAGCGGTGAAAGAAAATCTCGCCCTCCAAACAGAACAAGAATTAGAATTGTTGCGCGAACGGCAAATTCCCGATCATGTATTCAAATACTTATCATTTGCCTACGAAAAGCCAGCCAGTTTACTAGATTATTTACCTGAAAATTCCGTCATCTGTATCGATGAAATCAGTAGAGTTATTGAAATGATAGAATCCCTGGATAAAGAAGAGGCGACATGGAAAACGTCTTTACTGGAGGACGGGAAAATCGTTCATGATGCGGTCGTCTCACACAAATTACCGGATTTACTTTTTAAAGCGGATTATCCGATTCTCTATTTTTCACTATTTTTAAGAAGCGTACCCGGTGTTCAACCGCAAAATATTGTAAATATTTCTTGCAAGCCGATGCAAAACTTCCATGGGCAAATGCATGTTTTAAAAACGGAAATGGAGCGCTGGAAAAAGGCCAGCTTTACAGTGATCTTTCTCGCTGAAGATGAAAAACGGATGGAGAAATTGGAACAGGTCTTGACCGATTATTCGATGGATGTCGTCAAAAACGAAAGCGAGCGAATCCTTCCTCGTAAAGCTCAGATTATGCAGGGAAATTTAAACAGCGGCTTTGAATTTCCCTTGTATAAATTGGCCGTTATCAATGAAAACGAGCTGTTTAATAAAAAGGCGCGCAGGAAAGCGCCACGCAAGCAAAGCTTTACGAATGCCGAAAGAATTCAAAGTTATGATGAATTGAAAATCGGTGATTATGTGGTCCATGTCAACCATGGAATCGGTCGTTATCTAGGTGTCGAAACCCTGGAAATCAATGGTGTCCATAAAGATTATTTAAAAATCAAGTATCAGGGAAACGATTTACTTTATGTACCCATCGATCAAATACATCTTGTGCAAAAATACGTCTCATCCGAAGGAAAAGAGCCGAAAATTTATAAGCTGGGCGGAAGTGAATGGAAACGGGTAAAGAAACGGGTGGAGTCATCGGTTCAGGATATTGCGGAAGACTTAATCCAATTATACGCAGAACGTCAGGCAAGGCCCGGTTTCGCTTTTTCCCCGGATACCGAACTACAACGGGAGTTCGAAGCATCGTTTCCCTATAAAGAAACCGAGGATCAATTACGTTCCATCGAAGAAATTAAAAGGGATATGGAAAAACCGCGACCGATGGATCGTCTGTTGTGCGGAGATGTTGGTTATGGGAAAACGGAAGTGGCATTGCGCGCCGCTTTTAAAGCGATTATGGACGGCAAACAAGTCGCGTTTTTGGTCCCAACCACAATTTTAGCGCAGCAACACTACGAAACGATGCGGGAAAGATTCCAAGATTACCCGATCAAAATCGGGATGCTAAGCCGTTTCCGGACGAGAAAGGAACAGCAGGAGACGATTAAGGGCTTGAAAAATGGCACGATCGATATCGTTGTGGGAACGCACCGCCTGTTATCCAAAGATGTCGATTTCCATGATTTAGGCTTACTGATCATCGATGAGGAACAACGCTTTGGGGTTCGCCATAAAGAACGAATTAAACAATTAAAAACAAATGTCGATGTTTTAACCTTAACGGCCACACCGATTCCCCGTACCCTGCACATGTCCTTATTAGGGGTCAGGGATCTATCGATTATTGAGACACCACCGGAGAATCGGTTTCCGGTCCAGACTTATGTCCTGGAATATAATGAATACATCATTAAAGAAGCCATCGAACGGGAATTGGCGAGAAATGGCCAAATTTACTATGTTTATAATCGCGTGGAAGATATCGAGCGGAAAACCCAGCAGTTATCGTTGCTTGTACCCGATGCCCGTTTCATTTATGCTCACGGGCAAATGGCGGAAAGCGAACTGGAAAATGTCATGATCTCCTTTTTACAGGGGGAATATGATGTTCTCGTCGCAACAACGATCATCGAAACCGGGGTCGATATTCCCAATGTCAATACTTTGATCGTGGAGGATGCTGACCGCTTCGGGCTTTCCCAATTGTATCAATTGCGCGGGAGAGTTGGTAGATCCAACCGAGTCGCTTATGCTTATTTTACCTATCAAAAAGATAAAATTTTAACAGAAGTGGCAGAAAAACGATTGCAAGCGATCAAAGAATTTACCGAGCTCGGCTCTGGTTTTAAAATCGCGATGCGCGATTTAGCGATCAGAGGGACGGGAAATATTTTAGGTCCGCAACAGCACGGCTTTATCGATGCTGTCGGCTTTGATCTATATAATCAAATGCTAAAGGAAGCGATCGAAAAGCGAAAAGGGGAAATCCCGAAAGAAGAAAAAACGGTGGAAATCGATCTGGACGTTGATGCCTATATCCCGGAATCGTATATTAGTGACGGATATCAAAAAATCGAAATGTATAAACGGTTTCGCGCGATAAAAACGATGGAAGATCTCACGGATTTACAGGATGAGATGATCGACCGATTCGGCGATTATCCCGAACCGGTGGCATTATTATTTTCGATTTCACGGATCAAGGTGCACTGTCTAATTTCCGGTGTTGAGCTCGTTAAACGAGAACAGAACGAAATCGTTATCCTGTTTACCGAAGAAGATTCGAAACAAGTCAATTTACAAAAACTGGATAGTATCTACCGTTCATTCGGCAGGATCATCGGTTTCGGGATGGAAGGGGAGAAATTCAAGATTTCTATCCAGATTAAAAAGTACCGTTCTGTTTCCGAATGGATGAAGGTGTTGGAACAGGTGACCGAACAATTGCCAAATATTGTTCAAAAAGAGGTGAAAACCGTTTCTTAAACGGTTTTGCGCGTTTAAACGAATTCAGGAATAACACATGGTTTACATTGCCGGCAATACCGATAAGTTGTACTGGAAGAAAATCTTTAAGATAACGAATAGAACTTTCCAGAAGAAAGATAATAAATATAAGCCAATATCCTTAACAACATGTGCAAGTTCTTGAGGCTTGTGCTCACGAAATCATCGGTTGTTGGTAACATTGTTGGCTAAAGGTATCATTAGGGCGATATTCATGTAGTACACAGCTAGACGATCATCAAAGAAAGTGAGGGCACGAGATGAAAGCTACTGGTATTGTGCGGAGAATTGATGATTTAGGCCGTGTGGTTATTCCTAAAGAAATAAGAAGAACGCTGCGTATTCGCGAAGGCGATCCGTTGGAGATTTTCGTTGATCGGGAAGGTGAAGTCATCCTCAAGAAATATTCGCCGATTAGTGAGTTGAGTGATTTTGCGAAAGAATATGCTGAAGCCTTATTCGACAGTTTAGGCAGTCCGGTTTTTATCAGCGATCGGGACGTCATCATCGCTGTCAGCGGAACTTCGAAAAAGGAGTATTTAAATAAAAATATCAGCGATTATGTGGAAAAAATCATGGAAGAACGCATGACGGTCCTAGAAACACAACCTGGCAACATCTCCATCATCGATGGAGTTGAAGAGGAGCTCACCTCCTATACGATAAGCCCCATTATCGCAAATGGCGATCCGATCGGTACGGTCATAATCGTTTCGAAGGAAGAAGTGCTCGGTGAAGTTGAAAAAAAGGCAGTGGAAACCGCGGCTGGCTTTTTAGCGCGTCAGATGGAACAATAGCGAACGTTTTAGCACGAGAAGAAGGCAGTTTTGCCCTCTTCTTTTTGTTATTTTTACAGGAATCACGATCTGTGTGAGGGGTTAAAAATTCCAGCCCAGGAATGCGGTTGCCTCTTTTTATTTTTTCATCTAACTTGTTAATATAGAATTATAAGAAAGAGAAATTGAGGGATGCTCATGAATAAAATTACGGTCGTTGGCCTGGGTGCAGGGGATATCGATGATCTACCTTTAGGTGTTTACCGCCTTTTGAAAAACACGCGACCCATTTATTTGCGGACAGCGGACCATCCGGTTGTGAAAACACTGGAAAAAGAAGGTGTACAATTTGAATCATTCGATGATATATATCAAACGCACGCATCGTTTGCTGAGGTTTATCATGAAATTGTTGAGCGCTTGTTGATGGCCGCAAAAAAGGAGCCGATCATTTATGCGGTTCCGGGGCACCCGCTCGTTGCAGAACAGACTGTACAAATGCTGTTAAAGGAGAAGGAAGAAGGGAAAGCCAAGGTCGAACTAGCCGGCGGGCATAGTTTTTTAGATGCCCTCTTTCAGGCTCTAGGGATCGATCCCATTGAGGGATTTCAACTACTTGATGCGACAAGTTTTGAAAAAAGTCACGTTCAACTGCGGCAACATGTGATCATCGGTCAAGTGTACGATACCTTTACCGCTTCTCGGGTTAAACTGGAATTAATGGAGCTATTACCCGACGACTATCAAGTATTTATCATTTATGATGCGGGTACGGAAAAAGAAAAGGTGAAAAAACTACCCCTTTACGAGCTTGACCACGATTTTCAAGTGCATAATCTGGCAAGTGTTTACGTACCACCGGTGCAAGATGAAACCATATTGTATAAAGATTTTTCCTACCTGCGCTGGATCATCGCCACTTTAAGGGGTCCGAATGGTTGCCCCTGGGATAAAAAACAGACCCATCAATCTTTGAAAAAATATTTGCTAGAGGAAGCTTACGAAGTGCTGGAAGCGATCGATGAACAAGATGATGAACACCTTGTCGAGGAGCTAGGCGATCTACTATTACAGGTGATGTTACACGCGCAAATCGGAGAAGATGAAGGATACTTTACTATTGACGATGTCATCCGAACTTTGTCGCAAAAAATGATCCACCGCCATCCCCATGTATTCGGTGATGTATCGGTGAAAAATGAAGAAGAAGTCCTGTCCAACTGGCAGCGATTAAAAGATGAGGAAAGATCAACTTCACGTAAACGCTCGCTTATGGACGACATATACAAAGGTTTGCCCGCGTTAATGCAAGCATATGAAATTCAAAAGAAGGCTAAAACGGTCGGATTCGATTGGGGCGACTACCGCCCGGCCCTGGAAAAAGTAAAGGAAGAATTAACCGAGTTGATCAGGGAAATTGAACGGGACGACCAAAAAGATCGGGTCAAGCTGGAGCTAGGAGATTTATTATTCGCCATTGTCAATTTAGCCCGTTTGCTATCCATTCAGCCGGAAGAAGCATTACTGGCCACCAACCAAAAGTTTATCCGGCGATTCCGGTATATCGAAGAACAAGTAGAAAAGAGCGGGAAACCTTTTTCCGATTTTTCTCTTGCCGAGTTAGACGATTTTTGGGAGGAGGCAAAGGGGATCGAAAGGAACTCTTAACGATAAAAATGAGAAAAGCGGAGGAGAAAAACATGCGTTTGGATAAATTTTTAAAAGTCTCTCGTCTTGTGAAAAGAAGAACATTAGCCAAGGAAATCGCCGATCAGGGCAGGGTTTTGATCAACGGTAAACCAGGAAAGGCCAGTACGAAGGTGGCGGTCGGCGATGAGCTGGAAATTCAGTACGGGAATAAACGGGTCACCGTGAAGATCGAAAAACTAAGTGAGACAACAAAAAAAGAAGAAGCTTATTCCATGTATACGGTCCTGAAAGAAGAATTCTTTTAAATCCGTTACATCCCCGACATTTTCGGTTCTATTCCCGCATGGACAGGCATATGTTTTTTCTAGAATAGAATAAAAGTCGGGGGATGAAGATGAACCAGTTTCCAAATGAACCATTGAAAGGCCAAAGATCTTTGCATGATGAACATGACGTTATTTTAAAAGGACGCCGTCTTTTAGATATCACGGGTGTGAAACAGGTGGAAAGTTTCGATAATGAGGAATTTTTATTGGAGACGACGATGGGGTATCTCGCGATTCGTGGGCAAAATCTGCAGATGAAGAATCTGGATGTCGATAAGGGAACGGTATCAATCAAAGGGAAGATTTTCGATCTCATTTATTTAGATGAACATCAGGGGGAAAAGGCTAAAGGGTTCTTTAGCAAGTTGTTCAAATGAGTTTATCAACACAATTAACAACCATGCTGGCGATGGTCGGTATGGGCGGCTGGGTCGGAATCGCTCTCGATACGTATCGGCGCTTGTTCCATCGGAGAAAGCGCCGGATGTGGGTTGCATTCAGTTTGGATGTATTGTTTTGCACCGTGCAGTCTGTTCTGATCTTCCTCGTTCTATATCTTATCAATTATGGTGAAATACGGTTTTATATATTTCTCGCTCTACTATGTGGCTATGCCGCTTACCAAAGCTTATTGAAGGATCTATACACGACCGGTTTAGAGAGAACGCTATATTTACTGAAAAAACTCTTTTCTTTTATCAAACGTGTGGTAACAATCATCCTGATCCGGCCGATCCTAATTATAGGGATCGGAATCGTACAGATATTTTCATGGATTGGAACTAAATCGCTATATTTAGCAAGATTCATTTTGCGAATTTTAATCTATCTATTAATAATAGTATTCAGGCCATTTTTTCTTTTTGGAAAATTCCTGTGGAACTTCATCCCGGAATCAAGTAGAATAAAGGTGACGATGCTTTTTAAAACGATTAGAAAAATTTATATAGAAATCCGGCAACGGTTAAAGAAAAAATAAATCACCGATCGGACTGTCACGTAACCTCGAGTTGCAGCAAGGAGGCCAGATTGCATGAGCCAGAACCGCAGCAGGATTCCCGTTTTAAACAATGAATATATGAAACTCCAAGAACGAGAGCGGATGATCCAGGAAAGAAGAAAAAAAGGTTTGCGGAGAAGGTTAGCCGTATTTTTTATATTCGCAACGATCGTTTCCTTTACATTCATTAAGGCGATTCAAGCCCAGGAGTCAATGATTGCAGAAAAAATGGAGCAATTGGAACGCCTCGAGGAAACTAGCAAACAGCTAGAGGAAAAAGAAAAGTATTTGGAAGAAGAGATCATCAAGCTACAGGACGAGGAGTATCTGGGCAAATATGTTCGTAAGGAACTATTGCTTTCAGAGGATGGGGAGATCATCTTCACCGTTCCCGAGGATGAAGAGTAGGTGATTTTTTGCAATTATTGACTTATCCACAGCTATTCGCGTATAATATAAATAATAGCAATTTTTTTATTGGTTTAAGGAGGAAATACTTTTTTATGTCGATTGAAGTAGGCAACAAGTTACTTGGAAAGGTAACAGGGATTACGGACTTTGGAGCTTTTGTAAAGCTGCCAGAGGGATCAACTGGACTTGTTCATATCAGTGAAATCGCCGATACGTATGTAAAAGATATTCATGATTATTTAAAGGTCGGCGATGAAGTTGAGGTTAAAGTATTAAATGTTGGGAAAGATGGAAAGATCGGTTTGTCGATAAAAAAAGCGAAAGCTGACAGCCAATCCCAGCACAATCGGAAAAGAGCACAACGCAAGAACGATCAAGACTTTGAGCAAAAAATCGCTCGCTTCTTGAAAGAGAGTGAAGAACGCCTCTCCTCATTAAGAAGGCATACAGAATCGAGACGGGGAGGAAGAGGATCAAGAAGAGGGTAACTTGTTGCCTAATGAAAGGTACGTAGTGATCGGTTTAGTTTTCCAGGTTGAAAATAATATACGGGAAATGTAAAAAAAGGTTGCCTCGGGCAACCTTTTTTTGTTGAAGCTCCTTTATTTTGGGAAATTGACCGAAATGCGTTTTTAATAGATTTCGCCATTACAAATTGGCTTTTTTAATAGCGGTGGAGGGAATCGAACCCCCGACCTCACGGGTATGAACCGTACGCTCTAGCCAGCTGAGCTACACCGCCATAGACACCGAATTTAATAGTATAAAGAAAATCAGGAAATGTCAACAGCAAAAAAGGATTTTTGTGCTTTTCTATTAATTGACCGGGTGATTTTGTCGAAATTCTACCTTTTTCCTTCGTATGTGCGGTGTATTCGTGCCGATTATAATTGCCCTCGCGTTTTGGACCGAACAAAAAATTGCTGAGATTTGTTAAATTTTCTTAAATAACGTAAATAAAAGTCGAAAGGTTTTTTGTATATTTCAGAAAATTTGACAAACTTTTCCCCTCTACCAGATTATAATAGAAAAAAAGTTGAGGGGGAGTGTTCGATGGCCAAGATGCAGATCGATTATTTTAATCCGATTTCTGATCGCAATACATTGGCTCCCGGGAGAAATTTTTATAATTTCATTCGATCAACGTTACAAAAAATAGAGGAACTATTTTTTAAAAGAGGTCTTATCTTCTTTTTTGCAAGTTTTCTATTGGGACGGGCTTTCATTTTATCGACTTTATTCCCATTCGGGCTTCCGTTTTTCGCCGTTGTTTTTTTGCTCCGCAGGAAAATCGCGCCGCTAGTTGTGATTGGGCTCGTGGGGGGAGCCCTGTCCTATTCGGTTACCCATGCGCTGTTTACCTTTTTGAGTATCGTTTTGTTCCTACTCATAAACCGGGGTTTGCGCAAATTTTTCTATAATGAAATTCGCACGATTCCCTTTTACGTGTTTTTTACCATTTTAATAGCGAAGAGTGTTTGGTTCTATTTAGAGGTCTTAGAGATTACAACCTACAATTTAGTCATGTCTGGAGTAGAAGCGGCCCTTTCTTTCGTGCTCACATTAATTTTTATGCAAAGCGTTCCCTTATTATCCCTGGAAAAAAAGCCACGGCAAACTTTGAAAACCGAAGAGATCGTCTGTTTCATTATATTGTTGGCTTCGATCATCACCGGAACGATCGACTGGCATTTTGAACATGTAACGATCGTGAATATATTAGCTCGTTATATCGTACTGATTTTTGCCCTGGCAGCAGGTGCAGCGGTTGGGACGACGGTCGGGGTCGTTTCCGGGTTGATTCTAGGACTTGCTTTTGTGGAGAATTTGTCGGAGATGGGACTCTTGGCCTTCTGCGGTCTATTAGGCGGGTTGTTTCGGGAATGGAAGAAAATCGGTGTATCCTTCGGTTTACTGCTCGCCACATTGTTGATGGGGATGTACGTTGGCGGGACAGGCCACTTGCTGAACACATTATACGAATCATTATTTGCAACATTCCTTTTATTGCTAACCCCAAGGAAGTTGATCGAGCGTCTCGCCGTACAGATTCCCGGAACAAGTGAACACGCGGAAGAACAGGAAGTATATTTGCGGAAAGTACGGGATATGACGGCCCGGAAGGTGAAACAATTTTCTAGCCTTTTTGCCACACTGGCAAAAAGTTTCGCTGAAAAACAAGATGATGAGAACCTCCAAAAATTACGGGAAGTGGATTTCTTTTTAAGTGAGGTAGCGGAAAAAACTTGTCAGCAATGCTACCGTAAAACCGACTGCTGGGTTCATAATTTTAACAAGGTTTATGGGGGCATGACAACAATCATGCAGGAATTGCAGGAGAATAACGGAAAAGTACGCCCGCAAACGCGATGGAATTGGGGGAAATTTTGTTCAAAGAGTGAGAAGGTCATTCAGGCGATCAAAGATGAACTCCCGTATTATGAAGCCAACAAAATCTTAAAGCAACAACTAAAAGATACGAGAAAGATGGTGGCAGAACAATTAGCCGGTGTCGCCAAAGTGATGGAAAATTTCTCCCTGGAAATTCAAAAAGAGCAAGAAGACTATGAAAAACAAGAAGAACAAATCGTCGACATCTTGCTCGCCTTTGGCGTTGATATCGATGATATCGAGATCTATAGTCTGCAAAAGGGGAACGTTGATCTCGACATATCTATTCCTTATTGCGACGGTATGGGGGAATTTGAGAAAATTATCGCACCGATTTTGTCCGATATTGTCGGTGAGACGCTCGTTGTTCATAAAGAGGATTGCCCACGTTATCCCCATGAAAATTGTCGTGCCACATTCCGTTCCACGAAACGTTATGTGGTGGAGACGGGAGTCGCTTATGCGGCCAAAGATGGAGGATTTCTTTCCGGAGATAGTTTTACCATGCTCGAAATCAGCTGCGGCAAATATGCCCTGGCGATCAGTGACGGTATGGGGAATGGGGAACAGGCTTATCAGGAAAGTAACGAGACCATACAATTACTACAAAGGATGTTGCAGTCCGGTATCGATGAGGAGACCGCGATCAAATCGATCAACTTAATATTAACTTTACGAACGACAGATGAAATTTACTCCACGCTCGATTTAGCGATCATCGATTTACATGATGCGACATTGAAGTTTTTAAAGGTCGGCTCCTCACCAAGTTTTATCAAGAGGGATAAACAGATTATCAAAGCCCATGCTAGCAATTTACCTATCGGCATCCTTGAAGAAGTCGATGTCGATGTGATCAATATGCAACTTATGGCCGGGGACCTCGTCATTATGATGAGCGATGGCGTCTTCGAGGCGAATGATATTATCGAAAATGTGGATGTCTGGTTGAAACGGAAAATTCGCGAACTGGAAACAGATGAACCACAGGAAGTCGCCGATTTAATTTTAGAAGAGGTTATTCGTTCACGCGGCGGCGAAATTCCTGATGATATGACCGTGCTTGTGGCAAAGATCAAGCATAATAGTCCCAAGTGGGCGACGATTCCGACCCTCTCGTTGCGTAAGAAGCTTGCCTAAAACGACGATCGATTAACAACAAGGAGACACTTAGGAAAATTCAGTAAATACAGTATAATATCCCTCCATTTGGGCAAGGATGTTAGAGAAAATGCCGGCGATTGGGCTACATCCGATTTTGAACCAGATGGAGGGATTTTTGTGAAAACGGGAACTGTACGACAAATACTGCTAATTACTGACGGTTGTTCAAATTATGGAGAAGACCCCCAGGTTGTGGCTGCCTTTGCCAAAGAGCAGGGTATCACCGTTAACGTAATCGGCGTGATGCAAAATGATATCATCGATGAGCGGGCAAGAGATGAGATTGAAGGCATCGCGACCCAGGGTGGAGGTATCAGTCAAATCGTATATACCGAGGTTTTATCCCAGACCGTGCAGATGGTCACGAGGCAGGCGATGACACAAACTTTACAAGGAATCGTCAACCAGGAATTAAAACAAATATTAAATAAAGATATTACGATTGAAGAGCTTCCACCGGAACAGCGCGGGGAGATCATGGAAGTCGTGGACGAATTAAACGAAACCGTGGATCTGGAAGTGGTCATTCTCGTCGATACAAGTGCCAGCATGACGAAAAAATTACCGACTGTTAAAGAGGCATTGCTCGACTTATCGTTAAGTTTGTCGGCGCGGGCGGGAAATAATCAATTTTCATTGCTGGTATTTCCCGGGAAAAAGAAACATGTCGAAAAATTGCTCGATTGGTCACCTCGTTTAGATACGATTCCGGACGTATTCGCGAAATTAATACCGGGCGGTATGACACCAACAGGTCCTGCCTTACAGGAAGCGATTCAGTATTTTCATGAAAAGCGTTCATTTTTTGGATTACTAAAAAGAAGTGATGATTCCTATCATGAAGAATCCGTTTGAAATAGCGACCGGTACTGTCGTTTCGGGAAAATGGCATAAAAATTCCTATCGGATCATCAAGCGTTTAGGTCATGGCGCAAACGGTACGGTTTTTTTGGCTGATTCAAAAGGGAAGAAAGTGGCTTTGAAAATGAGTAGAGAAGCCAGAATCATCACATCCGAGACAAATGTACTGAAATCTTTTGCAAAGGCTCAAGGGAAAAGACCCCTGGGGCCTTCTTTATTCGATGTTGATGATTGGGAACATCAGGGACAAGTCATTCCATTCTATGTCATGGAATATATCGAAGGGGACACATTATTTCATTTTCTAGAACGAAGAGGAAGAACGTGGCTTCCGGTGTTGATTTTACAATTGCTAGAGGATTTAGCTGCGTTACATAAAATGGGGTGGGTGTTCGGTGACTTAAAACCGGAAAACATGATCGTCACACCGCCACCACACCGAATTCGCTGCATTGATGTGGGCGGTGCGACGAAAATCTCCCGCGCCATTAAGGAATATACGGAATTTTTTGACAGAGGGTATTGGGGCCTGGGTACGCGTAAAGCAGAACCTTCTTATGATCTATTCGCCGTTGCTATGGTCATTATTAATTGCTACTATCCCGGACGTTTTCAAAAGAAAGAGGGTGGTCTTAACCAGCTGAACCACATGATCCGCAAGCATCTAGAGTTAAAGAAATACGCGGAAATATTAAACAAAGCCATTACGGGAAAGTATCAAAGGGCTACAGAAATGCGCCACGACGTACTTCTTTTTATCCAGAATAAAGCCTTCCTCGCTAACAAAAGTTCCTATAATCGCTACCAAACACAAAAAAAGATTCGCAGCAAGAAGAGAAAACAGATCTGGAGCGTACTGGAGACGATTTTCATTTTAACGGTCATCGGGTTTCTTTATTTTGCGTACTTTTTGGAAAAAATGATGTAAGATGATACGGATTGAAGAAAAACATTTTAAAAACATAGAGGAATAAGGTACAATAATGAATAATGAAATAAAGACGTATTTGCGGGAGGAAATATTGTACCAGAGTAGGTTTTATCATGAGCACATTGGAAACAAAAGTGGTAAGTTTCATAAAAAGACATCAACTGATCGAGGAGCATGACCGTGTCTTAGTCGGCGTCTCTGGTGGACCGGATTCACTGGCACTCCTCCATTTTTTAAATCAAAATAAAGAACGATTTGGTTATTCAGTTTATTGTGCCCATGTCGATCACATGTTCAGAGGGCTTGAATCGTATAAAGAAATGAAATATGTAGAATCACTATGTCAACAGTGGAATATCCCCTTTTTTGGTACGCGAATCAATGTTCCGGAGGAAATGGCCCGGCGCCCCGGAAGTCCAGAGTCGATCGCCAGGGAGTTACGTTATGAGTTTTTTGCTTCGGTCATGAAAAAAGAAAATTTTAATGTACTTGCATTGGGACATCACGGTGATGACCAAATCGAAACCATTTTGATGCGGCTCACCAGAGGGACAACCGTTGGGGCTGCAGCAGGGATTCGTGTAAAAAGGCCATTTTCCAGTGGAATTTTGATTCGTCCTTTTTTATGTGTGACAAAAGATGAGATTATCGCCTATTGTAAGCAGCACTCCCTGGAACCTGTGTATGATGCAACGAATGAAATGGATATTTATACCCGCAATCGTTTTCGTAAAACTATTTTACCTTTTTTAAAAGCGGAAAACCCGCAAGTTCATATCCACTTTCAACGATATAGTGAACATCTGGCGGACGATGAAGATTATTTACATGAACAGGCGGAAAAACTTTTTAAAGACACCGTCGTTGTCAAGGATGATCAACTGATCCTTCAACGTGATCTTTTCGTCAGCGCTCCTAGACCTTTACAAAGAAGGGTTATTCAAATATTATTAAACTATCTCTATAAAAAAGATATTTCGCTTTACATTACCTATACACATATTGATATGATCATGGAATTGTTAGAGAAACAACATCCATCCAAAAAGATTCACCTTCCGCAAGGTTTAATCGCATCACTTTCTTATGATCAGTGCATCTTTTCTTTTCAAAACGAAGAGCCTGCTTCTTATTTTTTTAAATGGAATAAGGGCGAGACAATCGTCTTGCCCAATGGTGCCAAATTCATCATGATCGATCAACATGATGGGCTGGAGGATGGAATGGATTGTTTCTACTTGCCGAAAACCGTATCCTTTCCTTTATATATAAGAACAAGGAAAGAAGGCGACCGGATCCAGCTAAAAGGAAAAAAAAGACAAACACAAAAAATCAAATCCTTATTTATTAATGAAAAGATCCCTTTACATCTGAGGGATGAATGGCCGATCGTTACCGATCAAAATGATGTTATTCTGTGGGTACCCTTATTAAAAAAGTCTAGATTTGAAGCCTGTAACTTGGAAAGAAAAGAAGCAATCTTGTTAAAATATATTTTGAACAACAACTCTAGGAGGAGCTTTTCATGAACTTGAGGCAGGATATCGAGAGAATATTGATAACAGAGGAAGAAATTCAAGAAAAAATTAAAGAACTGGCAGCCATTTTAACCGAGGAGTATAAGGATCGCTTTCCTTTAGTGATCGGCGTTCTTAAAGGGGCCTTACCGTTTATGGCTGATTTATTAAAACGGGTCGACACTCACCTGGAAATGGATTTTATGGATGTTTCATCATACGGTGGGAAAACGGTCTCTTCTGGAGAAGTTAAAATTCTAAAGGATTTAGATACATCCGTAGAGGGAAGGGATATTTTAATCGTCGAAGATATTATCGATAGTGGATTGACATTGAGTTATCTCGTGAATCTCTTCCGTTATCGGAAGGCTAAATCGATAAAAATCGTAACACTCCTCGATAAACCGGAGGGTCGGAAGGTCGATATACAACCGGATTATGCTTGTTTTGTGATTCCGAACGAGTTCGTGGTTGGATACGGTCTTGATTATGAGGAGAAGTACCGGAATTTACCATACGTCGGTATTTTAAAACCGGAAATATATGAAAAATAACAAGATCGTTCCTACGTTTATGACCGCATGAGCGATAGAACCGTTTATCTTGATATATCTGGAATGTCTATGATACTATTTAATAAGTTTGTTCGGTTCCTTTTGAGAGGAGGTCAAGGATGAATCGGATTTTACGGAATACGATTTTTTATTTGCTGATATTCCTGGTAATCATCGCCGTTGTCAGCGTATTCACGAAAGACCAGGATACCAGCGAACAGATTACTTATGATGAATTCATTTCCCAATTAGAACAAGGAAACGTGCAAAAAATTCGGATACAACCGGAAAGACAGGTATATGTCATTACCGGTCAATTAAATAATTATGAAGACAATCAATATTTTACGGTTAATGCATTGAATAACCCGCAAGATCTCGCGATGATCACATCGCTTGCATTGGAGAAAGGTACGGTTATTGAAACGATTCCCGCATCTGAAACAAGCGGTTGGCTGCAATTTTTAACATCGATGATTCCTTTCCTCATCCTGCTGTTTTTTATTTTCTTTTTACTCAATCAATCCCAGGGTAGTGGCGGCAGGGTGATGAATTTCGGAAAGAGCAAAGCGAAATTGTACAGCCAGGATAAAAAGAAAGTTCGCTTTAGAGATGTTGCCGGAGCGGATGAAGAGAAACAAGAATTGATCGAAGTTGTGGAATTCTTGAAAGACCCCCGGAAGTTTTCCGCGCTGGGTGCAAGAATTCCTAAAGGTGTTCTTCTTGTCGGACCTCCTGGTACGGGTAAGACATTATTGGCCCGAGCTGTTGCTGGGGAGGCGGGTGTTCCTTTCTTCTCTATTAGCGGTTCGGATTTTGTCGAAATGTTCGTCGGTGTTGGTGCCTCCCGTGTTCGTGATTTGTTCGAGACGGCGAAAAAGCATGCACCTTGTATCATCTTTATCGATGAAATCGATGCAGTCGGTAGACAACGTGGTGCCGGTCTTGGTGGTGGCCACGATGAAAGAGAACAAACTTTGAACCAGTTGCTCGTCGAAATGGACGGTTTTAGTGAAAATGAAGGCATCATCGTCATGGCAGCAACAAACCGCCCTGATATTTTAGACCCGGCTCTATTACGTCCGGGACGTTTCGATCGACAAATTACCGTCGGTCTGCCTGATGTAAAAGGGCGAGAAGAAATTTTGCGTGTTCATGCTAAAAATAAACCCTTACATCCATCGGTGGATTTGAAAACGATAGCCCAGCGTACGCCTGGTTTCTCCGGTGCGGATCTAGAAAACCTATTGAATGAAGCAGCTCTTGTCGCTGCCCGCGCCAACAAGGAAAGCATCGACATGTCCGATATCGATGAGGCGACGGACCGGGTAATTGCCGGTCCGGCTAAAAAGAGCCGGGTCATATCGGAAAAAGAACGGAAAATTGTCGCTTATCACGAAAGCGGCCATACCATTATCGGTTTAGTTTTGGATAATGCGGAAACGGTGCACAAGGTGACGATTGTCCCCCGCGGACAGGCCGGTGGCTATGCGGTCATGCTTCCTAAAGAAGATCGCTACTTTATGACTAAACCAGAATTGAAAGACCGAATCACCGGTTTGTTAGGCGGTCGAGTTGCAGAAGAGATCGTCTTTGGTGAAGTCAGCACGGGAGCGAGCAACGACTTCGAACGTGCCACACAAATTGCCCGCCGGATGGTGACGGAATGGGGAATGAGTGAAAAACTCGGTCCTTTACAATTCGGTCATAATCATGGGCATGTATTCCTCGGCCGTGATTTGAGCATGGAACAAAACTACTCGGATAAAATCGCCTTTGAAATCGATACGGAAATTCAAAACATTATTTGGGAATGCTACGAAAAAGCGAAGAAAATCATTAAAGAAAATCGCGATAAATTAGAAGTCATCGCTCAAGCATTGCTTGAGCATGAAACACTGGATGCAAGGCAAATTCGCCATTTATACGAACATGGCACATTGCCGTCAGATGAAAAAGAGCAAGATCATGGAGATAAAGACACTAGGGCAAAAGCTGAAACGGGTGTAGACGATCAAAATAAAGAAACACGAGAACCGAAAATAAAAATGACCGGGAAATCGGAATTGACGGAAGATTCGTCTGTTCAGGATTCCGAAGAGAATCAAACTTCCAAAAATAATCGTGGATTGTAGGGACTGCTTTCAACAGTCCCGTTTCTTTTTTTTTTTGCAGCGTTTGGCGAGGGCTCTTCATGTGTACGTGTTAATTTTTCTCAGTGTAATTTTGTGTTAAGATGTTTTCAGATTTATAAAGATCATTAAGGGATGTTTAACGCGACGTACAAAGACCAACATATGATTCTGTTGGTTTATAAAGAATGGGAATATAGCCACTGGGAACAGTAATAAAAGAAATTTGGATTTGTGTTCGCAAACGAACGCATGATTCCGATTAAAGGTATGTGAGGATCAAGCAAATCGGTTGGAGGTTGAAATTTGTGGGAGATTATCTAGTTAAAGCTTTAGCGTTTGACGATACCATTCGCGCGTATGCGGTCAATACTACCGAAACTGTCAGGGAGGCACAAAAAAGACAAGATACATGGCCGACGGCCTCGGCCGCTTTAGGAAGAACATTAACAGCCGGGGTCATGATCGGAGCTATGCTCAAAGGGGAAGATCGCGTCACCATTAAGATCAACGGTGGTGGTCCGCTTGGGACGATCCTGGTCGATGCCAACGCAAAAGGTGAAGTACGGGGTTATGTCACGAATCCCCACGTGGATTTTGAATTGAACGAGAAAGGTAAACTTGATGTGGCGAGAGCAGTCGGAAAAAACGGGATGCTGGTCGTCATTAAAGATATCGGTTTGAAGGAATATTTCTCCGGTCAAGTTCCGATCATCTCTGGAGAGATCGGTGAAGATTTTACTTATTATTTTGCCGCGTCAGAACAGATTCCTTCTTCCGTTGGTGTTGGTGTATTGGTTGATACCGATTATTCTATCAAGGCGTCAGGTGGTTTTATCATTCAAGTTTTACCCGGCGCAAGTGATGAAATGATCACAAAAATCGAAGAGAATCTTGGGAAAATAAAGCCGGTTTCCACTTTGATCGATGAAGGGGTAACACCGGAAGAACTACTAGAGCTGATTATCGGAAAGAATCATCTGAAGATTTTAGAAAAACTGCCGGTTTCTTATACATGTAACTGTTCGAAAGAGCGCTATGCGGAGATTTTGATCGGTTTAGGAGCTGCTGAACTGGAGGCGATGATTGAGGAGGACGGTCAAGCGGAAGTACAATGCCATTTTTGTAACGAAAAGTATCACTACAGCCGGGAAGAACTGGAACAATTACAGGAAAAAGCACGTGAGATTGAAGAAAAGAGATCCCGGGAATTAGGTGTATCCTTTGAGTTAAAATTTGACAAAGAATAGATATTATGCATAAAATAAACTAAACCAATCAATTTACTCGGAATTAGGGGTGGGAATATGGCAATAACAGCCCAGTCGGTAGTTGAATTAATCGGTTCAACTCCTGTCGTTAAATTAAATCGAAGCGTTCCTGAGAATTCCGCCGATGTGTATCTAAAATTGGAATATTTCAATCCAGCTAAAAGTGTTAAGGATCGCATCGCCTTGGCCATGGTAGAAGATGCTGAAAAGAAAGGGATTTTACAACCAGGTGGAACCATCGTCGAGCCGACAAGCGGAAACACCGGAATCGGTCTAGCGATGGTAGCCGCAGCAAAAGGTTATAAACTAATCGTTACCATGCCCGAGACGATGAGTGTGGAAAGAAGAAACCTGTTGCGCGCATATGGCGCAGAACTCGTGTTGACACCAGGGCCTGAAGGCATGAAAGGTGCAATCGCTAAGGCAGAAGAACTGGCGAAAGAACATGGATATTTTATGCCCCAACAATTTGAAAATTACGCGAATCCGGAAATCCACCGGTTAACGACCGGTCCGGAAATCGTAAAGCAAATGGGCGATCAATTGGATGGATTTGTTGCCGGTATTGGAACAGGTGGTACGATAACTGGTGCCGGACAGGTGTTAAGAGAGCACTATCCGAATATTAAAATCGTCGCTGTAGAGCCCAAGGATTCGCCCGTTTTATCAGGAGGTAAACCAGGCCCCCATAAAATCCAAGGTATCGGTGCCGGGTTCGTGCCGCGGGTCTTGAATACGGAAATCTATGATGAAATTATCCATGTAACTACAGAAGAGGCCTTTGCCGCCGCTCGCAAAGTTGCCCGTCTTGAAGGGATTCTCGGTGGCATCTCGGCAGGAGCGGCAATGCATGCCGCTTTCAAAGTGGCGAAGGAACTGGGACCGGGTAAACGGGTTCTTGCTATCGTTCCTGATAATGGCGAACGTTACTTGAGTACAGATCTATATAAATTTGAATAAAGGAATCGGTGTTTTCAAAAAACGAGCAGAATTTTCTGCTCGTTTTTTGAAGCAAAAAATTGCGATTGCGATTTTCAGGAGTAATTAAATGGGAAGCGGCGTAATTTAGCGAGAAATATGTGGAGCATCTTATTGCAATGGGTATTTTCGAATTTCCCTTCCTAAAAATGCATACGGTTCATTTTGTTTGTGAAGATTCATTTTCACATAATGCCGAGTCTTTAGCGGTGTCGAACCATGGCGATAGCCTTCCTTCATTGACAAGCTCTCTTTTTATCACCTATAATAACAGTTGTATCAGACTGCCAGGATATCTGGCAGTTTTATTTTACGTTAATGGGTTGAATAGTAAGTAATATTGGATAAAATTTATGAAAATAGATTTTTGATTTGGATGGAGATGATCATATGAACCTTGAAGAACTGAATGATCAACTAATCGTGCGCCGGGAAAAAATGGAAACGTTACGAAAAAAGGGTATTGATCCTTTCGGTGGACGTTTCGAACGTACACATAAAGCCAGGCAATTAAAGGAACTATACGGTGATCTCGACAACGAACAGCTCGAAAGCCAGAATATTTATGTCCAAGTTGCCGGTCGCATCATGACTAAACGCAGAAAAGGAAAGGCCGGATTTGCTCATATTCAAGATGTTAGTGGTCAAATTCAAATTTACGTACGTCTCGATGCGGTTGGTGAAGAACAATATGAACTATTTAAAATGGCTGACCTGGGCGATATTGTCGGTGTAAGGGGTCAAGTATTTAAAACCCGTGTGGGCGAACTCACCATTCAAGTAACAGATTTTCAAATATTAACAAAATCGCTTCGTCCACTTCCTGATAAATGGCACGGTTTGAAAGATATCGAGCAAAGGTATAGACAGCGTTATTTAGATTTAATCGTCAATCATGAAAGTCAAAGAACTTTTATCGTTCGCAGTAAAATCATCAAAGCGATACGAAATTATTTAGATGATAAAGGGTTCCTTGAGGTTGAAACGCCGATGATGCACTCCATAGCCGGGGGTGCTGCGGCTAAACCGTTTATCACTCACCATAACGCGCTAGATATGGATTTATATCTCCGGATCGCCTTAGAGTTGCATTTGAAACGATTAATCGTCGGTGGACTGGAACAAGTATATGAAATTGGCCGGGTCTTTAGAAATGAAGGGATCAGTACAAAACATAATCCTGAATTTACCATGCTCGAGCTATACCAGGCCTATGCAAATTTCGAAGATATTATGGATCTCACGGAAGATTTGATTTCCCATGTTGCCAAGGAAGTATTAGGAACAACAAAGATAAAGTACGGCGAATATGAAATCGACCTGACACCTGGTTGGAAAAGAGCCCACATGGCTGATTTAATTAAAGAACATACCGGTGTGGATTTTTGGCAA
>CALKAK010000188.1 GCA_937983015.1 uncultured Bacillaceae bacterium | reverse complement strand
TTGTTATTAACTACATATCCCGAAGTGAAAACACAGATTAAAGAAATTATTTTAGATATTTATTCTAGCATGAATTAGCTGCTTACTACAAACCTATTTTATTATTTTTTTAACTTTCTAAGTGAACACTATATTATTGCTTTTGGATTTGTAAAATATTATAATTAATTGTAATGTAAAGTTATTAAGAATAATTTTTAGCTTGTGTAAAATAAACTTCTCTTTTGTAAATTATAACTCTTTGTTAACGGAGGTCAACATAATGAAACGTGTCATCACATACGGAACCTTTGACCTTCTTCATATTGGACATATCAATTTACTCCGTAGAGCGAAGCAATATGGAGATTATCTGATTGTCGCCCTTTCCACCGACGAATTTAATGCCATTAAAGGGAAAAAAGCCTATTATCCGTATGAACATCGGAAAGCAATTCTGGAATCCATTCGTTACGTCGATTTAGTCATTCCGGAAAGATCATGGGAACAAAAAATCGAAGATGTGAAAAAATATGATGTGGATGTCTTTGTGATGGGCGATGATTGGGAAGGTAAATTTGATTTTCTGAAAGAATATTGTGAAGTGATTTATCTACCCCGCACCGTTGGTATTTCGACAACGAAAATTAAACAAGATTTAGGAAAAGTCGCTACCGGAAAATAAGAGAGCAGATGATTTTCATCTGTATATTTTTTATTTGCTGATTTTCGGCATAAAGAAACTGGAACCTCTCTGGCTCCAGTTTTTTTGTCCCTTTTTCAACACTACGTCCGATAGTAAGTCCATTCTGGTCCTTTACACCATACCTGCTTTTTAATAGATCATTTCTATTAAATTTCCTGCCCTCGTTTTTTTCTTTCTTCGAGGATATGATCACTATTATTGGTATAAAGTAAAACAAGAACTAGCGCTAAATAAATACTGACAGCAGGTGAGTACAGAACGTGGCCTGCCAGAAATGCCACGCCAATCCCTAGACCGCCTGATATGGCCAGCAGGACATTTTCAGTCCTGATAAAGAAAGTGAAGTTTTTGATTGCTGCCATAAGCATACGCCAAAAAACAAGCACGTAAGGAACAAGTAGCATGAAAAATCCGACGATCCCGTACGAAAAGAATAAATCAAAAAAGTCCATTTCAATTAATTTCGGAACATCCGTGTAGTATCCAGCATAACCGAGACCGAACAGTTTCTGAAGCAAGCCGGCATTTTTAAAATCCATATATATATCGGCGAAATACTCGTTTCTTGAACTGAGCAGCACCTTCATTAATCTCGACTTCAAAAAAGGATCTCCCTCCACCTTCTCTTCGCTCATCTCCCCAGAATCTAGTAACTCCCTTTCATTTGTTTGTACTTCTTCCGGTTGCGATTCCTGAATTTTGCTATAATCTCCGATGATATTTTGATAAGCAGGAGAAATAGGTATAAACAGTAAAAATAAAGCAAGCAATAGCACGTTGATCATCAAAATGCTTGTACTTTTCAGTTTGCGAATGATCCGGTTGATCGTATTCAATAACAGTGCCAGGATCATCGTGCCTATAACGGCAAAAAAACTTACTTTTGTACCGATCAAAAGTCCGGTAATAGCCAATAAAAGTGCCGGGAACCAGTAATAGATATCTTTCCATTGATTTGTTTTTTGCAAGGCAAAAACGAGCACAAGCGGCATCGTTATCGCGACGATCGCGCTAATTTCATTCCCTGCGTAAAACCAGCCGATATACCCCGATTTCGCGTACGTATACGTTGAATTGGACGTATTTGTAATGATGGCCGCAAAGATGGAAAGCGACAAAATGAGCATTGCGATCATCACGGCAAAAATAAACTGACTGCCAATTTGTCTCCCTTTTTCAGTAATAACCAGATAGAAGGTACATAAAAGCACAGGAAAATAAATCGTTTTTACGACATACTGAACTTCTGAGAAAAAATAAAATTGTGGTTTCGTCAAAATATTAAGGATGAAACTTACTCCTATTACTGCAAATAATACGAATAGATAACCGATAACGGTTTTCTTATGCAGATGACGATTGCCCCAAATGATATAAACAAGAGAGATGAACATAAAAAGAACCCGTACCACGATTCCGATCGTTATGTCTAGATTCCAGTAGGTGATCGATAAGTATGTTAAAATGTCTAAAACCGGCTGGATCATAACAAATATCCTTAACCAATGGGCGAAAGTGATGTTCTTATTATCAGCCATTATTTGCACCTCAGCTGTCCTTAATTTAAACTAATTATGTATGTATACAGTTTACATGAATCGTTCTTTGATTTCTATTAAGCAAAAGAAAATTTGATTGCACTATGATAAATTTTTTGTAAATTTTTACGTTTCCCACTAGTTATTTTAAAATGGAGGCATTATCTTGGATACTGTAGAGATTCAAAATATTCCCTTCTCTAACTATAGTATGGCTGAATTTCTCCAAATTCTTGAAAAAAGATTAGTCGATGAACAAAAAACTTTTGTAGTTACCGCCAATCCCGAAATTGTGATGTATGCGAATAAAGACAAGCAGTATTATAAGGCGCTTGCGAAAGCCGACTTTATTGTGCCGGATGGCATCGGAGTAGTCATCGCATCAAAAATTTTAAAAAAGCCCCTGAAAGAACGTGTCGCCGGCTTTGATTTGATGGGAAATTTGCTTAAGCTAGCCGCAAAGAAAAATTTAAGGGTTTATTTTTTAGGGGCGAAAGAAAAAACCGTTGAAAAAACGGTAAACAATATCCAGAAAACCCATCCCGGATTACAAATTGTCGGCTACCATCACGGCTATTTTGATCTCGATGATGAAAAAATCGCCACTACCATCGCCGAATTGAAACCAGACCTTGTGTTTGTAGCTCTCGGTTATCCTAAACAGGAATTTTGGATCGAGCGTTACCTCCATCGATTCGATAAGGGCATCTTTATGGGGGTCGGAGGTAGTTTTGATATTTGGGCAGGTGAAGTAAAACGCGCTCCAGATCTATGGATTAAACTTCATCTCGAATGGTTATATCGAATAATACAGGAACCGAAACGCATTAAACGAATGAGTGCCTTACCCCGCTTTATGTTACGAGTGCTATTCATGAGAAAATAACAAGGGGAGAAACAAGCCATGAACGTTTTACATCTTAATTCAGGAACGGAAACAGGGGGTGGTATGTATCATATTTTAGCGCTTCTAGATGAGCTAAAATCTTGGACGAACGTTACCCTCGGCGTTTTTCATGACGGAGAATTAGCAAAGGCTGCGAGAAAACGCGGCATCGATGTACACTTATTCCAGCAACGATCCCGGTGTGATTTTTCGGTGGTTAAAAAAATTGAACGGTGGCTTGCCGAAAATAAGATCGATATTATACATACCCATGGCGCCCGGGCAAATTTTATCGTTTCTTTTTTAAAAAGGCGCGCCAATTCTCTATGGTTCGTGACCGTACACAGTCAGCCAGAACACGACTTTCTTCACCGTAGTATCACGGGAAAGATTTTTACATATTTAAACGTACGTGCTATTAAGGCTGCCGATCATGTGGTCGCTATTTCCGAGCGTTTTAAACAACAACTCGTACAAATCGGCGTTGACCGCAAAAAAATTCACGTGATTTACAATGGGATCGACTTTTCAGTCCAACCGCAAGCCATCTACAAGCGGGAAGCGTTCGGACTTTCCGATGAGAATTTTGTCATTATGATGATCGCCAGACTCGAACCCGTCAAAGCGCACGAGACCGCGCTTTTAGCATTAAAAATGTTACGAAATAAACATCCTGTCGGTGGGAAACACATGCATCTTGTTCTCGTCGGGGACGGTTCGCGAAAAAAGGAACTTGAACAGTTTGCCAAAAATAACGGACTTGCTGACTGCACAACTTTTCTAGGACAGCGGGAAGACATTAACGAATTATTAACGATTTGTGATATTACAATCTTGACCTCAAAAAGTGAAAGTTTTCCTCTAGTCTTATTGGAGTCAGCGCGCGCGAAAAAACCTGTGATCACGACCGATGTTGGGGGTGTGCGAAAACTTGTTCCCGGTAGGGAATTTGGCTATATCATTAAAATCGGGGATTTCGAAGAACTGGCGGAAAAAATTTGGAAAATGTATGAATTGAAGAATACGGGTCAGCTCCAGAAAATGGGCGAGCGTTTCTTTCAATATGCAAGCCAACATTTTTCCGTCGAGAAATTCGCCCACAGTGTGTTTGAAATATACGAAGCGGTGCTGAAAAAGCGATCTCCTTTAAGCGGGGAGTATACAGAGGTGTAAAATATGAGTGACCCTTTCGTGACGGTGTTTATGCCTGTATATAATAGCGGAAAATATTTAGTTGAAGCCATTGAAAGTATTTTGCGGCAAACGTATCGCAATCTGGAGCTTCTTATTGTCGATGATGGCTCGACTGATCATTCGATTGAGATTATTGAAACATTTGCCGATCCGCGAATCCGACTCATCAAAAACGACCAGAACCGGGGAATTCCTTTTACGAGAAATGTGGGCCTTAAGGAAGCGAGAGGAAAGTACCTCGCCATCATGGATTCCGATGATATCTCCCATCCCGAACGAATTGAACGACAGGTTGCCTATTTAGAGAATCATCCCGCTATCGATGTAGCAGGGACATTTTATGTACAATTTAGCGAGAATAGAAAGAAAAAAGTGGCGGTCCCGTTTATCCAGCCGGAGGAATTGAAGCTGATGCTCTTATTTTATAACCCGATTGCCAATCCGTCAGTCATAATGAGAAAAGAGACACTGGATAAATATCAATTGAGGTATGACGAAGACTATTTTGTCGCCCAGGATTATCAATTATGGTCGCAACTGATTAAGGTAGGAAATATTTGCATTTTACCGGAATATTTACTGTTCTATCGCTTTGGCCATGAAAATATATCAAAAAAATCGAATGAAAAAAAACGCCAACAGCGGAAGAAATTACATCTGTTTCAACTACTGAAACGTACTCCCATTTTTTGACATACT
>CALKAK010000187.1 GCA_937983015.1 uncultured Bacillaceae bacterium | reverse complement strand
TGCGGGTCGTGATCGAGAGCTTTGAAAACTGGTACGCACGACAGGTTAAGTACCATAAGGTGACAGGGGAACCGCCGGGGGAAATGCTGAAGCAGGAGTCATATTCTGCAAGGGATATCGCAGGGATCCTCATCATAAGCGGTCGTGAAAACGAATAAAGGCGCTTGTACTCCTGCTTCTTTTATGATCTGCCGGGATGCCTCAATCCCCGATAATCCCGGCATTTCCACATCAAGAAAAATTACATCAGGACGATGGGTTAGATATAGTTCGATCGTTTGTTCCCCCGTTTCGGCATGGGGAGTGATGATCACATCCTTTTCATCTTGTAAAAGATACTCTAATTCTTTTCTCGCCATTTGTTCATCCTCTGCGATCATGGCACGGATCTTCATCCACTCATCCTCCCTTCTCGCACTTTTTGTGGAATCATGATGGAAAAACGGACCTCACTTCCCCCTTCAGGCAAATTACGGATTTTAAGCTGACTATTCTCCCCTAAAAGTTGAATTAAACGCTGGTTTACATTATAGATCCCGGTTCCTCCTTTTGCACTCTCAGTGATCGGTTGTTTACCGACGAACGGTAGAATCTTCTCGGGAAAACCTTGACCGTTATCCCGCACGATAAAGTCGACCCGGCCACTCTTTTTCTCGATTACTACCTCAACCCTGGCATTATGAATAACATTTTTTAAGCCATGCTGAACGGCGTTTTCAATAAGCGGTTGGATCGTTGCCGGTGGAATAAATATATTGGCGAGATCTTGTGGACGCTTGAATGTGATCGTCAAACGGCCTTTAAAGCGTTCCTGGATGATGGCGGTATACGCTTCTGCATGCTCCACCTCTTTTTCCAGTTCGACGAGAGATTTTGATAAAAGGCGTAAATTGAACCGCATGTAACTGGCGAGTTGCAAGGTGGTGTGACGGGCACTTTCCGGATTTTCACGGATCAGACCGGCGATCAATTGCAAGGTGTTAAAAAGGAAATGGGGATTGATCTGGGCCTGTAAATTGCGCAGTTTTGTATCGCGAATATGGCTTTTCAATTTCTCGGCAGCGAGCATGTTTAATTGATCGGACATGAATTGTCCGAGCCCCTGAGCCATCATCAGTTCCACCGGTGAGATATGTTCCGGCTTCCGAAAATATAGCGTGATCAAAAAACTTACCTGATGATCCTCTTCCACTGGAATGTAAATGGCCGCTTCCAGGGGACACGTATGATACGAACAATTTAAATCCCCTTTAATATAGGCGACCTGCATTTTTTTCTCGCGAATGGCCTGGAGGGCTAGCGGTGCCTGAATGGGATCACCGATTAAATGATGATCACCCCCTACCCCCTTATAGGCAAGAACCTCCCTTTCATCAGATACCGCCACCGCCGCTGGCTTCAACCGGCTGAATAACAAATCGGCGATCCCCCTCGCCACATCAACCGGCGCATCTTTTTTCAAAAAAGGTAGCGCTTCTTTTGCGATCGTCAGGGCCTGTTTAGAAGCAAGGGCCGCCTCATTCTCTTGTTCTCGTAAGACGACACCGATCATGGCGGTGAAAATAGCGATTGCCGTGCTATTGGATAATACGAGCGGAAGTCCGATCATATTCACCATAGCCACGGCCTGATCCGTATATAAAATTAACATCAACTGCATATGAAGAATCGGTGGGAAAACTCCGATGAACAAAGCCTTTAAAGCAGAAATAACCCGTTCATTGGAAAAAAATCGTGCAGTGAGTCCGGCCAAAAGTCCCGTTATCGGGTTCACAAAACCATTGGCTAAAGAGCCGAGACCACCTAAAAACAATAAATGGCTCCCGGCAATAAGGCCGGCCAAAAATCCAAGCACTGGTCCACCTAAAAGACCGGCAATAACGATAGCAACTAGACTTAAACTGACAACAAATTGATCTGAACTCACAGGAAAGAGAATCAGATCGTGCTTCACCGTTCCCCCTGGTTCAATGATGATCCCCACCATCGTCGCCCCGATGCCAAATAAACCAAAAACGCAAGCGTGAACAAGCGACATTTTCACACTGTATCTGCGATACAATAACGATTTAAAACCCGGTGTACGTGTCATGACGAAGGCGATGACAAGAAGGATTCCCAAGCGCTCAAACAATGTGATCGTCAAACTTTCCATTTGCCATCTCTCCCTGCATCTACTCCGAGCTGGGCGCGTGCGAAAAATCGTTCAAATTCATTTGCCGACCTTTTTCGCGATAACAATGAGCCGGCTATGGCCCCGCAAAAGCCGAGCGGAATGGAAATAATCCCGGGATTGTACAGGGAAAACAGGGGTTCCTCGCGGATCCAGCCATCGATCGGGTTCATCACATGCGGTCCGAAAATAACGAGGAGCAAGGAGCTTAAAAGTCCCGTGGCAAAACCTGTGAATGCACCTATTTTTGTAAATCTTTTCCAGTAAATCGTTAATAGTAAAACCGGGAAAATACTCGATGCTGCAACGATAAAAGTGATGGAAACGAGGAATGTCACATTGATCGTTTCTAGACTCAAGGCGAAGAGGGTGGAAATCATCCCAATCGCTAGGGCAGATAAGCGCGCTGCTCGTAATTGTTCTTTCTCGGTCGAGCGACCCTTTTTCCAAATATGGTGGACAATATCATGCGAAAAAGCAGTAGTCGCAGCGATCACCAACCCTGCAACGACGGCGATGATCGTCGTAAAGGCGATCGCGGCAATAAATGCTAACAGAAAATCTCCCCCAACAGTATAGGCCAACAAAGGGGCCGCAATATTCCCCGTCGGATCGAGTGCATTCAATTGCTCATGACCGAGAAGCGCCACGGTACCGAAACCTAATAATAATGTCATGGAATAGAAACTGCCGATGATCCAGGTGGAACTGATTAATGACCGGCGAACTTGAAACGTATTCCTTACTGTAAACAAGCGGATCAATATATGCGGTAACCCTGCTGTACCGAGCACAAGGGATAATTGCAGTGACAAAAATTCAACGGGATTGGCAAACAGATGGCCCGGGAGGAAAAAATCCTTGCCAAATGGGGTTCCTTCTTTTACTTTTTCAATCAAATATTCCACATTCCAATTAAAATGTGAGAACACAATCAAGGTGAGGAGAAATGTACCGGACATCAAAAGAACGGTTTTCACAATCTGTACCCAGGAGGTGGCGATCATCCCACCGGTGACGACATAGATGGTCATCAATATTCCGACGATCAACACCGAGAAAGAATAATCTAGATTCAGTAAAAGCCGCAGTAAGAATCCTGAAGCGACAAGTTGGGGTATCATGTAAAATATGGAAATAATTACTGTTCCAAGGGCCATCATCAAACGCATATTGCGGTCGGGAAAGCGTGCGCAAACGACATCCCCTAGGGAATATTTTCCGAGACGGTGAATCGGTTCGGCGATCAAAAACAAGACAACGATGTAGGAAACCAAAAACCCGATCGAATATAAAAAGCCATCGTATCCCCGTAGTGCAACCATACCGATTATGCCAAGAAAGGAAGCGGCGCTGATAAAATCCCCGGCAATGGCCATCCCGTTTTGATAACCGGTTAATTTTCCGGCGGCAACATAAAAGCGCGGTGTCGTTTTTGTTCGCTTGGCCGCCCAGTACGTGATGATCAACGTGCAGACGATTATGTAGAGCAAGAATAAAAAATACGTCGGGTTCATTGGAGCTCCTCCTTACGCATCAATCGCTCCAAGCGCGTGACCATTATATGATAGATGCCGACAAATACCCAGGTCATGGGGATTTGCAAGATCGCATATAACCACGTCCGGGGCATCTTGTAAAAAAAGCTCGGTTGATTCATGACATCAGGTATAAATATCAGCGATAAAGGGAGCAAAAAATAGAAGAGTAATGATATCGATAAAAGGATGATTTGCATCCTCTTTCTCTTCCGTAAATAAAGTTCTATATTCCGCTCCATTGTTCACATAATCCTCCAATGAGTGGAATTACTTGCCTTTATGTTTTATCAAAATATTACAAAAATAGAGAATGTTTGTAAAGGTTTTCATTTCCTCTTTCGCAAAAGGCGCTAGTTACCTGGGCTTTCTCCAAAGTAACTGAGAGTATTATTGTTGGTAGTTCTTATTTATTGACTGGATGGACCCCGGGGGGAACTTCGCGTGGAAAATATCGTTTCAACATAATTAAACTGTATTTACATACAAGTCAATCCTCGTTACGAATCTTTTAATCATACCGTAAAACCAACCATCGGTTTACTACGTGAAGGGCAATATGTAGTCGTATGTTCAATAGAGTACAAATAAAGAGAAAACATCAGCCATCAATATCGAAAAGCGAAAGAAGGTTGCTTATGAAAAAGAATTTTGGCTGGATACAGGCTAGTTTTTTCACAAATTCCTTAGTTATTTTGGGATGCGGCTTCTTTATTGAAAACACGTTTAAAAAAGGATTGATAATCGGTCTTTTAGCGGTCATCGCTCTAATTCTTATTGATATATCAATCCCTGCGTTCACTGGACTTTCCGGCCGATTATGAAAAAGTGAGAAGGACTCGAAGGCTGAACCGCTTTTCCCTTTTTTTAGTTTTATGTTTTGTCATAATCAGCTGGCAGCCAACCATCAAGGGTCTTGAACAAAACAGTCTGCTTGGCACCGCCATTGTCATCCTCGTTATGGCGGCGATCGGGATTGCTGCGCCGAACATCCCCTTCAACCGTTTCATTGGACTGAGACTCCTGTGGACGATTCGCGATGAAGATACTTGGAATATCGCGCACAGACTTTTGGGTTCTATCACCTTCCCTTTAATTGTTCTCGTCCTGATCGGAGGCTTGACAGGTAAGCCGGAAACCTTTATTAAAATTGGCATCTTTTCCTGGATAGCCGTGCCCGGGGGTTATTCGGCCTGGTTTTATTACCGTAAATTCAGTTAACAAAGAATACCTAAATTTAAGACAAGGGAATTGTCAGTAAAAAAAGCCTTTCCCCTGGCGCAAGCTACGCTCATGGTGGATGACTTCTATATTTTACCATCGAAAGTTTTTAACCCTGAAAATTGAAGCATACCAACGACTTGCTTTTGTTCCCGAACAAAAATGCTTGTCATGTATCGGGCAAATATTCGCCGCTCACGTAAACCCATTTTTTCTTGAAATACGGGCAAGGGTTAATATTTGGAGATAAACGTTTGGAAAAACCAATATTTTCTTCCGTTTTCCACATGAATTTCCAGTCATCTTTCATCCGCAATTCATTCGTGAAATGTTATAATTGTTATAAAATTTACACGAAAGGGAAGTAAGTTATGAATATCAGTTTAATCGGGAGCGGAAATTTAGGGCGCTATTTATTAAAAGCTCTCAATATGCAACAAACACTCCCCGGATTTTCTATTACCAGCATTTTAGATGAACGGGAGCACGCTCGGAAGAAACTGGCAGAGCTTTCGAAAACCTATCATTGCGAGGCCTATTTCGATCTGGGTACGTTCTTACATTCCCCAGTTGATCTGGTGGTAGAATGTGCAACGGTGGATGCCGTTTATCACTATGCACCAAAGATCTTGCAGAAAAAAGATATGATCGTCGTCAGTATCGGTGCCCTCGTCGACCATACATTTTTTAATAAACTCGCAGAAATAACAAAGATGAATAAAACAAAACTTTACTTACCCGCTGGTGCTATCGGTGGCTTGGATGTCATCCAGGCGGCGAATATCACAGGCGGTCTTGAATCGGTTACTTTACTGACGAGAAAACCAGCACAAGCGCTAGGTACGAATACGGACGAGGAAACCGTTCTCTTTGAAGGGACGGCGAAAGAGGCAATACAACGATTCCCGCAAAATATAAACGTTGCCATCACCCTTTCGCTAGCAGGATTAGGTGTGGAGAAAACGATGGTACGCATTATTGCGGATCCCAAAGTCAAACAAAATATTCATACAATCCAGGATATCGGAGATTTTGGCAAAATGGAAATCTCCTTGCAAAATCACCCGTTGCCTAGCAATCCAAAAACGAGTTATTTGACCGCATTAAGCATTTTAAAATCGTGCTGGTCATTAAACGAGTCGGTCGATATCGGCTAACAGCAGGAAAGGTTTTTCCCGGAAACTGCTTGTTGAATGAGGGGATCGTATGTAATTACTGCTCACGTCATGCGGATTTTATACGGAGGAAATTAAGGAGAAATTTTTGCAGCTCATCACCTGTACACCTGAGGAACATAAGGTGGCAATCATCACGCCGCTTTTCCATTAAAAGAAGATAACCCCTTTGCCCAGAAAGCCAAACAAGATTTCTTCGAGATGGGCTTTCGAAATCTCGATTTCATCGATGTAGAGCTGGAATCCCCGGATTCGCTTATCGACAAAGATATTATTTATATCAACGGCGGGAATCCTTTTTATTTGTTACATCACATGAAAAAAAGCCGATCGGGCCAAATCATTCGCCAAATAGCAATGAAAAACACCGTCATCGAGGGAGTAAGTGCGGGTGCAGTGATTGTTGGACCGTATATAAAACTCGTTCACTATTTCACACCTCAATTAAATTTCGTGCAAATGAATGACTTTTCCGCCTTAAACTTAACAGAAAAAATCGTATTTCCTCATTATGATCGCGAGGATTTATTTCGAGATTCAACGAATTAATCCATCGAAACCCGGCTCCAGGAATTTGAAAAAAAGAAAACTGTCAAGTTACAAGGTTAAAGGATGCAGATTATCTCATTATAAATTAAACAACTACTTAGTTTTAAAAGCCATTTTTCATCATTGATTAAAAGAAGTGTTTTTAAATGATCAATGTTGAAATATCCTCTACTTTTTCCAGCTTCCTTTATATATTTTTGATGAATAATTTTTTAGGCCACTATGCTAAAAAATTTAGCAGGGATTGCCATTTCTTTATTCTTGATCCCTGCATATCTTAATTATGCGTGATTTTTTTATTAAATGGTTGATACAAGATTTCGTTGAAGATGAACCAATAATGTTAAAACTACATAACATTTATAGATTTAAAAGTTTCCTACTTCACTCATGTAATCCCCCCATGCAAAAAATTCATATGAATATATTAGTTGTTTTCAACAAAATGAAAACTATCCTAATCGTTTTTACAGACTTCGTAATTGGTCTCCGGCTCCCATTTCTCAATCGTTTTCCGCAAATCTTCTAACTCTAGCAAATAACGGTAAATTTCTTGTGAAAAAATACCATCCTCCCCCTCCAAGCGATAGTAGTCGTAAAATTCATCAAACAACACGTCAAGGTCTTCCAGAAGTTCTTCTTTTTCCGGTTCACCGGTTTCATAACCCCTATACAGTTCGTTTTCGAAATTTTCCATCCACCAGATGTACTCTAAACGGATCATGTCATAATCGTCGATGTATGGATGAGAAAAATCATCCACAGCATGATTATGCTTCTCATAACAACGGTCCGAACAAAAAACTTCCCCGGCTATATTCACCCTCTTTTCTAAACCGATCACATTCCCGCAGACAATGCATCTTTCCTCCATGAAATCTCCTCCTTTGCTTCCTTCTATTCTTACCTATACAAACGCTATTTCTTTTCTTCTACGGGCAAATCCATTACCCGACTAAGCGCGATTCTTATATAAAAATACCCATAAAAAAACCCGGGGTGCCTTGCAGGCAGTGATTCCCGGATTTCTACTTATATTTTATTGTTTATCCTTCTAGACAAGCCCGAAAACCTTCATTACAACCCAAGCGATACCAGCGCCGATTAAAGGACCGACGGCGACCCCTTTTAAGAAAGTGACAGCAAAAATCGTCCCGAGAACGAGCGCGGTCGTGAGGTGCGGATCTTGTTCTAAGAGCACAACGCCATTTTTTGCGAGCAACGCGACAAGCACACCTGAACCCATGGCAATCCAGGCATAGGGTGATTTAAACGCATCAAGTAGATCTTTGAAACCGATCTCACCAGTCGCTATCGGCATTAATACGGCCACAGTAATGACTGTAACCCCGAGATTAATCCCTTTATCTTCAATAAAAGCAAATAATTTTTCATTATGGAAAAACGTTTTGATCACCAATAAGAAAATTACCGAATAAATTAAAGATTTATTTTGTACCACCCAACCGGCGGCTAGAAGTAAAAATAAAAACAAGTACGCTTGCATGCTGGTCATCCTTTTCTATAGTGGAAATTGATCTTAGTCATACACTGGACCATTTTCAATAAGAACACTAGAAATTATTATAGCAAATGCTAGATGAAAGCAAAATCAATAAATGGGAAGATTTTCCAGATGATTTTCCAATATTTTCCCTGGATATGATCTACTCTAGCTATTATGGATAAAGAGTATGGCTATAATTTCGCACTTCACATGCATCAAGGGCCATTAATGATAAAAACATATTTCGCTTAAAGTATTGCCAACTAAATTTGTTGACATCTTTCAACCCC
>CALKAK010000186.1 GCA_937983015.1 uncultured Bacillaceae bacterium | reverse complement strand
TTTGTTAAAAAATGGTGTCGGTTTTTAGTCACCAACACCAAAAATTATAGATCCGATTTTTTTAAACCCAGCCACGGAAACGGCATGCTTCGGCCATTTTTCTAATCCCGACCATGTACGCGGCAAGTCGCATATTCACTTTGCGGGATTGGGCCATATTATAAACATTATCGAATGCTTTCACCATCGTTTCTTCCAGTTTTCTATCGATCTCTTCTTCCGACCAGTAATAACCAGAATTATTCTGTACCCATTCAAAGTAGGATACGGTTACACCACCTGCAGAGGCAAGAACATCCGGTACGATCAAGATCCCCCGTTCCGTGAGAATCTTGGTTGCCTCCAAGGTAGTGGGACCATTGGCCGCTTCGACGACCACTTTTGCTTTAATATTAGGTGCGTTTTCCGCGGTGATCTGATTTTGTACCGCGGCCGGAACCAATATATCACAGTCGAGTTCAAACATTTCTTTATTCGTGATCGTATCCTTAAACAAATTCGTCACCGTTCCGAAACTGTCGCGACGATCAAGTAAATAATCGATATCCAGGCCATCTGGATCATAGAGGGCACCATGAACATCGGAAATCGCGATGACTTTTGCCCCGGCATCATGCATGAACTTGGCTAAGAATCCACCCGCATTCCCGAATCCCTGGACGATCACACGGGCTCCTTTGATATCGATCCCGACCTTTTTCGCAGCCTCACGGATGCAGATCGCCACACCTTTGGCGGTAGAACGGTCACGACCATGCGAACCACCCAAAACGAGCGGCTTACCGGTGATAAAACCGGGAGAGTTAAATTCATCGATACGGCTATATTCATCCATCATCCAGGCCATGATTTGCGAATTGGTAAAGACATCAGGTGCAGGGATATCCTTTGTTGGTCCTACGATCTGGCTAACCGCCCGGACGTAACCACGGCTAAGCGCCTCGAGCTCCCGAAAAGACATCGTGCGCGGATCACAGACAACCGCACCTTTTGCCCCACCATAAGGAAGATCAACGATTCCACATTTTAAACTCATCCATATTGCGAGCGCTTTCATCTCGTTTACATCGACATTAGGATGAAAACGAATTCCACCTTTTGTTGGTCCAACTGCGTCATTATGCTGGACCCGGTACCCGGTAAAGACTTTAACCTTGCCATCATCCATCCGTACGGGAATTCGCACCGTTAATGTACGCAATGGCTCTTTTAACAGTTCATAAACTTCTTCCGGGTACCCTAATTTTTCTAGTGCTTCTTTGATGATCGCCTGGGTGGATGCTAGTAAATCCTCTTCAGGCGATGTTGTACTTTTTTTATCTGCACCCTTCTGGGTAATCATTAGATAACCTCCCGATCATTTCAATGAGTTCTCATCTCTAGTATATAACTAAATTTTTAGAATGCAAGAAAAATAGTGTTTTTTGTAATTCGGCGACAATTTTTCGATGATTGCAAAAACTCCGGGTGGATAAAAGTACAAATTCAAGATTTTCTAGATCAACTTCTCGTGACAAAATCTTCTTTCAGAACCGACGGTCGAAAATCCCACGCGCTCACCGCCACCCCCCTCACGATTCGACCGCTCGATGAGACATCAAAGGATCTTTAGAACACTTTTGATTATTTTATGTGGCAGCCTTCTGTTAGTGAAGGGCAGGAAAAATAAGACCCATCTGTTATTCCCATTTTATTTATTTTCATGATAAAGATTGATATCGTACTTTTCTTTCAGCAGAGCGAAAACGATGTGTCGTTTTTTCCAGGCTTCCGGGCTCGCCCATAAATCCGGACTTTTGTCAATGATCTCACAACGAAGAGCATGAAATTCTTTTTCGGCTTTATCTACTTGATATTTTAACAAATTCATATAACCGAATAGACCGGCGGTAAAGACGAGAAGATATACATTGAGTTCATGATTCACAAAAGCGCTGAACATCCGGTCAAATGAACCACTATAAGGTAATATCACCGTCTGGTAGACATAATAAATAAATAATAATAAAACTCCGAGCGTTAGCCACATGATGATCAGATGGAACCGGTATAGCTGATCGAATTTGATCTTTCTTTTGATCACACCGTAAAGCATTTGTTTCGTCGCTTCATCGGTCCAATCACCTAAATTTTTTATATCCTCATCCATCCGACTTCCCTCATTTCTTCTTTTTTTGGCTAGTACAAAAATACGAAATGGGGACGAGAAATATTCATATACGAAGGAAAGCCGTCATGGTTTATTTTCAATTTCGACTTGTTCGAAACTATCGGGCTCGTTTCCTTCGACGGGTAGTTTGACCGAGCGGCCGTTATTTTGCAAATAAAAGAAAGTGATGATCATCGCTAAGGGGAGCAAGATAAAAAGGAAAGTCAGTAAGCGAATGGTTACCAATTTAATGCGCTGTTCCTTACTTTCCCTCTCAACTTGTTTTCTTTTTTCTAACCGGGAAAGACCTTCTTCTTTTTCTTCACCGAACGGGTACTCATCGGTTATGCCTTCTTCTTCCAAGCTCTTGGCAATATTTATCAACTCTTTCTTGCCATACCTTCTCGCAACACGGGACAAACTTAAAGGCGCACTCCTTCCCTCGGCTTTAACTTCTTGATTAGTAGAACGGTTATGACCATCGCGCCGTGCAACCCTTTGATCGTTCAGGCGCTTTTTTTTCCGGGAGCGTCTTTTTCTTTTATGAACGACACTGCGTGGCGGAAGATGGGAGACCATCATTTGTTCAAATTCATCATCTGAAAATGATTTTCTCACCATAATAACTGCTCCCCGCTTTCCTGATAATTTTCTATGTATTATGAGAAAATGTATGATCCATATTAGCCTGATTAAGCCTGTTTACGTAAGAAGCTCCCGCTACAACCATTATAGATTATTGGAAGGCTTTTTTGACTATTCATTTTGATTGAATAATTTCGCCAAATGTTTTTTCCAGTCAAATTCCCCGGACATCGCCTGACGCTTTTCTTTTAGATAATATAATGACAAATCTACACCACAGATATCACAACAGGAAATCACGTGTTTTTCTATAGGTTCCTCAAAATAATGCAACAAATTCTCCCTGCGGCAGCCGGGGGCATGAATCCACGCGGTTAATTCCTGCAACAATTTACTTTTAATAGCGAGCCGTTCTGTAACAAAAGATGTCATTTCCTTAACAAAATGATGCGAATCGTTGATATTTCGTGAAAATTTTTCAAGAAGTCGCCATTGTGTTTCCGTGAAACCAGTTGGGATTTCTTCGGGGGCATTCGTGTTTTTATTTTCGCCCCATTGTTGTAAAACATTCATTTTCCAATGGACATACTGTTTAATTTGCTCATCATCGGGCAGTTCACCCGTGATCAATCGTCTTTGTATATAAATATCATCAGGACTGTATAGCATAATCGCCACGCTGTTTTTCCCATCGCGACCGGCCCGGCCTATTTCCTGGAAATACGATTCCAGGTCCACCGGAGGATGGTAATGAATACAGTAACGAATATCCTCTTTATTCACGCCCATACCGAAGGCGCTTGTTGCGCATATCAACTCCAGTTCTCCGTACAAAAATTGTTGTTGCAGTAAGATCCGCTGCTCCTGGTCAATTTCCGAATGATAACTTGCCGCGCGTAAACCTTCTTCTTGAAATATGTTCGCGTATTGGTCGGCCATTTTCTTGCTAGAAAAATATATTACTCCCGGTCCTTGCAAAAGTTTGACAAGTTCTATAAGCCGCTCTTGCTTTTTCCGCTGGTCTTTTAGTTTTTCCACGATGATGGCGATGTTCGGGCGGTCAATTGAGAAAATAAATTCCTTTCCTTTACGGATCCGTAATTGCTTTTTGATATCGTCACGAACTTTTCGTCTTGCCGTGGCGGTCAAGGCGAGAACCTGGGGATCACCGAGGTACTGACGGATGGTACCGAGGCTCAAATAGTCTGGTCGAAAATCATAGCCCCATTGCGAAATGCAATGGGCTTCATCGACGACAAAAAGGGATATCGTCAGTCTTTTCAATGCCTCTAAAATTTGTTCATTTTGCAACATCTCTGGTGAAACATAAATAAATTTGTAATCCGTAATATGGTTCAATACCCGGTTTCGTTCGGAAAATGAAAGAAAGGAATTCAGAGCTACAACTCTTTTTTCGCCTTTCATCTTCAATTGTTCCACCTGATCTTGCATGAGGGATAGTAATGGTGATACGATCAGCGTCGTTCCTTTACGGATAATCCCGGGTAATTGATAGCAAAGGGATTTCCCGCTTCCCGTCGGAAGTACCGCCAGTGTATCGTGTCCATTCATTACGGATTCAATCACCTCTTTTTGTCCCGGGCGGAAGGAACGATAAGAAAATCTGTCGAAGAGGATTTGTTCCAAATTCACACGATCACCACAACTTTCATGTATTCTTTTCCGGTGATTTAAACCGGGAGGCAAGGACGAGCCGGATCGAAAAATAATCCGCTTCGGGAACGTATCCCTTGATCAGGCGTAATTTCCTGCTCCGCGTATTTTGCAGGACATTGCGAATCTTTTCCTGCAAGGGTGAACTGACAAAGGGGTCGATTGAAAAATCGGGATCCATTAAGGCGATTTCCACCACATGGTCCTGAATTGTGCTCGGTTTAAGTTGTCTCAAGCGGGCGATTTCCGTAACATTTTTCCCTGCTTTCAATAAATCGTATGTACGAGCCGTGGAGCGTGTTAACTTGAGCGGTTGTTGTAAGTCTCTTACCAATGATGCGAATAGTGGAAATTGCTTTGGATATTTTCTGATTAAAAGAATCATCCCGTGCAAAATGGCGCGAAAAAGAACACGGATGTAGGGCTCATCAATGTCCAAACGTTCAGCAAGCTGGCGAAAAGTAAGACCGGGCTTGCGGTAACCTGATAGCCGGTAAACCAATAGATTCGGATTTAGACCTTCATGGTTTACCATCTTTAATAAGCTAATCAATTCTTTGTAACAATCTTTGATCAACTCTTGTCTCGACCGTGTTTTTCCTAAAGCGAAAAGCCACTTCTTCACCATCCACTGTGTATCTGGATCTCGTTCTACGGGTAAAAAGCCAGTTTCATCATGAGCCCAGTGGGAAAAAATTTGCACGATTAGACTGAGGCGGCTCCAGAATTTTTCATCAATCTTATGGAACCGATACCCGTTAAAATGCGGTGGCAGCGGAAAACGTTGAAACTCAATACGGCAAATGTTTTCCCCCTGCTCTGTTATCCGGGCGATTTTCCGATCCAGCGTGATCCATTTTTGTTTATGTAAAAATTGTAAAATTTCCGCAAATTCACTTTTTCTAAGCCCCGGAAAAAGATTAAAATAAGGACGCAACTCAAACCAGGCAACATCCTGGATCGTTTGGGCGGACATTTTTCCCGCGAGCAAATAATAGATCGCATTGACCGTGCGTTCTCCCTGGAACCGATCAATACAAGCAAGAACGACCGTTTCGACGAACATGGACAAAATCACCTAAATCCCATTTTAGCATGTTTTCCTTTCGTTGACATGAAAACTTCCGGAAATATTTAGGAAATAGTTCACAATCTTTCATTGCAAAACACCCCGGCAAAGTTTAAAATATTAATAATGTGATCAACTGCATTTTTTTTGGAGGGGTTTGTGTGCCTAAGTTCACAATTGTTGATAAAGATACATGTATAGCCTGTGGAGCTTGTGCGGCAAGTGCCCCGGACATCTTCGATTATGATGACGATGGGATTGCTTATTGTATTCTTGACAACAACACAGGCACGAAAGAAGTGCCTGAAGAACTGGAAGATGATCTACTCGATGCTTATGAATTTTGCCCGAGTGAATCGATCCGGATTGCGGAAAGCCCTTTTGACGGGGATCCTGATAAATACGAGTAAATGACATTAAAAGAAAAAAGACTCCGTGCCCATGCCCGGAGTCTTTCTTTAATATTAAACTTGTTTAAAACGAATTTCCTGCTTGCTGATCCAGGTTTGTAACCGCAAAAACAAGAGGAAAAAGACGCTAGATAAAATGATTCCTTTTAGCAAATTAAAAGGCAGGATTGCCGTGATCACGAGCGTTTTCGGTAATTCAAAATTCATGAATTTCGCATAAAGCGGGATAAAGACTAGATAGTTCAAGATCGTCATCGTTAATGCTGTCACTACTGTTGCTGCGGCAAGTCCCATTGTCAAACCTTTTTTCGATTTGACATGACTGTAAATGAAATATGCAGTTAATATGAACGTGGTTCCCGTGGCAAAATTCGCAAGATGTCCCACCGGAACACCGGTTTCACTCCCGGTTGTCAGTACATGGATTATATTTTTGAATAACTCAATGAGTACCCCGGTTCCCGGTCCCATAATAATGGCACCGAGTAATGCCGGTATATCACTGAAATCGATTTTTAAAAATGACGGGAAACCCGGTAAAGGGAAATCGAGCAGCATCAGTACATAGCTGACAGCGCTGAGCATCCCGATAACAACATAACGACTGACTTTAGTTTGTTTCATCTCCACTCTCTCCTCCTTGCGATTCATCCATCCGAGAAAGAAGAGAGAAGATCGGTTTCGGCAAATTAAATGAGCCCCCGAAAACATTTCGGGGGCTTGTTTACGTGGGAAATAAGCATACGAATCCCGCATGATACGAAACCTTCATCTTCTCCCATCCAGACTTTCACTGTCGGCTTTGGAATCTCACCAAAATCCTGCCTGTTACCAGGCTCGCGGGCTAAAGGCATTCGCCTCATTACCGCCGGTCGGGAATTCCACCCTGCCCCGAAGATGAATCTTACTTATTAATTTTTACAATTTCATTATACGAGATACCCTGCGAAAAGTGAAGCCATACTACCACATTCCCCAAAAATATGATCCTTTCCAGTCCTGCGCGAAACTATTTCTTTCCAGAGGGGGCGATACGATCACTTTTCCAGACGGGGCTGGCGTCATTTAATGATTTCTGGTGAGCGAAAACATGATCACCGACCCGGGCGCTCCCG
>CALKAK010000185.1 GCA_937983015.1 uncultured Bacillaceae bacterium | reverse complement strand
GCGGAAGCAATGCGCTAATCTCTTCCCCTTATTGCGCGAGTAGATTTGCCGTATTGACGAAACGAGAGATATCCCCATCTTCACTACCGAATACTAAATAGGTACATTTCAAGGCTGATAAAATTTCAACCGCACCACGGGCAAAGATCTCTGCATGTTGGGTGGAAAAAGCATATGGCAATTCCACTACAAGATCGACGCCTGCGGCTAGGGCCATTTTTGTACGGGTGAATTTATCGACGAGCGCAGGCTCACCCCGTTGCAAAAAATTCCCACTCATCACGGCGATCAGACAGTCCGCGCCGGTTTTTTCCCTTGTTTGCTGGATATGGTACAGATGGCCATTGTGGAGCGGATTATATTCAACGACAATTCCTGCGGCCAGCATATGGAAGACCTCCTTATGAGAATCATATCTCTGCAAGTAAACCTTTTCTCGAATTTTATCATGTTATGTATCAAATCAAAAGAAGATGATGATGCTATTATAGATATAGACACGATCAATATAAACATAACATTCCGAAGGGAACGGGTGAATGGAGGTTGCCACGAATCCGACTTTCAAAACGACATTTCGTTAGGAAAAAATAGCCGTTACCGTGAAAAGATTGACAAACGTAATTTTGAAGGCTATAATTACCATTGTTGCCCTGAGGTGATGGCGATGAAATGGTCAATGACGCAATTACAGAAAATAAAATCGCAAGGCCTGACAATCGATGAAACGATCAATCTCGATTCCCTAAAAGAACGAGACCCAGAAATCCGTTATGTGTCGCCGATTCGGGTTCGTGGAAAAGCGGAAATTCATGCCCGAGAAGTGATTTTCGATTTACATATTACCGGTGAGCTCGTTCTGCCCTCATCCCGAACCCTGGCTGATGTCACCCTACCGATTGATATTCGTACGAAAGAGACGTTTCTATATGAAGATGAGGAAACGGATGATGAGGTCAACCTGATTGAAGGGGAGACGATTGATTTAATCCCTGTTGTGGAAGATTTGATTTTGTTAGAAATTCCCCTCCAAGTTATTGGAGAAGATGATGAAATGCCCGGCTCGCAGAAATCCGGCCTAGGTTGGACATATTACTCATCGGAAAGCGAGCTAAAAAAAGATACCATCGATCCTCGTCTAGCGAAATTAAAACAATTGCTTGAAGACCAGGATGAATCCCGTTAAGGAGGTGGGAACATGGCAGTACCGAAGAGAAGAACATCTAAAGCGAAAAAACGCATGCGTCGTGCGCATATTAAATTACGTGTACCGGGGATGGTGGAATGCCCGGATTGCGGGGAAATGAAATTAACCCACCGTGCCTGCCCGGAATGTGGTTATTACAAAACAACGAAAGATGGTAAAGTTATTCGTGTATAACGAGTATAAGGAGCCTGTCACATAGGCTTCTTTTTTATTTCTTGTAATTTCCTTCCCTCCCTGTCCATGAAAATGGACCGGCTGATAGATGAAAAAGTAGTCTATCGTTCTATTACTTGCATATATATCTTATATAACTAAAACACATGATGGGAGGGAAGAGGATGCCGTCAGTGCGCCAGGATGCCTGGACGAAGGATGAAGATTTATTTCTTGCAGAAGTTGTCCTGCGTCATATCCGTGAAGGTAGCACGCAGTTGAAAGCGTTTGAGGAAGTGGGGAAAGCGCTAAACCGGACCGCCGCTGCTTGCGGGTTTCGCTGGAATTCTACCGTTCGTAAGCAATATAAAGCAGCAATTGACCTGGCAAAAAAGCAAAGAAAAGAATTAAAGAAAAAACAAAACTCCCCCTCTTTTTCACAGGGATTTATTACTAGACAAGGGCATTCTTCAGAAATGACAACATCGGGAAAACAATTGACTTTACAAGATGTGATCGCATTTTTACAAGAATATCAATTAAAAGAGCAAGAAATCGAGCGGTCGTCCGTCAGTAAACAGGAACAAGAAGAACTCGCGAACAAACTAAAAGATCTGGAGCAGGAATATGAATCGTTAAAGAAAAAGTATCAAACATTGCAAAAGGAATATTTTGGCTTGCTTACGATTATGGATAAAGCACGTAAATTAACCGAGGCCAAAAGTGATCATGAATTAGTTGATCAGCAGGACGAAAAGAATGATGATGAAAAGATGTGATCGTACGGGGCGGAAAACCGCCTCATTTTTATTGCCAAAAATAAATATTTTTCCCTTACTCAGAAATTTGTTACTATAGTAATATGACGAACATTCCGATACTGAAGGATAATTTCGTCCTTTTCACGGTTGCCAGGTTTTTAAACTACCATCATCGCTTTAACCTGAAGGGGATGCCCTTAGTGATCGATTAAAATAGAAGCTGTTACAAAAGGATTTCCCTTGCTGAAAAGGGTGGGGTACAAGTGACGACTTTGTTAAAAACCGTATTAGCCGTATTTATTTTCTCCCCTATTCTCTTTTTTCTTCTCGTTTTTACGATCAGTAGATTTCGCCGTGAACACTTATTAAAATCCGTTCAAACCGCGGCGGATCTGTCAACATTCTTTTTTGTGTTAGCCGTACATTTTCTCCTTGTGACGATCTGGGACAAACACTGGCTTTTTCCTGTTTTCACCGTAGTTTTCGTACTCATTACCGCTTTTTTATTCATCCATCGGTTTTTACGTGGCACAATGAACTATTCACGCGTGATCAAATTTTTATGGCGATCCTGTTTTCTTTTTTTCTTTCTGTTATATGTTATTTTATTCACAGCCGGTATCATCGTATATGTCGCGAATAGTATGTCCACTTGAGGATGGGGGATGAGAAAATTGCAGAACTGGATCGAAAATTCGCTTCTTTGGAAGCGATTTATTTTTTTGTCCGAATAACGCCATAGCCCTGCCGTTCCATCATGAAATGGAGAATTCAGTAAGGAAAAACGAGGCAAAAAGTCCTGTAAATTCACTTTTTTGTGTGAATTTCAACAATCTTACAATTCTATTATAAAAAAGTATGGAGAAAAGTGGGGGATTGTGGTAAATTAGTGGTAAGAAGTGGAGGGTATGCCATGTTCATGGGAGAATATCGTCATAACGTCGATACGAAAGGCCGTTTGATCATTCCGGCGAAGTTTCGGGATGGTCTAGGGGATACGTTTGTACTTACCCGCGGTCTCGATCGTTGTTTATTCGGATATCCCATGAACGAATGGCGATTGATCGAAGAAAAAATCAAAGCCCTCCCGGTAACGAAAAAAGATGCCCGCGCATTTGCACGGTTTTTCTTCTCAGGAGCTACCGAATGTGAAATAGATAAACAAGGACGGATCAATATTCCCCGCTCCCTTCTGGAGTATGGAAAGATCGAGAAAGAAACGGTGATCGTCGGCGTTTCTAATCGGATTGAAATCTGGAGCGAAACGATTTGGGACGAATATTTCGCCGCATCGGAAGAATCATTCAATGAAATCGCGGAAAATCTGATTGACTTTGATTTTTAAGGAAAGAGTAATATATACGGATTTTAATTCTGGGTTATAAGAGGGGAAGTATTTCATGTCTGAGCATCAACCAGTTTTACTTCATGAGACGATCACCGGTCTCAATATTCGTCCAGAAGGGATTTACGTCGATTGTACCTTCGGGCGTGGTGGCCACAGTAAGGAGATCTTACACCGCCTGGCACGCGGGGGAAAATTATTCGCCTTCGATCAGGATTTAACCGCTGTCGCCCATGGAAAAAAAGAGTTCGCCTCCTTTGGCGATCGAATCGAAATTATCCATCAAAACTTTGTTCACATAAAAGAAGAACTGGAAAAACGCGATGTTCATCAAGTCGACGGTATTTTATACGATCTAGGTGTTTCTTCCCCCCAGCTCGATGAAGCTGAGCGGGGATTTAGTTATCATCATGATGCGCCTCTTGATATGCGGATGAATCAACAGGCGACCTTGACCGCCAAAACGATCGTCAATGAATGGCCATATGAAAAACTCGTGAAGATTTTCTTTCAATATGGTGAAGAAAAATTTTCCAAACAGATCGCCCGGCGCATCGAAGAGGAACGCAAGAAGCGTCCAATCGAAACGACCGGACAATTGGTAAATCTCATAAAAGATGTCATACCGGCACCGGCACGCCGGAAAGGCGGGCATCCCGCTCGGCGCGTATTCCAGGCACTGCGGATTGCGGTCAATGATGAACTCCATGTTCTAGAAGAATCGTTACGAAAAAGTATAGATCTATTAAAAGTCGGCGGCAGGATTTGTGTGATTTCTTTTCATTCGCTGGAAGATCGGATTGTCAAAACGATCTTCAAGGAATACAGTGCACATCCGCCATTACCACCGGGGATACCCGTAATACCTGAAGAGTACGAACCGGTATTGAAAACGATCACGAAGAAACCGATCGTGCCGTCTGATGAGGAGATTGCAAGGAACAACAGGGCCCGATCTGCTAGGTTACGAATTGCCGAAAAATTGAAGGAGACATAGGGGGGAAAGTTATGCATAGCAATCTAGCGAAAAGCCTCGAACAATATGAAACGCAGCCTATGCGAAAACAAGTAAGGAAAGTTCGGCACCGGAGACTTTCGATCACCAAAGGGGAGAAGTTCATTTTCCTTCTTTTTTGCTTCGTTATCTGTTTTTTTTCCATACATATGATTCATAATCAAGCGACTCTTTATGAAATCAATACCACCATCCAAAATGTGGAACGGGAAATCGACGAGCACCATCGCAAGATCGAAGATTTAGAAGCTCGGGTGAATGAGCTGAGTCGTTATGACCGCCTCATGGAAGAAGCGGAAAAACAGGAACTTTCGATGAATCCTGATAAGGTAAGGGTCGTACAGGGAAATGAATAAGAAAAGAGCGAATATGAATAAAGGGGCAGCGGTATTATTCGTAATATTTACCCTGCTCTTTATTACTTTAGCGTCCCGTTTTATCACGATTCAGATCACCGGTGAAGCCGAAGGGCGGGTTCTCGCCAGTTATGCAGATCAGAAATATACGAAAGAACGTATACTGGATGCTACACGGGGTTCCATTTTAGACCGGAATGGGGAATTGCTCGCTTTCAACACGGTTAGCTATCGCCTTGTCGCCGTGATCAGTCCGAAAGCAACACCGGAAAATTCCTCCCGCCCCTACCATGTCGTGGATCCGGAAAAAACGGCGGAAATTTTAGCACGGCATATCGACATGGATAAAGATGCGATTTATGAACGGTTGACCCGGGAAGGACCATGGCAGGTGGAATTCGGTGAAGCGGGACGGAATCTAACATATGAAGAAAAACGGGCGATCGAACGACACCAACTCCCGGGCATCCGTTTTATCCGGGAAACGAAACGTTCGTATCCGAACGGGGATTTCGCCTCCCATTTAATCGGTTTTGCTCGCTATCAAGACCAAAATGGAAACGGGGAAGAAGAGTTCGTCGGCGAGCTCGGCCTGGAGAAAGCCCTGGAAACTTACTTGAAAGAAGAAGATGGAAAAATCGAATATCAAAGTGATCTATGGGGGTATATTTTGCCGCATAAAGAAACCCATGTGACCCCACCGAAAGATGGCGCCGATGTGTATTTGACTCTCGATAAGAAAATCCAGACTTTTCTGGAAGATGCGATGAATCAAGTGGAGCAAGAATACCGACCGCGAAAGATGATGGGGATTGTGGCTGATGCGAAGACCGGTGAAATTTACGCAATGGCACAACGTCCGTCTTTCGACCCGAACACCCTGGAAGGAATCACGGATAATTGGCAAAACATCGTGGTGGAAACCGCCTTTGAACCCGGTTCAACAATGAAGATTTTTACCTTGGCCGCTGCGGTAGAGGAAGGTGTCTTTCATCCAGACGATACGTTTCCATCCGGACAATATCAAGTTCCTGATGGCGGTGGAACGATTCGCGATCATAACTACGTTGGCTGGGGAACGATCACATTTCTGGAAGGGATTCAGCGGTCATCCAACGTCGCCATGGCTTATTTATTAGAACGGATGGGTTCGGAAACCTTTCGGAACTATCTCGATAAATTCAAATTCGGTCAACCGACGGGAATTGGTCTTGATCATGAAGCAAGCGGTGTGATCAATTTCTATTATCCTCGCGATAAAGTATCGACCGCTTTTGGACAGGCCACATCAACCACCGCCTTACAGCTTGTTCAGGCGATGACGGCGATCACGAACGATGGTAAGATGATGCGACCGCAAGTTATTGACAAAATCGTCGCCGAAGATGGGGAAATTT
>CALKAK010000184.1 GCA_937983015.1 uncultured Bacillaceae bacterium | reverse complement strand
AGGACGACCGCGATGATATCCATCCCGCCCGTCGATGAACCGTAACGGAGGGTCAGCCCGATACCGAGTGCGGAAATACATCCTCCGAAAACGGCGTTTAACAAAATATCATCGGACAAAGAGTGAACAGGGATGAGATTCAAGAACAGCGACATCATCGCCACACTGATCAAACTATAGACGGTAAACGATCTCCCCACTTTCCTTAATCCGAGCCATAAAACGGGAATATTTAAGATAATTAATAAAGTCCCCATGGAAATCGGTAGATCGAATTGATGTAAGATCTTCATCAAAAGTTGTGATAAACCGGAAAAACCGGTGGCGTAAACATCTGCTGGCACTAAAAAGAAATTCATCCCGAAGGCATATAGGAAAGCACCCGAAAATAATACAAAGAGGCGCTTTATGGTTTTCCAAATAAGATTTACAGAATGGTTCTCTGTAAAAAGGCTGCTACTACTCATTTCAGTCGATCTCCTCTATTTGCTGTGAACCAATTAATGATATTACAACAGTTTAAATCATTGCAATTTTTTCTATACGTCTATTGTCGAAAAGGTCCCAAACATGTAAACTAGATGAAAGATTAAGTCTAGAAAGTAGGGATACAATGACAGCGATTCAACTCATTACGGATAGTGGCTCGGACTTACCTAAATCTTTCCTGGAAGAACATAACATCTCACTTATACCATTAAAAGTCCATATTGGTGAAGAAGAATTTGAAGATTTGGTGACAATTGACTCGAAAAAAGTTTTCGACGCCATGCGCAAAGGGGCCGTTCCAAAAACATCCCAAGCATCCCCTAACACGCTGAAAGAACTGTTCAGTAAACTTGCCCGAGAAAAGAAAACGGCAATTTATTTTGCTTTTTCTTCGGAATTATCAGGAACTTATTCCACGGCAAGTATCATCCGTGAACAAGTACAGGAAGAATATCCGGATTTCGATCTGACCATCGTCGACACCAAATGCGCTTCCCTCGGACTTGGCCTTGTCGTCCGCCATGCCGCATATCTTATAAAAAACGATGCGGATAAAGAGACGATTCTCAAGGAATGTACATTTATGGCCGAACATATGGAACATCTATTCACCGTGGATAGTCTTGAATATTTGCAAAGAGGAGGACGCATCTCGAAAACATCGGCTGTCGTCGGCGGACTTTTGAACATCAAACCGATCATCAATCTTGAAAATGGGAAATTAATTCCGCTCGAGAAAATTCGTGGAGATAAAAAGCTTGTCAAACGAATGCTGGAACTCATCGGTGAAAGAGGTGTGAACCTTGAAAAACAAGTGATCGGAATCAGTCACGCGGACGCCGAGGATATGGCCCTTCACTATAAACAACTACTGGAAGAAACATATAATTGCCAAACATTTTTCATCAATATGATCGGCGGGGCAATCGGAGCTCATTCCGGTCCAGGAACGATCGCCATTTTCTTTTTAAATGAAAAAATGAATAGCTCCATTGACTTTCAACAATAATAATCGTGCATGGAATTTCACCATTAAAGGAAATGGAGGTACATTCCTTTGTCCCATACTACCGATGACGATAAAAAGCCCGTCGATAAACAAGCGAAACGTGAAAAGAAAAATGAACTGCGTGAGCGAAATCGCGAAGCAGGCAAATTCCAGTATTCGAAAAAGACCCACCATCTATAACCATTTGTCAGGGACTGCAATAAGCAGTTCCTTTTTTATTTTCCGGGCAATGAAAAAATCGGTTACGATATTGAAGACATATTCTCATTTTCTCGTAAATAATTTTGAAAAGATTAAATCTGTCCCGGGATTTTTACGAAATCTCTCGGGGGGATTGCGATGGAAATTATCTTTTTAGCACTGATGATCTTTCTTCTTTCCTTTACCTTGCTCTTCCCGTGGATTTATAAAACGGAAAAGCGGGATCGAAAAGAAACCCGGATTTTGCGTTTCGTCGGTGCCAGTATCGGAATCGGCCTGGTCTTGGCCCTTTTTATAACGGTGATCATCACCTTTCTTTTTGTCGTACTCGTCGGTTCAACGAAAATGTTGAATTCTCTTTTTTCACTACATATCTCAGGACGCGCTCTTTTCTGGATCGCACCCTGCTTTTTTCTCTATTTATTCACGTTTGATCACGTCTTTGAGGTCGTTTTAGAATTTTGATTGGCAAAAATGCCCTCGCTCTCATATTTTTAACGATTGCCCGAATGATCGTTTTTTACTTGATCGGGATCTTCTTTCATTTCAAGCATACAGAGAATTTAATTATCGCGATTGGCGCCACCTTATTCGTTTGCCTGTTCGATGTATACGACCAATTAACAGAAAAAAAGAGGCATGAAACCTGGCGCCTCTAGTAAAATCGCGGCTATTGGAATATAATGGGGATAAGAATGGATCGTTTGGAGGAAAAAGATGGCTAAAGAAAATTCTTTTGATATCGTATCTCGTGTCGATTTAAACGAAGTAACAAACGCAATTCAGCAGACAAAGAAAGAGATTCAAAACCGTTATGACTTTAAAGGCAGTAGTAGTGAAGTCACCCTCGATGGGGAAGAAATCATCATGATTTCTGACGATGAATTTAAAATGAACCAGCTCAAAGATGTGCTCCTCAGCAAATTAATTCGCCGCAATGTGCCGATCAAAAACTTAAAATACGGAAAACTGGAACCGGCTGCCGGTGGCAACGTGCGCATGCGCGTCCAGCTCGTCCAGGGCATCGATCGGGATGTGGCAAAACAAATCAACACGATTATTAAAAATACAAAACTAAAAGTAAAAAGCCAGGTGCAGGGCGATCAGATCCGCGTCTCGGGAAAAAGTAAAGATGACCTGCAACAAGTGATCGCCACCTTGAAAGCGGCGGACTTGCCGGTAGAGTTACAGTTCGTCAACTATCGTTAAAAATAAATTCTTTCAGATGCGGTCTAGCAGGATCACCCTCAGCTCCAATGAGAAAATGGTAAACACTAATATAGATTTCGCCGTGATCACACCAGTTGTTTTAAAAACTACAGCCAGCTGCTGTAGTTTTTTATTTTGAAAAAATTTCTTTTAACCATCACGAGTGTGTGATCACATCGTATATCTATTTGCTCCGTTTCATGTTAAAAAATTTCCTTTTAAATGGTTAAAAAGGAGAATAGAGGTAGTCCAGACTGATCAATAAAAACTCCTGGACACCTCTTTTAAAAATAATTTTACGGAGGCAAATGATTGCCTTCTTGTTAAAGGCCGTACTTATCGTAGATTTAGTTTCTCTTAATCGAGCAAATATTCAAGTAAAGCACTGAACAGATGACCGTCAAGATCCATACGGTTTAATTCACTAATGATACGAAGAGGATCCTCTAATTGGACGATACGGTAAATCTTCTCTTTCAAATCATAAGAAATTTGTGCACGCATTAATAAATGGAAAATTCGTTCCTTGTCCATATCGTTTTCATAGACGAACGGTTCATCAGTATCGAAGAATACTTCTAATTTCGTACGGGGATCATGATCAGGAATTGTTATTGTGATCGTCGCGGTTGTGGGATCGTATTCTTTTGTTATAGGAATCGCTTTTCCATCACGGTAAACTTCCATATTCTCGATCTCTTTAAAACCGCGGAACTTAAGTTTGAGCAACCTTTTTTCCGGGATCACATGTAATGCACCACGGGTTGGGTATACAGTGAACATTTTTTGTTCCGGATCAAAGGAAAATTTGGTCAGGGCATATTCACCATTTTGATATCGCAATGATTCCCCATCATCTTCATATAGGTCAAACTCATTTGCAGCACCTGGAAAGACAAGAACTTCCAATTTTTCTGGATTGGTAATTGAATTGTCATGGGGTTCCACTATTGCCATAGGTATAATGGCTCCAGCTTTCGCGAATACCGGTAACGTCTGAAGATCACGATAGACACGGAATCGTTTTTCACCCGTATATACTCTGCCTGTAAAGAAATCGAACCAGAGTCCTTCCGGAAGCCAAACATCAACAGGAGCCATTTTTAGTTCTGCAATCGTTTTTTCCGTCACCGGCGCTACCATCAGTTCACTACCGAAGAAGTACTGATTCGGTACTTCATAGGCGGCTTCTTCTTGCGGATATTCGTAGTAAACGGGCATAATTAACGGGTGGTTATTACGATGCGTCCGCCAGTTCATCGTATAAAGATACGGTATGAACGCATGGCGCAAGCGCAAATATTTTTTCATGATTGCCGCAATATGATCCGGATAATTCCACGGTTCTTTGCCGGTGAAAGGATTTTTCGAACTGTGCAGGCGCAAGATCGGGCTGAACACACCGAATTGTATCCAGCGAAGGCTTAATTCATCATCACGAACGCCATGATAATGACCACCGATATCATGACTCCACCAGGTGTAACCGATATTGGTTGCTGTCGCTGTAAAATAAGGTTGAAAACGTAAAGAATCCCAGGAAATCACGGTATCTCCAGAAAATCCAATCGGATAACGATGACTTCCAACACCGGCATAACGCGACAAAATCAAAGGGCGTTTTCCCTGTTTTTCCTGATCCCGGGTATGGAAATAGTTGAGAAGCCAGAGGGGATCCAGTCCGGGTGTTTTGCTAATTTTCCCTTGCTGCCAGTCGATCCACCAGAAATCCACCCCTCTTTTTTCTTCTGGGTGGTGGAGATACTTGAAGTATGCCTCGCGAAACTTTTTATCCGTTATATCAAAGGGGATCGGTTCTTCATTTTCATAGTTCACACCTAATTCTTTGGCCATATCTTCGTACATCTCTTCATGGGGGCGGACACCATCAGCGGGATGTACGTTCAATGTTACTTTCAGGCCGTTATCGTGGAGCCACCGTAAGAATTCATCCGGATCGGGAAACAAATCTTTGTTCCACGTATAGCCCGTCCAGCCGCTCCCGTATTTTTCCGGAATATCGACAAGATGCCAGTCCATGTCAATGACCGCGACTGTAAACGGAATATCTTCCTTCTTAAACCGCAACATCAATTGTTTATATTCTTCTTCTGTATAAGCCCAATAGCGGCTCCACCAGTTTCCCAGAGCATAGCGCGGCAGTAAAGGCGGAACCCCTGTTAGCCGGAAAAAATTGCGCAAGCCCTGCTTATAATTCCGGCCGTGGGCAAAGAAATAAAGATCGACGGTCCCCGGTTTTCGAGGGATGAATGTTTCCCCATCCTGCAGAATAAACGAACGGGAATCATCGATGACCGCATATCCATGTTTCGCCTGAATTCCTTCTTCCAGTTCCGTCTCTCCATCGATAAAGTCTAATGTCCGTACCGTTCCTTTCAACGTTTCGATCGGTTCACCGAAATGCCAGCGCTGATCGTACAGACTGTAGTTATTTTTCACATCGATATATAAAGAATACTTCGTAAAAGGACCGCCCGTGTAATACAAGATGAAGGAATCCGTATGAATTTGTAACTCACCATCTCTTTTTATCACACGATATTCAGGGACAGGAAAGCGGCGGTGAAGAACAGTTTGTGTTGGCCGGTCTTCAAAAGTGCCCGTTTCTGAATACTCCAGGCGAATTAATGAGTCGGTTAGAATCGTAAAACGAAACCGCTCCCCCGCGACAATCGCATCCGGATGCGCAACAGGATCATATGTCTGAAGGGAATCTTTATTTATCAACTCTCTTGCTCCTTTCCATCCATTAATATTGAAATTCTTCATCCAAATAACACGGACCATTCCCGGTCATGCCGGGTCAGATCTCAAAATATACAGGCATTCCAGAAAAAAGGGAATGCCTCTAGTCAATGCATCATCACGAATTTTCATCCCGGGATGCACAAGATGAGCGGATGATAAGCTCATGGGGAATAATCACCCGTTTGACCGGCTCCCGCTTATTCTCTATTTTGGCAATAAGTTGCTTGACAGCTTCCATCCCTAAATCGAGAATACCGATGTCTACTGACGACAACGGGGGATTGGCGAGCCGGGCAATTAACGCATTGTTAAAACTGACGACCGATAGATCCCGGGGCACTTCCAGACCGTATTGGAGTACGGTCTGCAGCACACCTAGCGCCATTAAATCGTCCGTCACGATTAGAGCCGTTGGCGGCTCCGGTAAGGAAAGCAGTTTTAAGGTCCCCTGTTTTCCACCGCTTTCGAGAAAATCTTCATGGATGATATATTCCTTGCGGATCGGCATATTCGCTTTCTGTAAAGCTTGTTTATATCCTTCCAGACGGGTGACGGTTACCATTAAATGTTTATCGCCGCCGATGAACCCGATTCGCTGGTGCCCGAGTTTTAATAAGTATTCCGTCGTTTCCCTGGCCGCTTCCACATTATCGTTATCAACATGGGTAATTTTATCTACATGTTCATAAGGCTTCCCGACCATGACAAAAGGGAAATCCTTTTCCAGCAAATAATCGATAACGTGATCTTTGATCTTGGAATAAAGCAAAATGACACCATCCACCCGGCCACCCTGAACCATTCGCAAAACATCTTGATAGATTTCTTCTTCCGTAACTCCTGTCGTCAATTGAATCCCGTAATGCTTTTCGTGGGCAGCTTCACTGATACCCCGCAACACTTCAGAGAAGAACGGGTTTTGAAAGGCGAGATTTCCCGAACTCGGAAAGACAACGCCGATGACCTGGGTGGATTGATTTGCCAGACTTCTGGCGATGAAATTCGGATGATAGCCCAGTTCCTCCATCACTTTGCGGACTTTTTTCTTCGTTTTTTCACTGATTCGCGGGCTGTCCGCGATCACCCGCGAAACAGTGGATGGTGATACGTTAGCAGCTTTTGCCACGTCTTTAATCGTTATGTTCATGCGCTTCCTCCTACACGCCTTCTGTAGTAGCTAGCAAGGACGCTCAAAATTTAATGTACTTTTTCTGTCGGACAAGTATAAGTTTTCGTTAAGGTGATCAAATTATCATAAACTTTCATCTTCAGCGGTTTACCGGATACGAGTTCGAAAGTAGACCGTTCCTTATCGACGGTAATTTTCAAGAGACGATCGCGATAATTAATATAGAAGCTGTAGTGCGTCCATTTTTCCGGAATAATCGGGGCGAAGGAAAGCTCGCCATCGTACGTGCGCATCCCGCTAAATCCCTGCACGATTGCCAGCCAGCTCCCACTCATCGATGTAATATGCAGTCCATCTTCGGTGTCATTATTATAATTATCAAGATCAAGGCGGGCGGTGCGTTCATATAGTTCTACCGCTTTGTCGAGCAGGCGTAGTTCCGCGGCAATCACCGCATGGATGCTCGGCGAAAGACTTGATTCGTGAACGGTCATAGGCTCGTAAAACTCGAAATTTCTCCTTTTCTCTTCTTTCGTAAAGCGATCGCCGAAGAAATAGATTCCCTGCAGTACATCCGCCTGTTTGATAAAGCAGGAACGTAAAATCCGGTCCCAGGACCAGTTTTGATTGAGGGGTAAATCTTCCGGCGCAAGGTCAGCCACTGTCTGCAGCGGCTTATCAAGGAATGTGTCATGCTGCACAAAAATTTGTCTTTCTTCATCATAAGGGAGATACATATTTTCCGAGATTTCTTTCCACAGACGTTTTTCTTCTTCCGTGACACCGAGAGCTTGCAATTTTTCCGGTGCCACCTTCTCCAGTGTCTCTAGGGTATATTCGAGGCACCAGGCAGCGATGTAATTCGTATACCAGTTATTGTTCACATTGTTTTCGTATTCGTTCGGACCGGTAACCCCGTGAATCATATACTGTCCTTTCCCCTCATGATAGTGGACCCGATCGGCCCAGAAGCGACTGATTTCTACCATGACATCTATGCCTTTATCGAGCAAATAACTTTCATCGCCCGTGTAATTCGTATAATTATAGATCGCATGAACGATGGCCCCGTTGCGGTGAATTTCTTCAAATGTAATTTCCCATTCATTGTGACATTCTTCACCAGTAAAGGTAACCATCGGATAGAGGGCACCTTTTAATCCTAATTTACGGGCGTTTTTCTTCGCAGCTTGTAAATGATTATACCGATATAACAACAGATTTTTGGCGACTTCTGGACTGGCGACACCGAGATAAAAAGGGAAAAGGAAAGCTTCCGTGTCCCAGTATGTCGCGCCGCCATATTTTTCTCCGGTGAACCCTTTCGGACCGATATTCAACCGTTCATCTTCGCCGTAATAGGTGGAGAATAACTGAAAAATATTAAAACGGATTCCCTGCTGTGCTGCCGGATCACCACCGATTTCAACATCCGCTTTCTCCCAGCGCTTCTTCCAGAGTTCGCTATGTTTTTCACGTAAATCGACGTACTCCCGCCCTTTAAGGGCATGAATAAGATTTCTTGCCGCATCGGCAACTTTTTCCTTCGGATAGTCACGGCTTGTTGTGACAATCACCCGTTTTTCAAAAATAGCTTTTTCTCCTTTAGCCAGATCACCACGGAATATTTCCGCAACTTCCATCTTTTCTACAACATCTTCCGTTTTTTCCAGAGCTTGCGCAATGTTTTCCATGGTCGTACATACGGTAAACTGTTCGACACCGAAAGGATTCGGTTTTGTTTCCACAACGAGAAGCTTTTCTTCAGCATGAACGGGTATCCAGAACTGTTCATCATAGTTACTATCTTCATTATACACATCTCCATCGAGGCAGGAACGAATTTCTA
>CALKAK010000183.1 GCA_937983015.1 uncultured Bacillaceae bacterium | reverse complement strand
CAAAAATTACCTCATCGGCATCTGCAACCAACTCGTCCCCTTGCGTGACTGTGGCGGAAATTTCAATCGGTTCATTAACCTTGCCCTTCTCCGGGACCTGTAGTTCCACTTCAATTGGTTCGACGGGTTCTGCTGTCTTATCGTCTCGGCTACATCCGAGTAAAACAAACACCAACAGAATCCCGATCAGGAATCTTCCCCCTTTAAATAGTGACCGTGTTTTATCCAATGAAACCCCTCCCCTGATCACATTATCTACTGAAAGTATACTATAGGATGTGCTACAATAAAAAGTATATTATACTACTAAAAGGTGAACGATTTATGAAAAAAAAGCTTTTCGTATTTGTAATTGTCTTACTAGTTTTTTTCACTGTACTGGTATTCTGGCAGTATAAAATTGGACCTCATATACAAACTTCAGCGGATGGCCGCTCCGTTTCAGTTTTGGAATCGAATCTAGAAATACGCAAATATAGAGAAAGAATGTATAAAAAAATACCACAAACCATTACCATAGGGGCCATTGGAGATATTTTGATTCACGATCGAGTTTACCGTGATGCCAGAACCGAAACGGGATATGATTTCACTCCCATGTTCCGGGATGTGAAAGAACTATTATCCGAACCGGATATCGTCCTCGCTAACCAAGAATCGATCCTCGGTGGAACAGAAATCGGCTTATCATCCTATCCAACATTTAACAGTCCCCAGGAAGTAGGAGACGCATTGCTTGATGCCGGTATTGATATCGTATCAACGGCCAACAATCATACCCTCGACCGTGGTGAAATAGCCATTTTACAGGCGATTCGTTACTATGAGCAAGTGGGGTTACCTTATGTTGGTCATTTTAAAGATTTCGCTGATCAAAAAAGAATCCGGATTATCGAAAGGAACGGTATAAATGTCGCCTTTTTGGCCTATACATATGGAACAAACGGAATTCCGGTCCCCAAAGGAAAGGAGTACTTGGTCAATCTCATTGATAAGGAACAAATTCACACAGATGTCACGCGTGCCAAGCAAATTGCCGATTGTATCGTTTTAAGCATCCACTGGGGCACTGAGTATGAACGCTACCCGAATGACGAACAAAAAAACCTTGCAAATGAACTTGCCCATATGGGTGTGGACATCATTTTCGGTCATCACCCCCACGTATTACAGCCAATGGAATGGATCGAGACTGAAGCGGGAAGAACTTTTGTCGTGTATTCCTTGGGGAACTTCCTCGCCGGGCAAACATATCCTGATCCGGGAAAAGATTATGGTGGTTTAGTAACGATTGACATTACCAAACGTGAAGATGAGCAAGGTTTTCGAATCGAACTGAAAAATCCACAATTTATGCCAACTTACATCGCTAGTAAAAATGAGCAAGATTACCGGGTGATTCCTCTCACCAACGCTACTTTTCTGCCTGATGCAGAAAAGAAATATCAGGAAATCATGGAACATATGACGCAATGGCTGCAATAAGAAAAAGACGGGTACATCCCGTCTTTTTTTGCTTGCCTAATTGTTGCCGTGATCTTCTTTTAAAACGTTGATTAATTCTTCGACGCTTTGACAAAGCTTCCCGTACTTTTTTATCCCACCGATGACATAAAGATTGCGGTACATAAATTGATTTTCGGTCGGATCGTTCTTGAGGGCGTTGATTTTTTGCTCATTATCGGTCCCTTGTTTCCGTACATCTGTGTACAGAGCGTAGAGATAACGCGGCTTTTCTTCCATCTCCATCTTCGTGATAAAACGGCCGAGTTCCATCGCAACGCCTGCGTCAACTTCCACACCATCGATTACCGCAATAAGAAGATCGGCCGCATCCAAATATTGATTATCCCCATCGAATATCATGATACTATCCGCATAAAGACTCTTATCATTGATGGCTTCGTTTTCTTGCGGAACATATAAATCCAGTTGCGGGAGGACCTCCCGGATCTTTTTCGCAAGAAAAGCGTTAAACATTTGATCGGCCGCAGAAAATAATGCGTTTGCTAAGTAACCTTTCATCAAACGATAGACCTCCAAATATATGGTTAATGACGCATAAGTTGTTTTCATGAAAAGGAAAATTCGATAGCGAAATTTCTAGTAGAAAGGAGAATAATTGAACTACTTTTCAAAAGGATAGGGAAGGCCTTCTTGCTGTAAAATCTTTCTTTCTTTCTCTCCTAAAAGATCAAAATGGGAGTAACCGTCTTTCCGATAATGAATCCATTCTTGTTTTAAACCGTACCGCTTCCCCCAGGCGATCAAGCGGTTGATGTCTTTACAACCCACCTTCGTAACGGTTTTGCACTCGGGAAATCGTTCGTCATGCCAATAATGGGTTAAAAAGGCAATTTCACCCGCATCGATTCGCCGCTTCCATTCTTCAAGTTGCTGGCGATTAATCCCGTAGGCCATCCTGCTCGCTCCTTCACAGTCCTTTTACAAAGTGAACGGTTTTGCAACGCTATTGCTTTTTTGCTTCTTCATAACGAGAATGCCAATCAGGAAAAGCCCGTCGTAACGGCACCGGTCGGAAATTTTCTTTTTTCACACAAACATGGCGAGAAGTCCCTGTCAAAGATATTTCACCTTTGCCGTTGACGATTTCATATCCGAAAGTCGTGATCAAACCATTATATTCTTCAATCCACGTTTTCACTTCCACCGTTTCGCCATAGCGACACGGACTTTTATATGAAACATTGACATCAATTATCGGAGAAACATATCCAGCTTTTTCCATATCCACATAATTCAAGCCAAGTTCTTTAATTAATGTATTACGTGCCATTTCCATCCAGACGAGATAATTCGAATGATGAACAACTCCCATCTGGTCGGTTTCAGCATAACGGACTTCTATTTGGATTGAAGTTACATGCATTTCTTACTCACCCTTTTGCAAATTTTCCAGTGCCTTTTGTACATCTATTAATGTGATTTTATTCACATCATCTTTATTTGAAATGTTTGCTTCCTCGACTAGTCGTAAAGATTGCTGCTGAATGGCCTCGTGGATGAGGTTTTCCGCGAAACGACCATTACCTTCCGGGGGATTCTTCACCATTTCCTGTCGTAGGAAGCCCAGTGCCTCATCTTCTAATTTATAGTTATATTTACGCGCGAAAAGTTGCATAATCTCCAACAATTCTGTGGCCGTATAATCGGGAAAATGGAAAAACTTTTTAAATCTTGATTTTAAACCGGGATTACTTTCCAACAAACGGCGCATTTCATTCGGGTAACCGGCAAGAATGATCACGAGGTTCTCATCATGCTTTGTCATTTCTTCAACGATCGTATCGATCGCCTCTTTTCCAAAATCCTGATTGTCACCACGGAATAAGGAATAAGCCTCATCGATAAACAAGACCCCACCCAGAGCCTCACGGATTTTTTTTCGCGTTTTTATAGCGGTCTGACCGACATACCCGGCGATGAGGTCGGCTCTTCCGGCCACAACGAGATGTCCCCGTTTCAAAATCCCGATTTCTTTTAACATTTCCGCATAGATTTTCGCAACCGTGGTCTTACCGGTTCCAGGATTACCCGTGAACACCGAATGAAGTTGAATAGGAACAGCAGGTAAACCTTGTTCACGGCGCTCTTTTTGCACTTTAATAAAGGATATATAGGTTTTAATCGCTTTTTTGATATCATTCAGACCGATTAGTTCGTTTAATCGCTGGTGAGGCGCTGTTTTTTCGGGTGCTTGTTTTTCGATGCGAAAATCATCTTGATCTAACACGGTGTAATGGAAAAGATCGCCTTCCTCAGTAGCATGGGCACCTTTTTTGAAGATCGCTTGTAAAATGATATCCTGGACTGTACGGGCATTGCCAAAGGATGAATCGACTCTTTCCATCTCGATACGATGGGCAAGCTCTCTTTTCCCCGCTTTAGTTATGATAAAATCGTTGTCCCGAGCCATTTTATCCGCGATGGCGAGTAGTTCTTCGATGGTATAATCCGGTAATTCGAAGATATTCGATTGCGGGAACCGGCTACGCAAGCCGGGGTTCGCGTTTAAAAATTGTCGCATTTCCTCTGGATAGCCGGCAAGAATGACTGAAAATTTCCCACCGTATTCTTTATCGGTCATCAATGAAACAAGGGTATCGATTGCGGCTTGACCATAATCGTTACCGGATTGTCCTTCACGTTTTAAACTATACGCTTCATCGATGAAAAGAACGCCACCCAGGGCTTTTTGTACGATGGAACGGACATTTTCCTCTGTTTGTCCTACATAGCTACCGACAAGCTGGGAGCGGTTTGTCTCGATGACTTCCTCCCTGGGGAGGATCCCTAGTTCATGATATATTTTTGCCAGCGTGCGGGCGATCGTCGTTTTCCCGGTACCGGGATTTCCGAGCAACACCATGTTCAGGCTCATTTCATCGACCGTTTTAAAGCCCTGTTCTTTGCGTTTCTGCTGATATTGTAAATAGCCGTAAAATTGCCGGATGCGTTCCTTTAGATCAGAAAGGCCGATCATCTCTTCCAGCACTTCAAGGGCCGATTTCCGTTCTTCCGTATTCAATTTTTGATTGAAAAATTCATCCCAGAGTTTTTTGTTTTGTTCAATTTTTTCCACCAGTTCACGAATTTGTTTAAAAACTCCCGAGTTATGGAATTGGTCCCCTGAACTTTCTTCGTATTCTTCGGCGAGCATTTGTAATTCATGGACGGTTCGTGTTACTTCATTCAACAGATCTGTCAATTGTCTGAACGGATCGTGTTCGTCATCTCCATATGACAATGGGGTTCCGAAAGCGAAAAAGGCATCCATCTTCTCATCGATCTCATTTAAGAAATCCTGACAGATCTTACGGTATTGTTGAATGGTAGCCCGTTTGGTCGCGCGAAAATCCGATTCTCTTAAGGTCGGAAATGTCAATTTATCCAGCAAATGACGTTGCGATTGCCAGTTGTGTTGATGAATAAACTGCCTTGCTGCAATATTTTCCGGATCGAATCGCAGAGCAAACTCCATCCATTTGACGATAAAACTTGTCCGGTAGCCCCGATTCTTGAGCAAGGTGGCAAAATTAGACAATAAACGGGATAGCCGTTCGGGTTCTTGAGTGGCCAATGTATCGTAATGATCCATGAGATACTGGAGTTGTTCGTCAAGTTGATATCTTTCCATCTCGACCCCACTTTTTATGTTAATTAATATACTTTTTTTATATTAACACAAAACAAGCGCTATTGTGCAGCTAGATGAATTCTTACAAAAAGAAACACCGCAAAGTCGGTGTTTGCCTTGCGGTGTTAATGATGATCATGATATTCATCTTTAATTTCCTTTCGCATCGCCTCGATGCTAGCCCGACGACGTTCGTTTTTCGCGCAGATTTGTGACCTTTGTTCAGGGCTGGCTGTTTCCATGGATTCCTCTGCTTCTTTGATATTTTCGAGGGTATTATGAATCATTTCCTGTAGTTTTTCGACATTGTCAGAACGATCATCAGGATTCGCTTTCATTTTGGACCTCCTTTTTAAATCTGTCAATTTTATCATGTTCATTAAGACGGAAATTATAAAAAAGAACCCGGAACTATTTGTAAGTTCCGGGCCCTTGTACCAAACCTTACTCACCTTTTGTTTGGATCACATCCGGATATTTACCTGTTCGATCGGCCATTTTACGTCCTTTGTTGGAATGGACATCCCTGGGTTGGGTGCCGACTTTATCCGGGGTGAAACCTTGAGGAAATCTTTTCGGATTGCTCAACGTTCATCCCTCCTGAATTTAGGATGAACGGAAAAGTTTCGGGTATTCTTCACAATCTATGTCATAAATTTACAATTACTGAGCTTTTTTCAGATGTTTGGTGTACCGTTCTTCCAATTTTTTCTCGATTTTTTCCATTTCTTCCTCGTTCTTCAAGATCTCTAATCTATTTTCGTTTACTAACTCGGTAAATGTGCGCCTCCGTAATTTTCTCATCATCCTTCACTCTCCCTTCTAAATACAATTATAACAAGTTTTTCTAGTGGTACTCGTATTAATTGTGTCATTTGTATGAAAATTTTTATAATAATGATAGAAAAAATCGTTTTTTTATGAACACGTATTTTTATTTTTCCCGAAATCGTAAACTTTAAACATAAAAAATGTCATACGTATTTCAGCTAGTGGCAATTATCTGCGAATAACAAAAACACCCCCTGCCACTTGTGGGCAGGGGGTTACGTTCATTAAGCGGGAGTTTTTGCACTTAATTTTTGTCTCAGTACCATCGGAAGAATTCCGCCGTGACGGTAGTAATCAATTTCAACTTCGGAATCGAAGCGTACGATGCACTCGAATTCTTTCGTATTACCGTCTTCATCGGTTGCCGTGACCTTGACTAGATCATGAGGCTTGACGTTTTCATCGATATGAACGGTGAACACTTCTTTACCGGTCAAGCCAAGTGTTTCCGCATTTTCGCCTTCTTTAAATTGTAAAGGTAGAACTCCCATTTGCACGAGGTTCGAACGGTGAATTCGCTCGAAGCTTTCTGCGATCACGGTTTTGATTCCGAGCAGATTTGTTCCTTTCGCCGCCCAGTCACGGGATGAACCCATACCGTAGTCCGCCCCGGCGATTACAACGAGACCAACATTATTTTCTTTATATTTCATGGCCGCATCATATATGGGCATGATCTCGCCGGTCGGCCAGTATGTGGTGTAGCCACCTTCTGTTCCCGGTGCGATTTGATTGCGGATGCGGATATTTGCGAAGGTTCCCCGCATCATGACTTCATGGTTACCGCGACGGGAACCATAGGAGTTAAAGTCACGAATGGCGACGCCTTTTTCGATTAAATATTTACCTGCCGGCGAATTGCGAGCGATGGCACCAGCCGGTGAAATATGGTCTGTTGTGACCGAATCGCCAAATTTACCGATTACCCGGAGATTCTTCAGAGGTTCGATCTTATTCGGTTCAGGCGATAGGTTTTCAAAGTACGGCGGGTTTTGGATGTACGTGGAATTTTCATCCCAGTCATACAACGGTTCATCGCCGGTTTGAATTTCATTCCATTTTTCGTTATCGTCGAATACGCGCTTATACTGCTCTTTGAAGAGTTCGGGTGTTACTACTTGTTTAATGATTTCGTCGATTTCTTCTTTAGAAGGCCAGATATCTTTTAAGTAGACATCATTGCCATCTTGATCTTTACCGAGCGGTTCGCTTGAAAGATCGATATTCACTGTACCTGCCAGTGCATAAGCGATGACAAGTGGCGGTGAGGCAAGATAGTTCGCCTTAACCAGCGGATGGATCCGGCCTTCAAAGTTTCGGTTACCGGACAACACCGATGCGACGAGCATATCATTTTCCGTGATCGCTTTTTCTATTTCTTCAAGCAAAGGACCGGAGTTACCGATACATGTGGTGCAGCCGTAACCAACAAGGTGGAAGCCTAATTTTTCAAGATATGGCATTAAGCCGGAATCCTTCAGATAACCGGTAACAACTTTCGAACCGGGGGCAAGTGATGTCTTCACATATTTCGGTACGGTTAATCCTTTTTCGACGGCATTTTTCGCAAGCAATCCTGCACCGATCATAACGTGCGGGTTGGATGTGTTCGTGCAGCTGGTGATCGCCGCGATAACAACATCGCCGGTTTTCAATACTTCTTTTGTACCGTCTTTATATTCGATGGTCGCTTCTTTATCAAGCTCGTCTTTTTTCAGTCCGAAGCCGTGATTACCAGCCGGAGCCGTGATGGATTTCTGGAATTCCTCCTTCAAGCGGGACATAGGAATTAAGTCCTGCGGCCGTTTCGGACCGGATACATTCGCTTCAATTGTCGAGAGATCGAGTTCAATGACATCTGTATAAATCGGATCTTCTTTATCCGGGGTGAAGTACATATCGTTCAATTCTAAATATTTTTTCACAAGCTGGATATGTTCTTCATCCCGACCGGTCAGACGCAAGTATTCAATCGCCTCATCATCAACAGGGAAGAAGGCACAAGTTGCCCCATATTCGGGTGCCATGTTCGCAATTGTTGCGCGGTCTGCAAGTGGTAAAGTGGAAACACCAGGTCCGAAGAATTCGACAAATTTTCCAACAACACCTTTTTCTCTCAATAATTGTGTTACCCGTAAAGCCAAATCGGTTGCTGTAGCGCCATCGGGCAGTCTGTTCGTTAAACGAACACCGATCACTTCTGGCATCGGGAAATAGGACGGCTGTCCAAGCATACCGGCTTCCGCCTCGATACCACCAACACCCCAACCCAAAACTCCTAGACCATTAATCATCGTTGTATGGGAATCCGTTCCAACGAGCGTATCCGGATAGGCGACAAGATCACCATTTTCATCTTCTACCGCATGTACGACACTCGCTAAATATTCAAGGTTTACTTGGTGAACGATCCCTGTTGCTGGCGGTACGGCCCGGTAATTATCGAAGGCTTTTTGTGCCCAGTGTAAGAATTGATAACGTTCTTTGTTTCTTTCGAATTCCATTTCCATATTGATTCTCAGTGCCTGTGGTGTACCATAAGTGTCAACCTGTACCGAGTGGTCGATAACTAGATCAACCGGGATTTCCGGATTAATCTGTTCAGGATCACCGCCCATATCAGCCATCGCTTTTCTCAATGAAGCCAAGTCAACGATTGCAGGCACACCGGTAAAGTCCTGTAAAATGACCCGGGACGGTTTAAATGGCACATCTGCATCTTTTACTTCTTCTTTCCCCCAGTTGGCAAGATTATCGACATGCTCTTTCGTGATAACCTTACCATCCACTTGGCGCAGAACCGATTCCAGGAGAACTTTGATCGAATACGGCAATCGACCAATTTTTGCTACTCCCGCTTCTTCAATGGCTTTCAAGCGATAATAATGGTAGGTTTTTCCATTCAACTCGAACGTTTGTCGCGAGTTGTATAGTGATTGTTTTGCCAACATTCTCCCCCCATCTTCACTTTCATTCCTCATCACCAATTACATGTATTAAAACTTTTCAATCAATTTTATACTAATATAAATTTCTACATAAGTAAAATATAAGAAAGTTATTGTTAGATATAATTATTTCTTATCGAAAAATTAAAAATAAAAAAAGCAATCCCCGTTCATTTGGGATTGCTTTTATGGGGTATGGGGCATGCAGGGATCGAACCTGCGACCCACTGATTAAGAGTCAGTTGCTCTACCAGCTGAGCTAATGCCCCCTATTTTTTCTTCAATTTTAAAAGGATCTTTTACCGTATGAAACTTCATGATACCTGTTCTCTCATCGATACCTCTCCACTTGATAGTTTTTATTTTAATATATAGTTAATCAAAAATCAACAATTTTTTCGCAGTAACAGCATGAAGGGACTGCCGGTTTTGGCAGCCCCGGAAATTTTTTATGGGAATTGGGAGTCCAGTTCCGCCACTTCTTCTCTCATTTGTTCTAATATCTGTTTTTGCCTTTCACCAGCCACGGTTAATGCTTTTTCTATTTGTTGCTGGGCTTCATTAATTTCTTTTTTGATTCGTTTTACGTATGCCCCATATTCAGGGGCCGTTTCATCGATTTCTTCATATAAATCGCGTACTTCCTGGACTCCCTGTTCCGCAGCCTGGAAGGCTTGTTGTTTATCCTTATGATAAGGCATGGAATCACCTCAAGGGTATTTTTAACTACAGGAAAATTTTTATCCTGGTAAATAACTGGTTCCAGGGAATGCTAAATATAGAACAATGGGTCTGGAGGGATCTTGTTCGTGGCGAAACAAAACAAGAATCAGATGAAAGAAAATCAAGCAACCCAGCATAAACCTTTGAGCGGTTCTCATAAGGTAAAGCAAAAAAATCATTCGCGGCAAAAGGGAAAATCGCACCATGGTTTGTAGCACTAAAAAACGCGCAGATTCATTCTGCGCGTTTCTCATCATGATTTTGATTGGACACGATCTCTTCTAATGGAAATCTCCAGACACCCACTTGTTTACTCTCATTTTCATAAAAAACGGAATAAAACGTTCCGGCTGAGATGCTATCGTAAGTAATTTCTGTCGATACCGAATCCCCTGCCGGCACAGCGATATTCAGCCGTTCATCCGGAGCGGTAATCGCTAAATCTTGGGGGGTGTGATCAGCGAAAAGGAAAAAATGATTGAACTTAGAAAAAACTAAAGGATGATAGCTATAATTGGTTATATTTAATGCGATCCGAATGAAATGGTCATGATTAGGTTCTAGCTGTTCGATTTGAACCGGCTGAACATGTTGCAGTTGTAACGAAAATCCGTCCATTTCAATCGTGTCGCCGATGCTATGGATTTGGAGAGAAGCTCGTCCAATTTCTTTGTCTAAAAATTGCAAGATCCAGTTTTTATCATTTTCTTCTGATTCATCCTGATTAGCTAAAGTGCTCGATTCTCCTAGTTTGTGATTAGCCACAACAAGGGCATTCACCTGGCACCCAGTAAGGAAAACGAACAATATAGGTAAAAAATGAAAATATTTCGTGAATCGCATGATTTTCCTCCCAATCGAACGCATCATTCTTATTGTATGTTATTGAACAATGCCTGTAAAGGATGTTACCCAATCATTCAATAAATTACCTTCATTTCAGGCAAATCACTCGCGACAAAGCGAAAAAACTGGTAACATTTCCGAGGTTTTATTTACTTTAGAAAAAAATCTCTATATTATGGAAGTAGGAAATTTTTTTATTACAATAACCAGGAGGTATACCCATGAAAGAATTGTTCGAACAATTATTAGCCTTAAGTATCGGTGCGGCAGTAGCGAGTAAGGAACAAATAGAAAAATTGATCGATGATCTGGTTGAAAAAGGAAAAATGACCCAGAAAGAGTCGAAGGATCTTGTCGATGAATTAATTGAAAAGGGCCGTATCACTCAAGAAAAAATGGAAAAAGCAGTGAAAGAACGGGTTGAAAAAACGCTAAAAGATATGAATATCGTTACGAAAGCTGAACTACAAGCCATCGAACAACGCCTACAAGTTCTGGAAGAAAAATTAAAAGATACCGATGAAGCGTGATGATCATACACCATTTTGGGGTGAGTAAATGTTAAGGAAAAGACTTACCCATGCCCAGCGAATTCAGGAAATTATCACGGCTCTAATCCGAAATGGCCTTGGTTTTATTGTGAAAGACCTCGGTATGTTTGATCTTGTCGGAAAACTCCATAAAACAAAAGCAGTTACTGACGATCCCATGGTCACGAAAAATCTAGGTGAAAGGATTCGCCTAACCCTGGAAGAGCTGGGCCCCACTTTTATCAAACTTGGACAACTTGCCAGTACCCGCTTTGACCTATTTCCCCAGGAGATCACTCGGGAACTCGCGAAATTACAGGATGATGTGAAACCCGTTTCTTTTTCTGAAATCCGTCCGATCATCGAGGAAGAATTAGGAAAACCACTCGACAGCCTGTTCTTAGAAATTTCTCCGTCACCAGTTGCTTCCGCATCAATCGGTCAGGTCCATCGAGCGAAACTCCCCGGTGGTGAACAAGTAGCGATCAAAATTCAGCGCCCTAATATCGAAAAAACGATCGTCACCGATCTGGAAATCCTCCGCTATCTGACCAAAGTTTTGGAAGAACGTACGGAATGGGCTAAAGAAAATCGGGTTTATGATATCGTGCATGAATTATCAACTTCTCTATTACAAGAACTCGACTATACTCGCGAAGCTAAAAACAGCGAACGCTGTCAAGCAAGCATCAAAAACCTCGAAAATGTATGTATTCCAAAAATATACTGGCCCTACACAACGAAACGTGTATTGACGATGGAATATATTGAGGGACAAAAACTAGAGCAATTCATGCAAAATGCAAACAAGGATGAAAAGAAAAAACTCGCCCTTGATTTTACGAACTGCATGTTCGAACAAATTTTTGTCAGCGGTTTTTTTCATGCCGATCCTCATCCGGGCAATATCTTCATTACAAAAGAAAAACAGCTTGTCTTGATCGATTTTGGCATGGTCGGAAGACTGTCTCCGCAGATGAAATTTGACCTGGCGTCACTAATCATCGCACTTCGCGATGAAGATTTGGCAGAAATCGCGACACTCGTCAAAAAAATCGGTCAAATGAGCGAGTATACCGATGAGGACAAGCTCTTATTTGACCTGGAAAATCTCCTTGAAACATACATGCATCGCTCGTTACAGCAAATTCATGTATCAGAATTATTTAATGAAATTTTTCGTATCTGCTTCGAAAACAAAATTCGCATACCTCCGGATTTGACGATGCTTGGGAAGGCTCTGTTAACAATCGAAGGTGTGCTGGCCCGCTTAGATCCCGATCTAGCCCTGATCAATTTAGCGGAACCATTCGGTAGACGTCTCATCCTAGAACGGTATAAACCGGAAACTTTATTCAAAAACATCCGTTTTAAAATTCGTAACGTCCAAAAATTTTTATCAGATTTGGAAGCCATTGTGAACGGGGTAGCTCGTCGAGGAAAATTACGGATAGAAATCGATGTTCCTTATTTTAAAGATTTATTGACCAAATTAGACCGGATCACGAACCAGTTATCATTTAGCATCGTCCTTCTCGCTTTTAGCATCATGATGTCCGGGCTTATTATTGGAGCGGCCATCATGAAAGAGGAGACAGTCCTCTGGAAATTTCCCGTAATCGAGATCGGCGGGATCGCCGCAACCTGTATGTTTTTATGGTTGCTATACTCTATTCTTAAATCCGGACGATTTTAAACCGATTTGTCGCCATCGATAAATCGGTTTTTCTATTATAAAAACCAAGAAAGTTTAAAACTGTTCGCTCAGCAAGAAAATATAGCGGTTAAAAATCTTCCACTATTTCTAGCATTTCCCAATTTCCTTCAGTAAAATAGAGTTAAAATTCTTTATAGAAAAGAGCTAAAAAGGAGGATTTACATGGTAACTACATATGAAACGTACTTGCAGGAACATCGCAAAACCCATCTGGAACAATTAATCGAATTTTTGCAAATCCCCAGTATCAGTTCCCTTTCTGAACATAGGGAAGATGTGCGTAAAGCTGCCGAATGGTTAAAGGATGAACTCGTTCGAATCGGCATGGAACATGTACAAGTGATGGAAACAAAGGGGCATCCTGTCGTCTATGGGGATTGGCTTCATGCGGAAAATAAACCGACGGTACTCATATACGGTCATTACGACGTACAACCCGTAGACCCGATCGAACTTTGGGACAACCCGCCCTTTGAACCGGTCATTCGCGGCGAAAAGATTTACGCTCGCGGTGCTAGTGACGATAAAGGACAGGTTTTCATGCATATTAAAGTCCTCGAAGCATTCCTAAAAACGGATGGGAAACTCCCGGTCAACGTCAAAGTGATTTTTGAAGGTGAAGAAGAAATCGGTAGCCCGAACCTACCTGATTTTATTTACGAACATTCCGCTTTACTTAAAGCGGATTTACTTCTCGTTTCCGATACCGCGATGCTTGACAAAGGAAAGCCGGCGATCTGTTATGGCTTGCGGGGAATAGCCGGTTTACAAATCGATGTCCAGGGTCCGAAATCCGATCTCCATTCTGGTGCCTATGGCGGTGGAGTTCAAAACCCGGCCCATGCCCTTGTCCAGTTACTGGCCACCTTCCATGATGAGAACGGAAAAATTACCGTAGAAGGCTTCTATGATAAAGTTCGTCCCCTTACAGAAGAAGAACGCGAAGCATATAAAGCGTTAAATACGGATGAGGAAGCGATTCGTGAAGAACTCGGTGTACCAGAACTCTTCGGTGAGGAAGGATACTCATTTGATGAGCGCACATCCGCACGACCGACACTCGAAATTAACGGGATATATAGTGGATTTCAGGATGAAGGAATAAAAACGGTTCTACCTTCAACCGCTACCGCAAAAATTTCTTGCCGGCTCGTTCCGGATCAAGATCCGGAAGAAATCCTTGAACTACTAGAAAAACATATCGAAAAACACAAACCAAGAGGAGTTACCGTCAAAGTCACCCGTTTTGATAAAGGCCATCCATTCTTGACGCCAATCGATCACCCGGCCCTGCAAATCGCCGGAGAAGCATATGAAAAAGTGTATAAACAACCTGCTGTATACATGAGAACGGGCGGTTCCATTCCAATCATCGCCGATTTCCAGCAATTATTAAATGTACCTGTAGTGTTAATGGGCTTTGCCCTTCCCAGTGAAAATATCCACGCACCGAACGAACATTTCCATCTCGAAAACTTCGATAAAGGAATGCTCACCCTCTGCCATTACTTGCTTGACCTTGGTAAAAAATTGTAATTTAATATGGGGCTGTCCAATAAGTCATATTTTCGACTTTTGGATGCCCCTTTTCGTGTTCAAGAATCTTGATTAATCAACATTCTTGATTAACTCATGATTAAGTATATTTACTGTTGGATAGCCCTCTTTTTATTTAATGTTCGATTTCTTCCCTATATTGTTCCAGCATATCGATCAAATAGGAAATTTCATCTTCTTTAAACCGGAGTAATGTTTCATTTTTTCCCTCATCGGTTACGACACTGCGATACAATACAGCATCTCCTTTTTCCTCATCCAATCCTAATTTTAATAATATGGAATACTCATGATGCTCATCGGGATTTCCCGTTTCGATATGTAAATGTTTATCGTTCGTCAACCAGCGAATTGCGCCATTATGAAATTTTTCTGGAACGGCAATTTCCTCCATAGCCCATTCGTCGTCATCCAGGTCATTAAAAAGAAGATCTTTAAAATCGGTGTACATTTCCTCCACATATTGCATGATATGACCCAAATCATAAAACAACAATTTACTGGTGAAATCCCAATCATCATCGTGTTCATACGCATAAAATTCTTGATTGATCGGGTCATATTGAATATAGCAAAATTCAAAGACTTCATCGTTTCTTTCCATTAAAAAAGAAAATGAAGGATGTTGTTCCGTAGTATCACTTTGGAAATAAATGGGAATATCTTCCAATTCTCCTATTTCGGGAAGACGAGCTTTTATCGCCTGTTCCATCCGGTAAAACCATTCCATTCCACTCATGGAGCCTCCTCCTCTGTTCGATTTCCTTAATAGCATGTGCCGAAGCGAAAAATTTATCCCAAATCCTGGCTTATAATCCAAAAATTGCAGAAAAAAGTTTGTTTCCCTTTGAAACTTCGTTACAATAGATAAGAGAATTTGTAGATAACCCCCATATAATAATCTATGAAATGAATAGAAAATAAGAGGTGTAGTCTATTGATTAAAATTATCGCGACCGATATGGACGGTACATTGTTGAATTCCCGAGGATCGATTAGTGAAGAAAATTACAAAGCGATTCAGCTGGCCCTGAAAGCGGGAATTGATGTCGTCATCGCAACCGGGCGCTCCCGGGAGTTTGCCCGATTTCCCGTTGAAGAAAAAGGCTTGCGTTTACCGTATATCGTAATGAACGGGGCATTGATCATTAATAAAGATGGAGATATCGAATCTTCCATTCCCCTGGACAAAGCTCTTATTCACGAAGTTGTACAAATTTTAAATGAATACGGTGTATACTATGAGTTCTATACAAACCAGGGGCACATATCCGTAAGCAAAAAGAAAGGAATTTCCATTTTAAAAAAGGTGTTACAACACCGTGAGGAATGGAAATCATTAGGCGAAATTCTTGAATATATTTACAATCGCTTTAAAAATAGCCAGATGCGGTTTATCCAGTATTCGGATGATCTCATCAAAAATGAAGATCTCGAAATTTACAAAATGATCGTGTTCTCCTTTGAAAAGGATAAATTGTGCGAACTGCAGGAAATTCTTTCACAGAATCCCCAACTGGCGATTAGCTCCTCTGGATACGGCAACCTGGAAATTAATCATGTGGAGGCAAGAAAAGGTTTGGCACTCGAACGTTACGCCAGGAAGCGAAATATTTCCATCGCAGAAACAATGGCGATTGGTGATAGTTTGAACGATGCCGATATGTTAAAACGTGCTGGTTTTTCAGTGGCGATGAATAACGCTTCTGAAGATATAAAACAACTTGCTGATTATGTTACATTAAGCAACGATCAAGATGGTTTTGCCCATGCGGTTTATAAAGTGATCGAAATGAACCAAAATAAAAAAAGCAGCCTGGGGTCGGTTTGATTTCAGGCTGCTTGTATGCATTCACTTCGTTTTTAAAAGCCGGGGAATAATCGGTAATAATAATGAAAGGACAATCACACATAAAATGAAGGAATTCAAACCGGCAGTACCGTTAATGATCAATGAATAAAGCCAAACCGGTTGTCCTTCAGGTGCGTATTGACCGAACCAGATAATACCGGCAATATAATGACAGAAATAGCGAATGAAGCTGCCGACAAAAGTACCAACGACTATAAAGATGAACCCCTTTTTCTTCTCTCCTTTGTTTATATGCTCTTTCACCTGGCGGGCAAACATCCCGGCCATTCCGATCATGCTAAATGCGACAGGGTATTCTAGGATAAACTGAATGGGATGGACGATATAGGCATCTCCTGATGCTAGCTGCAACATGGACCAGATAAATCCGGTCAAAATTCCAGTTCCTACTCCCCAGCGAAAAGCGATCAAAAATACCGGTACCATCGCAAAAGAAATGGAAATCCATGGGCCTATATCGATCGATGGTAACAAGTCAAAGATCATAGCTAGTGAGGCCATAAACGCCGCCTCTACCATTTTCTGCAAACGAACATTACGCATAAAAAAAACCTCCCAGGATTTTAATTAACGTTCCATGGGAGAAGCAAAAAGACAGCACAATGGCTGCATACTAGCCCTGTACTATCTTTCCACAATCCCTACGCAGGTATTACCCTGACAGGTTCAAAGGGTCAGGATGAACGGAAAGCCCCGCTCATCCACTCTCAGCATAGTGCTCCCCCTGTGGAAACGTTATTCATTTTTCACTATCATTATAGTATAAACTGGAACAAAATGCTAGTTACAGTTCGCAACAACTTTAGATGAACTACGATCCTCTGAGATTAGCAATTTTTCTGAAAAAGAAGGAAATGACAAAGACGTCCGCCGGATCTTTGCTGACGGACGTCTTGTTTTATGTGTTTTGTGTTTGTGTCTGTACTCTAATTATTGGCAACGGTTTTTACATCGACAGCTTGTCTCTTTCCGTCACGATAAAATTCAATCTTAATCGTATCGCCGGGTTTTACATGTTTGTACAAGTATTGGCGGAATTCAGTCGTGTTATTTACTTCCTCACCATTGATTCCAACGATGATATCATATTGCTTTAATCCGGCTAGAGCAGCAGGCGAACCCGGTTGCACTTCATAAATAACAATACCTTTTTCAATTCCGCCAAACATATTTTGTTTGTAAATCGGATGAATATCTGTAATATTTATCATCTGAATACCAATGAACGGTCGTTTAATTTCGCCGTGTTCAATGAGCTCTTCAACGATCGGAATCACATCGTTGCTCGGGATCGCGAATCCAAGCCCTTCTACCCCTTCCTGGGAGATTTTTAAACTATTAATCCCGATTACTTCCCCAACACTATTAATCAAAGCGCCACCACTGTTTCCAGGATTAATTGCCGCATCCGTCTGGATTACTTCTAATGTCCATTCACCAGCCGCCGTATTCACGGTGACTTCTCTATTCACCGCACTGACAATCCCTTTTGTAACCGTTCGGGAAAATTCCAGTCCTAGTGGGTTTCCAATCGCAATAACCTCATCACCAGGGCGCAAAGCATCGGAATCACCAAATGGAGCAACCTCATCCACTAAATTCGCCGGAATTTTTAAAACGGCAAGATCGGTTAACGGATCAACACCGACCACTTCAGCTTCAGTTCGATCCCCGCTGGCAAGTTCTACCTCGACGCGATTGGCCTTTTCGATTACATGGTAGTTGGTAATGATAAAGGCGTTATCGCCAACTTTTTTATAAATCACGCCAGATCCCGAGCCACTAGCCATATCTGTAGAAGGAAATCCAAAGAAATTCTGGGTTTCTTGATAATTTACAACGCCGACGATGGTTGGTGCCAGTTTTTCAGCAATATCCGCAACCGTATATTCACTCGTGTCTTTAAAATAAGTAGGGGTATATTGCCGGCTGTCACCATCTACATGCCGGGAGAATTCTTGTGAATCAGGTCTTTGTTCATTATTGATTTTTCCGTTGACGAAGTTAAATCCAAAAATGATAGCTATCGTCACAACCGAACTGAGTACCCCAACGGCGAAATAGGAAAGTAATTTTTTCCAGAATGAGACACTCGATTTGCTTTTTTCATATTTCTGACTTTCAACAGGAACAGGTACTAATGTGAAATTCGGCTCAGTTGATTCATCACCGCGATCTATTCCTGAGTTACGATTGTACTCATCCATAGACATTTCCCCTTTCAACAAGAACTTCAAACTGAGTTTTAAGTAATCCATTTTTGCGAATAACTGATTTATATATTATTTTTTCCAGCTTTATCCTTTCGTTAACATTTTACCCAATAAATATGAACAAATCTTGAATAATTCTGGATAAAACTTATTATAAAAGATGAACATGTTTTTCGACAAGTTGTTGCTCGTTCATGAATGAAGAGTGGCCAGAAAATTTCTCGTGCAAATGGTAAAAGATAATAACGAGGGGGGAGAAAATGAACAGAACAGTATGTCCAAAATTTTTTACAGCAATGCAATTTATCGCCAAACGCTGGATATTCCTCATCGTCCATCAATTGATACAAGGTCCTAAACGTTTTTGTGAGATCGAAGCAGCCTTGCCTATCAGTGCTCGTTTATTAACAGAGCGTCTAAAGGAATTAGAAAAATCCGGCATTGTCCAGCGTAAGGTATATCCAGATTCACCGAACCGGGTGGAATACTCGTTAACCGAGAAAGGATTGGCATTGACACCGGCTATTCGTGAACTGGAAAAATGGGCACATCGATTCGTTGAAATAGAAAACTTTTCGCAAGAATCCCCTATCACCACTGTGGAAAAAGGTAGAGGGCAAAAATAAACAGGTGCCTTAAAAAAGGACACCTGTTATCTTATTTATTCTTTTGTCAATTCGAGATGAACATCGATATTAACATCCTCACTGACAAGAACACCGCCGGTTTCAAGGGGCTGGTTCCAAGTTAACCCGTAATCCGTACGGTTGATCTTACCGGATACGGAGATGCCGGATTTTTCAACACCGGTAAAAGGATCTTTGGCCACTCCGCCGTAGGTTACTTTGAATGTTTCCGGTTTTGTCACACCATGCATGGTCAGATCGCCTTTGACTTCATACTCCTGATCGTTCATTTTCACAATTTCTGTAACGATAAAGGTCAATTCTGGGTATTTTTCGACGTCGAAGAAATCAGCAGATTTTAAATGATTATCCCGGTCTTCATTACGTGTATCGATGCTGGCAACGTCTACGGTAAACTCGACATCGGCGGTTGTTAAATCTTCTGGATCGAATTCAATCTCCGCGTTAAATTCCCGGAATGTACCGTTCACACGGGCGATCATCATGTGTCTGACAGTAAAATTCACTTAACTGTGCGCTTTATCAAGAACCCATTTTGCTTTTGCCAATGATACCCCTCCCTATTTACTTACTTTTAGTAAGTGACCATCATTGTTTATAATAATGACAGATTCTTGTGATTTCAATGCAAAGGATTTGAATATTCCAACAATTTTTTTGTGAATTAATGTAAGATATGTCACAAATAATTGAACGAAATTTAAAATCTCTATTTCTTTTAAAAAATTACTTTTTCTTATCGGTCGTTAAACTGTTTTCATATAATAGATACTGTTTATGTAGATCCTTAACAGCTGAAATAAGAGCATTTCCGGCTTTTCCTCGATAATGGGTCGATATTTCGTCAATAATATTTTCAACACCGTCTGCCAGACTGTGGCCCCGCAATAAAAATTCGATAAATTGTCTCCCGTGTTCCGTCGCCAACGTACAACTCGCCGAGACGATGACTCCGTATTTTTTATCGATTTCTGCGGTGATCGTTAACGTTTCATAAATATTTTTGGCCGCCATACCGGAAGGAAGGCGAGCATGTCCCGCAATAAATACTGTGTTCATCGCAAGTCCTCCTCAAGATCTAAAATACCCCCTACTCTAAATTGTAGGGGGTCATGGAAAATTTTCCAAATTTTATAGATTGATGGTCTTTTTCCCTTCCGATATGACGGTTTCTTTGATATGTACCCCTCTTTTTGCCATTTCCTGAATATAAAGATCTCCGGGTACGATCTGTTCGGGTGGGAAAACTCCTCGTTTAGTTATATCCCCACGGCCGATCATCTGAGCGACCGCGGAAATGGTAAAGGCTGTTGCCCGGGCCATGGCGGTTACGTTCTGAAGCGAATCTTTCACAGTGATCATCTCGTATTGATACGTTTTCCGTTTTTCCGCTTGCAAACCAGTTACGATCACTTTTAAAACGACCGCATCTTCCTTGTTCCCCAGATGTAAAATCGGTTTAAGCACTTCTAACAAAACATCACGAGGTTTGATTTTTTGCCCGTTCACTTCCACTTCATAATCGTTACGCGTTAGATTTAAATCGACGAGCAGTTTGAATTTTTCTGCATGTCCCGGATAGCGAACCGTTTTATATTCAAGGGTTTTTAAAAATGGAAAGGACCGGGCTAATGTGGAGGTCCCCCCTGAAGTATGGAAGGCTTCAAGGGGACCAAATCGTTCAAAGTAAACTGTTTCGATTTCCGATAGTGCAGGTACTTCCACCATTTTTCCGTCCCGGATTATTAATGCGGGATCCGTGTAATGGTCGAGAAGTCCTTCCAGGGAAAATACATGATTATATCCGAGCGGCGGTTCGGGAATTAAAGGGATTCCGCCCACATAAATCCTGACCTCTTCTGCTTGCGTCAGTTTACTGATGCCATAGCCAGTTAAAATATTGATCATGCCCGGGGCGACACCTAGATCAGGAATGATCGTCACTTCGTTTACCCGGGCATCCTCCGCTAGTTCGAGAATTCGATCGGTGATATGACCGATGTGTCCGCCCAAATCGAGGGAATGAACCCCGGTTTGTATCGCCATTTTAGCTACGGCTTCATTAAACGTATAAAATAAGGCATTGATCACGACATCATGACGGCTCATGAATGCGGACAATTCCTTTTCATTAGTTGCATCCACCTGATAGGCAGTCACTTTATCCGAGCCGATCTCCTGTATCGCAGCCTCCAATTTGTTCATTTCAATATCGGCCAAACCGACTGCCGATACACCTTCACTGTGTGCCAGGTCTTTTGCCGCTTCTTTTCCCATCAATCCTGCACCGAGTACTCCGATTTTCATGCCGAAAGCACCTGCCTGTCGTTTTATTCGAGCTTAAATTTCTTCGATATCAATTTGTGCTCTCTGTAATTTTCCGCTGAAATCAACGTAAACTGCTTTCCACTCTGTGAAGACATCAAGGGCCTGTATCCCGGAATCACGGTGACCATTACCGGTACCTTTTGTCCCACCAAACGGCAAATGAATCTCTGCCCCGATCGTTCCCGCGTTAACGTAGACGATTCCAGTATCAAGATCCCGCTGCGCTATGAACACGTTGTTGACGTTTTGGGTAAAGATGGCGCTTGATAATCCGTATGAAACTTGATTGTTGACCTTAATCGCTTCATCAAGGTTTTTTACCGAAATGATCGCTAAAACCGGACCGAAAATTTCTTCTTGGGCGATACGCATATCCGGTTTTACATCCGTAAATATGGTCGGTGCGAAGAAAAAGCCATCCTTCAGTTCTTCATAGGTAAGTTCATATCCACCGGTGAGGAGTTTCGCCCCTTCTTTCTTACCGATTTCCACATAGTTTTTAATTCTTTCCAAACTGTTACGGTTAATGATGGGACCGACTTTCACCGACTCATCAAGTCCGTTGCCGATTTTTAACGTATTGGTTTTCTCCAATAATCGTTTTTCCAGTTCTTCTTTTACGGACTCATGGACGATGACCCTACTGCAAGCCGTGCAACGCTGTCCGCTCGTTCCAAAGGCGCTCCAGACGATACCATCCACTGCTAGATCTAGATTGGCATCATCCATGACGATCACTGCATTCTTGCCACCCATCTCGAGAGAGACTTTTTTCAACTGCCTGCCACATATAGCGGCGATATTCCGACCAACTTCGGTGGAACCAGTAAAGGAGATTACCTGGATATCCGGATGATGAACCAGTGCTTCACCCACCTCTGAACCGCTTCCGTATACGACATTAAATACCCCTTTCGGTACACCGGCTTCTTCGACAATTTTTGCCAATTCCCGGGCCATGATTGGGGTTTCTGTCGCCGGTTTCCAGACGACCGCATTTCCAGCAACGAGTGCCGGGAAAGCCTTCCATGTGGCGATCGCGATCGGGAAATTCCACGGGGTGATGATTCCGACGACACCCACCGGTACGCGGACGCTCATAGCAAATTTATTCGGCAATTCAGAAGGGGTTGTCTGTCCGAACAGTCTGCGCCCTTCTCCAGCCATATAAAAGGCCATATCGATACCTTCTTGTACTTCACCGCGCGCCTCTTCAAGCACTTTCCCGTTTTCCAACGTCAATAATCGAGCAAGATCTTCTTTCCGTTCTTTTAGTAAGTAACCGATCCGGTACAAAATTTCTGCCCGCTGTGGTGCTGGAACGAGGGCCCATTCTTTTTGCGCTTTTTTAGCAGCCCGTACGGCTTCATCGACCGCTTCTTTATTTGCCAGCGGTACCCGAGCGATCGTTTCTCCTGTGGCTGGATTGATAACATCCGAATATTGATCTCCAGCAACCCACTGACCGTTAATAAAGTGTTGTAAATGTTCCAATTTTACCGTTTCGACCATTTCACCCATCCCCTTTTCTTTATGAAATGTTGTTTGTACTTTTGCGAAGCTCAGAAATCGTTCGTGTTACACTAATTTGTTCTCGATCGGTAATGATCTCGATCACACAAGGTGCGTTTTTCGCTATAGCATCCTTTAGTGCGTCACGAAATTGTTCACTTGTTTCTACATAATAACCATATGCACCGACACTTTCCGCCAGTCCCTTGAATGAGATATTGCCAAGATCGGTTCCGATCACCCGGTACGGATAATGAATCTCCTGGTGCATACGGATCGTTCCATACATGCGATTGTTGAACACAAGGGCGATCACGGGAATTCGATGCCGAACGGCCGTTTCCAGTTCAGGGAAGGTCATCATAAAACCCCCATCCCCGGATAAAGAGACAACAATCTTATCTGGATTTGCCAGTTTCGCTCCGATTGCTGCTGGAAGGCCATACCCCATCGCCCCTGAGGTCGGTCCGACATACGTATGTTTTTCTGTAAAAGGGTAATACGCATGCAACCAACCTGCGAAATTACCGGCATCGTTAGTGATGACCGCATCGTGTGGCAGTTCTTCCGCCAAGATCGCAATCACCTGTTTATTCAACTCAACGGATTCAGATACCATCAAGCGTGCAAACTCTTGATTCGCCAAATGACGTTCCCGCGCCCAATCATCCCATTTGCCAGGAACTTTAAGCGACATCATTTGTAACAGAGCTTCTTTTGCATCAGCGATTATCCCTAGATCTGGCGGAAAGACCTTGCCAAGGGTAGCCAAATCGATGTCAATATGAACGAGCTTTTGCCCGGGATTGATGAGTCGATAATCCTGACTTGTAACCTCTGAAAGGCGGGAACCGATCACAAGCAAAAGATCAGCCTGTTTCACGGTTTCCAAAACAGCTTGATTCGGGTTCAATCCCAAGTGACCGGCAAATAAAGGATGATCATGGGGGAAACTATCGTGTCGACGAAAAGAAACAACGACGGGTATAGAAAATTTTTCGGCGAACGCGATTAACACATCCTCAGCTCCAGACATTTTGATGCCTCCACCGGCAATAATTACCGGTCGTACGCTAGATGCAAGTAATTCTTCTAGGGCAACCATCTCCCGCACTGATGGTTGCGGCTTTGGTGGGTGTATCTGCGGTCCGAATTGCATGATCGCTTCTTGTGTCAAGACATCTTCAGGCAAAGAGACAACGACCGGTCCGGGACGGCCGCTTATTGCCGTACGGATCGCCCGTTGCATGATCTCCGGTGTTCGTCCTGGTTCCGTCAGTTCCACTGCCCATTTGGCAACAGGTGCGAAAACAGCTTCCAGATCAATCTCCTGAAATCCTTCCCGCCCGCGAAAACGACTATTTACCTGTCCTAATAAGACGATCATCGGTGTAGAATCTTGATAGGCCGTATGAACACCGATCATCAGGTTGCTTGCACCGACACCCCGGGTCGCCATCACGACAGCAGGCTTCAATGCCTGTTTTGCATATCCCTCCGCCATGAAAGCCGCACCACCTTCATGACGGGCGGTGATAAGTTCGATTTCTTTCGTGTCAAAAAGGGCATCTAATAACGGCAAAAAGCTCTCCCCTGGAACGGTGAAGGCTTTCGTAATTCCTGCCTGTTTTAAAGCAGTCACAATCGCTTTTGCCGTTGACATCGTAAGGGCTTTTTGAATATTGACCATTCCTTTCGCTCCTTAGACAAATGACAAGTTCTTTAAGCGTTTTCCTGCTTCTAGTAACCGCTCCTGTGCCACAGTAAGGGCGATACGAAAATACCCTTCGCCATATGAACCAAAAGCATTTCCCGGTGTAACGATGATTCCGGCTTCTTCCATTAGTTTCCCGGCAAATTCCAAAGAACTGTATCCCTCTGGCACTTTCACCCAAAGGTAAAAGGTGCCCCTTGGTTTCTTTAGTTCAAATCCTGTTTCAACCAGTATTCGATACATCAATTCCATTCTTGCGGCAAACTCGCGATTATTTTGCTGTACTGTAGAAAAATCACCCGTTAAAGCGACACTGGCGGCTTTTTGAATGGGGATAAACTGAGCGGTATCGATGTTACTTTTCAATCGGGCCAGCGCTTGAATCAGTTCACTATTTCCAACAGCGTAACCTATGCGCCAACCGGTCATGTTAAAACTTTTCGAAAGGGAGCCAAACTCTATTGCCACATCTTTTGCGCCCGGAACCTGGAGAAGGCTGGGTGCGATATAATCTTGGAACGTAACTAAATCATACGCTGCGTCGTTGGCAACGATGAGGTTATTGTTTTTTGCGAAATGTATCGCCTCTGCAAAGAATTCACTATCTACAGTAGCGGCAGTCGGATTCGCTGGAAAATTCAACAACATCAACTTACTTTGTGAAACCTGTTCAGTGGAAAGCGTTGAAAGATCGGGAATAAAGTTATTCTCTGCCGTCAATGGTAGATCAAAAATTTTTCCTCCTGCCAGTTGTGTTGCGATCCGATAAACCGGATATCCCGGATTGGGAAGGAGAACCCCATCCCCCTGATCAATAACCGTATGAATAAAATGATAGATTCCTTCTTTTGACCCGATTAACATTAAAACTTCTTTTTCTGGGTCTAAATCGACATTGTAACGGGTTTTATAAAATTGGCTCACCGCTTCACGGAATTCTCTGATTCCTTGATATGGTGAATAGCGATGATTTTCTGGATTTTGTACCTCATCGAATAGTGTTTTCAAAACAAATGGAGGCGTCGGTAAATCAGGTGCGCCAATACCCAAATCGATAATATCGATCCCCTGTTTTTGCAGTTCTAATTTCTTTTTATTAAATTCAGAAAATATATATTGCGGTAGACTTTTAACACGCGCTGCTACCAATTCTTTAGTTTTCAACGTATATCACACGCCT
>CALKAK010000182.1 GCA_937983015.1 uncultured Bacillaceae bacterium | reverse complement strand
CCCGCTCAGGTCTTGCTCACGCGATCGCCGTGGCCGAAAATGCCTTTGAAATCGCCCTCCGCGAACATGTTTCCGTCGATCTTGCCTTTAAGGCATGTCTGTTGCACGATATCGGTCATTACACATGGTACCGGGAAGATGGCAAATGGGATTTTGATAAATACCGTGAAAATGATATTCATGCCATAAAAGGGGCGAGTCGAGCCCACGAACTCCTCGTTCGCTTAGGCGAAGATTTAAAAAATGCCAAACAGATCGCCATTGCGATCTTACTTCACACGGATTCTTATTTACCAGCCGGAACCTTAAACCTGGAACCGTTACAAAAAGTTGTCGCCCAGGCAGATGCGATGGATGAAGAACCCGGTGGCAGACACCATTATCGCCGGATCGAAATCGATGAAGCCCGACACCGGATCCAGATGCTCGATGCGAAAATCGACCGGATTTGACCAGACGGCCAACAGAACCATCCAGGCAAACGGCTTTGTAAAAGGCACCAACATGGTTCATTTACAGTAGATAGCTAGTTCGTTCTTCTGCCATCCCCTTTTTTAGCATCACCGATGCTTTTTACTTTGCAGGTAGGCCTTCACCTTTCCCCTCTTCGTTCTGTCTATTCACTCCGCTCCTTCTTGTGATCCCCCCAAACTTTTACTGGGGTTTCTTTTTTGGCTTTCACTTTCCTCCCGCACAAAGTAAATCCGCAAAAATTCCATCGCGAAAATTTCAATCAACTAATTTATTATTTTTTTAGTGTCTTAAAGTGGAATATTTTATTTGTTTTTTGTATTATTTCTAATAAACAATTAAATTGGGTGTTGATTATGGAGGTACTTGTCGACAACGTCTACAATCTGATCTGGAGTCCGGCCATGATCATTTTCATCAGCATCGTAGGGATCGTGTTCACTTTGATGACGAGATTTGTCCAGGTGCGTCTCATTAAAGACATGTTACTACAAATGCTTAGAGGGCAGGGTTCCGATGCAGGAGTCAGTTCCTTCCAGGCTTTTGCTATGGCGCTTGGAAACCGGGTCGGTACCGGGAATATCGCTGGTGTAGCCACCGCCATCGCCTACGGTGGTCCTGGAGCGGTATTCTGGATGTGGGTCCTGGCCTTTTTCGGTGCTGCCACCGCTTACGTGGAGTCGACTTTAGGACAGATTTATAAGACGGAACAAGACGGGGAATACCGCGGTGGCCCTGCTTACTACATTGAAAAAGGCATCGGCTGGCACTGGTTCGCCTTAATATTCGCGGTAAGCACGGCTTTTGCCACATCCATTTTAATGCCGGGCATTCAAGGAAACGCGATCGCCTCGAGCTTCTTGCAAGCTTTTTCTGTTGAAAAGTGGATTACCGGTTTGCTCGTTATCTTCCTTCTAGGATTGATTATTTTCGGCGGTCTGAAACGAATTGCACGCGCTGCCCAACTTATCGTCCCTTTCATGTCCATCATCTATATCGCCGTCGCGCTCATCATCATGCTCATGAACTATGACAAAATCCCGGAAGTTTTCGGGCTAATCTTTTCCAGCGCTTTCGGGGCGAACGAAGTATTCGGCGGGATCATCGGTAGTGCGATTTCCTGGGGGGTTCAACGGGGAATCTACTCCAATGAAGCAGGGCAAGGTTCCGGTCCCCACCATTCATCAGCAGCAGAAGTATCGCATCCTGCAAAACAGGGGTTAGTCCAGGCGTTTTCCGTTTATGTGGACACCTTGCTTGTCTGCTCGGCCACAGCATTTATCATTTTATTTTCCGGAACCTACAATGTGTATGAGCCGGACGGGAAGACGATCATGGTGCAAAATATCGATCCGAATGTCGAAGTCGGTCCGAACTATACACAGCTTGCCATCGACGAAAATATACCTGGATTTGGTTCACCTTTTGTCGCTCTTGCCCTGTTTTTGTTCGCATTTACGACGATCATGGCCTATTACTACATGGCGGAAGTAAACCTGGTTTATCTTTTACGACAGCGGGATAAACGACTCGCGCTATTTCTCTTGAGGGTTTTCTTCCTGGCAGCGACCATGTACGGGACACTCCGGGAGGCCAAATTCGCCTGGAAGCTTGGCGATATCGGTGTCGGTCTCATGGTCTGGATTAACTTGATCGCGATCTCAATTCTATTCAAACCCGCAATCCAGGCGCTCCGTGATTATGAAGAACAGAAAAAAGCCGGACTCGATCCCGTTTATAACTCTACAAAACTCGGTGTGAAAAATGCCGATTACTGGGCAGAAGGTTATAAAGAAAGAAAAAGAGCCTGAGGAGAACTTACAAGACCATTTTCAATTAGATAGCCATTATTCATAGAAGACAAGGACTCTTGAATATTTTTGTTCATCATTGTTGATCGGGAAGCCGGGTGAAGCGGCTTCCTTTTTTAATAAAAATAGTCCGACCACAAGCCGGACCCGACAAGATATTTATTAAACAATAAAAGGAAGAAGTGTCATGTGAAATAATTCACATATTAAATATACCAGATACTGGTAATTTTATCAAGCCATTCTTTGGGACCTAGAACGCTTTACTTGTGCATTCTCCCATATCGCTTTTCTTTTTAAACGATTTTTAGTAAACTTATATGAAAGCGCTAACAATTGCAATTTTTCCTTTAAGTGTCACAAAATTTTCTAGCCTTTGGTAAAATAAGGACATGTTCAATGTCCCGTGTTTATGATCGATCTTTTTCTTAAGCATTTTGAATTATCGTGATTAGAAAGGAGTGGGTTTTACCGATGAAAGCTGTTCAAGTTGCGGATATCGTCAAAGAATTTTCCCTCGAGGTCCTCGCGGGTAAGAACAATCTTGACCGGAAAATCGATCAAGCGCGGCCCCACCGCCCCGGTCTGGAATTCATCGGGTATTTTGATTATTTCCCGATGGAAAAAATACAAATTCTCGGAAAAAAGGAAATCACCTATTTACATAAACTGGATCATGATAAACGAAGCGAAAGCATAAAAAATGTTGTCCAATATCACCCACCTTGCTTTATCGTGACAAGCGGTCAGGAAGGATTGCAATATTTAATCAAGTTCTGCACCGAGGAAGGGATCCCGCTCCTTAGAACAAATGAAGATACGGATGAGTTCATCGATAAACTGAACATTTTCTTAACGAAAAAACTGGCGCCGGAAATCGCCATTCACGGAGTTTGCATGAACGTCTTCGGTGTGGGGATCTTGTTACGTGGAAAATCGGGTATTGGAAAAAGTGAAACGGCCCATACCTTGCTCGGCCGCGGACATCGTCTCGTCTCTGATGATATCGTCGTTCTGAAAAAAATTAGCTCCCAAACGATTCTCGGCACCCATAATAATACGAATAAAGAATTCCTCGCTTTAAGGAGTATCGGCTTGCTCAATGTCGTCCGGATCTTCGGAAGAAAAGCTTTTCAAGAGGAAACGCGGATCTCCCTCGATATCGAGCTCGTCGAGTGGGAAGAAGACGAGTTGAATAATGAACTATTCTTGAAACAAAAATATAAAGAATACCTGGGTGTTAAGATCCCCCATGTGCAAATTCAAGTGCAACCAGGACGGGATATCGCCGGGTTGGTGGAGGCGGCAGTGAATAATTTTTATTTGATAAACCAGGGATATGATGCCGCTGAAGATTTTTTCCAGCGCATTGAAAAACAAAATTCGCAATGAACCCTTTCGCTAAAAAGTTTTCAAAACCCGAGATTTTTTTCATTCCCATCAGGACGGATAAGGTGGTTTCCCCGCCTTGATGGGTTATTATTATCTTTACCGCGGCCCTCCCTTTCTCCTACACCAGATGAACTCGATCGATTAGCGAACATTCAAATTAAGTTCATCCAATATCACCTGAAAGGTTAAAAGGTAAATGGACTCCCTTCCCCCTTTTATGAGGAATTTAACCGTCCGCAAATGAACTTCGGAAATTCTTTATCGCTAATCCTTTTGTGACTGCCCCGGGAAAATCGCATGCTTCAGGAAAAAGACCGTTTGAATAATAAAACCCTTCGCTTTTCACATCTGATTCCCTTTAATCCCTTTAAACGGAAAGATTCACTACGATGAAAATCGTACAATCTCCCAAATATAAAAAAGGGCCACTGTTATGGCCCTTTATTAAGTATATTATTAGATTAATAGAACCGCTTAAAACCATCAAAATGTTTTTTCCAGTACGGATTATCGAGACTGGCGATTTTTACCCCGCTCGATTCTGCGGAAATAAATTGATTATTCCCTAAATAGATTCCGAGATGGGATATGCCCGTTTTATACGTGTTAGCGAAGAAGACAAGATCTCCCGGCTGAGGATCGGATATATAGTAAGATCGGTTATAATACCCTTCGCTATTATAGCGACCGATTGGATAACCCGCTTGATTGTACACGTAATAGATAAAACCACTGCAATCAAACCCGTTAGGGCTGCTTCCACCCCAAACATAGGGGATGCCGATAAAGCTTTTTGCAATATTGATGAGCTTCGTCACATCGTACGGTTGTTGTGTCAGTCCCTGATTTCCGCCACGTTGGCCGACTTGATTCAGTGAACCGAATATCGCCAATTTTTGACCGACGTAGATAAAGTCCGATGATAGATCGTTCCATTTTTTCAAATCATTGACGGTTACGCTATATGTAGCAGCGATCTTGCTCAACGTGTCACCGGCTTTAACCGTATAGACGATCGGCTCTGTACCTGAATTTTTCCCGCCATCCTTAATTTCTTCTTTCTTCTCTTCTGCACGGATCGTCAATCGTTGACCGACGTAAATGATGTCCGACGAAAGACCGTTCCATTTTTTCAAATCATTTACCGTAACACCGTACTGGGAGGCAATTTTACTTAGCGTATCGCCTTTTTTCACGGTATAGAAAACGGTTGGTGCAACTCGTTCTGCTGGTTCATCGGATTCAGGTTGGTTTGCTACAGGCCGTTCTGGTTGTGTTGGTTCCGGTTTTGTGTTTGTCACGGAAACGATCAATTTTTGCCCTGGAAAGATGAGATCCGATGATAGATTGTTCCATTTCTTCAGATTCGCCACGGTCGTTTGATAGTTTCGGGCGATCTTCCACAAACTATCGCCGCTTTTTACGATATACGTTTGGGCGGATTGTTCAGGTGTTTCCTTTTGCTTTGAAGCGTTTTGTTCTTGTGAAGGGGCCTGTTCCTTTTGTGGGGGTTGTACGTACAAAACATCGCCGGGGAAAATTATTGTTGTATTTAAACGATTCCACTCCATCAATTGTTTTACTGAAATACGATGTTGAACGGCGATATGACTTAAAGTATCGCCACGTTTTACGGTATAGGTCATAGGTTTTTGGTCGGTGTTTTTTACTTCTTTCGGCTGACCGTAATTAGCGGAATTTCCCCCGACCTCAAGACGCTGATTCGGGAAGATCAGATCCGAACGTAATCCGTTAATTTTTTTCAACTCGGCTACAGTCGTATTATAGGTTCTAGCAATTGACCATAATGTTTCTCCAGGTTTTACGACATGGGTTGCCGCCTGAGTATCCTTTGCATTCGCACCCATCAAAGCTGTGGCAAGAGCAATGCTCGCTGTCACCTGAGTGATGGCTTTTTTCTTGTTCACCTTACCCCTCCTCTTCCAGGCCGGAAATCCTATAATTCTATTATACAATTTTTTTACTATTTTTATAGATGCAGGACCAATTCCCCAAAATTTACAGATGGAAAGAAAACGCATCATCGCCCTTTTGACAAGGAAAATGATGCGCAAATTTCTTTTAAAAAAATTATCGAAAATGACCATGGGACCAGGAAGCGAAGACTGTATTTCCCTTAACAAAAATTACCGTAAACACGTATTTTTTCCTATAAATCCGGTCATATCGAATAAATGTATGGCCGTTTTTAGTTTGAAAGTTCTGTTATATATTCGATCGTACCTTCTATTTTTCATATCGGTTTAGATAGTAGTTTTTTAATAACAATTATTTTAAAAAAACTGTCAAATTTGAATAATTGTATGGTAAAATATGAAATGAAAACGAATCCAGAGGGGAATCCGCTGTTTGCTATATATTCGCAAACTGTCTCCGGGAAACATTTATAGAAAGGATGGATGGGATCATTGATGGACAGCCCGTTGACGATCGCTATTGTCATCGCAATATTACTGGTCATCGGCCTGGTCGCAGCGTTCATCTACAGCCAAAAAAAATTCCGCGGTCAAAATTTGCCCGCTGCCGCCCGGGAAAAAGGGGATTTTATCCATTTAAAATGCCCCCGATGCAATCATCTAAATTATGTTGAAGAAACGAGTTATATCAAATTATGCAATAGTTGCGGTTGGAATTTGACGGAACCGTATATATATACGAATTGCATTCTCAATCTGAATGAGGAAATGAATTGGGAAGAGATTTCCGCGGATTTGAAAGAAAATGACCGCGTTTTTTTAAAACGGGATATTTTCGTCGAGGAAGACATCGAAAAGATCGCCGTTTTAAATCAAGATTACGAAAAAATCGGCTGGATTCCAGACGATATCAGCAAAAAGTTGATCGAAGATATCGAGATGAGTTCGAAAATTTTTTCGATCATCAAAAAAATTCAGCCTTCAAAACATATTGAAATATTGATAACAAATGATGCGCAAAAATTATATAGTGAAAGTACGTAAATTTGAATCGGGCTCCTTCGTAAAGGAGCCTGCTTTTTTCTACATGTAAAATGACGTTATACTAATCTCTGTTGCTTGATCCGATTCATATTACGGATTATTGGAAGGAAGAACCTGATCTTAGCCCCTCTTCTAGGAACGTTTTCTCTTGAGTGACGGGAATCACTCATTTAGGCATATTTCTTTTATCGTCTGGACGATATTTTCAAAGGTATAACGTACAAGATAACCGCTCGTGTAGAGAATCTCTTTAAAATAAAAGGGGATCTTCGTATCTAGCGATCGAAATGCGGAAGTTTCCGTTGGCGAGGAATAAGCCTCGATACCATAATGATGGGCGATCATCATCGCCCGTTTCATATGAAGTGGGTCGCTGACGATCGTGTATGTTCGTAAGCCGTGGGTGCTGCCGATTGCAAACGCATTGCGGATATTTTCCTCTGTATTCATCGAGCGGGTTTCGATTAAAATTGCTTCCTCCGGAACATCGTGTTCGAGGGCATATATTCGACCGACTTCCGCCTCTGCGAGATCCGCCGCGATTTTTTTCCCGCCGGTAAAGATGATTTTATCGACATAATCATGTTCGTATAGCCAGATCGCATGGTTGATTCGCTCGCGAAAAACCGGGGACGGTTCCCTTCCCCATGCCGCTGCCCCCAACACTATCGCGGCATCGGTTTTTTTTAGATCATTCATACGACTGTACGTGAGAATACTCGCTGCAGAATATACAAAGATGAGTATCATCATGAACAAGATGAATTTGCAAATTTGCTTTAACATCGGTTCAGTCTCCATCGCAAAGTTCCCGTTTTCTTTCCCGTGCATCTCATCGTTTAGAAACCATTGATTCCTTGCATCAATTGTATGATAATTGAATCAAAATCAGAAGATTTTAAGAGAACAAGTTTATCATATCATTGCCTCGCCTTTTCATACAACCAGAATTGTTTCCTTCTAGAATTAAAAGCAAGATCAATGTGCTATTCTGATTTAGTAGGTAACACAAATTCTCCCGTGGATGGGGGGGCGCTTCATGAGAATCTGGTTATATCTATTAGGAATCATCGCTTCTTTGTTTACCGTCATCTATAAGATCAGCGAAATATTTTACTCGCATCGTCTTGAACTCGATGAGTTGAATTTATTATACGAGTGTAAAGAGTGCGGGAAGTTTCATCGTCGATATCAAGAGGAAATTCAGATCCGTCTCGATAAAAATTATCCGGCGTACCATCATTGCCCCCGCTGCTATGGAAAGGCCTCTTTGTATCACGGTGAAGAATATCCGTGGATGCTCACCAATCCGGAAGCCCCAAAACTGCGCTGGCGAGATGTAAAGAAAATCAAAAGGATCATTCATGATGTGGAACGGTACAGGCTGGAAGATGAAAGCATCGAAAAGTTTTTATATTATTACCGGTTGATTCCCGAAGAAAATAAACGTCCGCCGATAATCGAAAGTGAAGAAAAAAACGATACTTTGTGAGAAAAGGGTAAGTTTCGTTGAGATAAATCGGTTACACCGATCGTCTTTTTGCACGTTCCGTAAGTCATCCATATAAGATCCCAGAAATTATTCGATTTTTTGAAACATAATGGAAGATAAACCGTCTAATATTATAAAGATGATGGTTTTTGCATTTTAACCGTAGATTGGGGAGTTTTATATATGGAGAAAAAACGGATAGTGCCGGTAGTTCTTTCTGTAGTATTCGTTTTGGTTGGACTATATTTTTTATATTTAGGAACTGTACAAATCGTTTCCTCCCATCCCCAGCGTTTCTTCCATGATCCGCAGACGGTTCGTGCAGCGAAAGGAAAAGTGAGCACCATCGTGATCGCCTCTTCCCCTGAACAGAGGGAGCGAGACCGCCGGCTAAAAACGAATAACTCCAACTCATTTCCCGTCACTTCCCCGGATGAACAACACGTGGAATCAAGCAAACAGCCTTTGCCAAAAGAGGAGGTATTCGATCTCGTCCATAGCCGCATCGATGAGGTGTTCACCATCCTTAATGAATTGGGCGAGAAACATGGCTGGGATTTCCAAAATCCTGCCGATTATCACTTGATGAAAAACGAGCTAGAACCGTATGTTTCCTTTGCTTTTGCCGAAAATGAATTAAAACGATTAGCCGAACATTATTATTGCAATTGTGATATTCGTTTCCGCCCCTTTTATACCGGTACGGTCGGCTTTTCCGTTGAACAAAAAACCGGAGAACAAATCCGCGCTTCCGTACTGGAACCGGCCAACAGCATGGAAAATACCGCATACGTCTGGACGGTCGTACTTCAAAAGATCGATGGCCGCTGGAAACTGCATTCCTTAGCGGCAGAGCCCATTCGCCTACAGGATTTACAACTGACCATCCAGGAAGCTAAAGAAATACTCGAATACGAGTTTCAAGGGAAGGTCGAATATATTAAATCATACACTTCCCGTGAGGCTAATGGTACAGCCTATTTATTTAAGATCACAACACCATACATGGAATTTTATAGTGCCATCAGTGCGAAGGACACAAAACTCCTCGAAGATTACGAGTGATAAATGCCGTCCGTTCTTCAGGACGGTTTTTTTCATAAAAAAAGTCCTGGGTGGCACAGGACGATCGACGGTCTTTTATTGTTAAAACTTCAAGAGAGCAATTCCTTGCGCAGACGGGATTCATAATGACGAAATACATATTCTTTCACAAATAACTCTCGTTTATCCCGGTCCTCCTCTTTGCGAAACCAGCCTTTGCGAACGAATCGTTCCTCCTCTGGTTTTTTCGACCAGGCGATGAGCGCTTCCTGTTCCAGTCGGTACTCTATCCGTTTCCTTAAAACCATTTCTTGAAACAAGCGCTCCCGTTCGGCAATTGCCGTTTCCTGACGATTCTCTTTTGGTGTGAGCAATCCATGGAATTCTTTTTTTAGTTCTTCCATTTGAGCGCTGGCCACCTCGGTCATCGCTTTTTTCAATTCAGTAAGCACCGACTCTTTGATATGTCCGGCTCTTTCTGAGGGGAAAGAATTTTGCGATTCTTTTATGACAGGAAAAGGGCGAACGGGAAAGTTTTCCGCCACAGCACCAAAAATTTTCGTGAGTGGCCAGTTTTCTTCTCGCCTTTTCCGGATGAACATGGCGATTTCCAAATCGAGCTCATCGTATACTTTTTCATTCGTTTCGACTGTACGATTTACATAATGAATGCCCATTTTTTCGAGATGGCGGAACCATGCATCGACGGTTTTTTTACTTAAATCGTCGATCTCAAGCCGCCTTTTTACTTCCCGGGTTAAATCGGCAATTTTCCAGAACAATGGAGCCCGCCTCCTTATTCCAGTCTCTCCGCATCCTGCTTGTATTACATCATTTCCACATGAATAGAGAAATTCCTTTTAAAAACCTTCGACAAATAGTTTCCTGAATGGATATAAACGGTCATTTTTCTAAACAAATCGGCAATTATCGAAAAAATTCGCAAAAGTTCATAAAAAAACCCGCTTCTTCACGGGTCTGAGACATAACCTTTATTTTATAAAGCCAAAACCTGAAAAAGGGTAAAAGCGGAATTTCACCTCACCGATTACCGCATCTTTATGAATAAACCCGAATACCCGGCTATCTTTACTATGCAAGCGATTATCCCCAAGGACGAAATACGAATCTTCCGGTACCCTTTCTTCACCGGTCAACTGTTCCAGGGTAAAATCTCCTGTAATATTTCCGGCAAAAAACTTACCTCTATGTAAATAAGGTTCTTCTTGTGGTTCACCGTTAATGTAAAGGATCCCATCTTTCATCATTATCGCATCACCGGGAATTCCGATGACCCGTTTTATGTAATAATCCTCCCCATCCGGTGCATTGAAAACGATAATATCGAAACGCTCGACTTCAGATATTTTACTGACGATGATCCGGTCATTATTAGCGAAGGTCGGTTCCATCGATTCACCGTAGACGATGGATGGGGCAAAGACGAATTGGCGCATGATAAAAACGATGACGACGGCGATAAGAATCGATTTCAGCCAGGACAAAACTTCGTTGAATACCTTTTCCACGGACGACTCTCTCCTCGAAAGCTTCTAGTTAATCCTTAGTATATCACGTAACGATACAAACAAAAAATCATTTTAACTTAATTTTCGAGTCGTTCAAACGGTGATCATAGCAAATCAAACGACGACGTATTTCCTCAATACCCATATTTTTGAACAAAATGTGAAAACATGGAAAAAAACGTCTCTCCAGTCAAATTTTCGACAATTTTTTCGTTTTATAAGCATATTCGTTTACAAATCTGTCAAATTCTTTTACAATAAAGTCAAACAAAGGTGATATTTTTGACGAATCTGTGAGGATTTTCAAAAAGGAGTATGAAGATGTTAACCGCTTTCTTCTTATCGTTGCTTTTGCTCGTTGGTTACTACGTCTCTTTCATGGCCGGTGCTGTTGGTTTTAGTTATGTATTGTTCGGATTAAGTTTTATCACTGCACTCATCGCTGCTGGCCTTGGCAGTGAGACGAAAAGGAAAAAGCACTTGAAAGTCGTAAAGTGAACATCCTCACCACCATCAACGACAGGGTTTAAAACCCTGTATTTTTTTATTTTAACATAATGTCCCCGAAACTCCATAATTACCGGCTCTATTGTTCTTACATCATGTTTTCCCGCGTGTCGAATTCTCGATGTGATTATACACATATTTGGTAAAATACCATTTTAATACGGAGGGGACGATTGTTACGATAAGCAAAATACGAATCAATTGGAGCGAACTAACGATCGCTGGATCGCCATTGACCGATGTAGCCGTAACGACCATTTCAAACAATCCACCCGGCGCCGTCGACAATAAAGCCGTTTGTAGATTCAACGGCGTGAAAAGGGCAAACAAAGCGCCACAAAGCATAGAGAACACGACGATAACTAAGGCCGCTCCGAGAAAATAAAAACCGTACCTCCCCGCTTTTTTCAGTTCACTAAAGGTAATTCCCATGCCCAAATTGGCGCCGAATGCGATTTGCGCCATAGCGACCAGGTACGATGGAATTTCCGGTAGCGTAAGGGACGTGAGATTCATGAGCGCCGTTGTACCAAGCGAACCGATAATGATGCCGGCGGGAATCCGTTTTTTTAAGAAGAAACCTGCACACGCGGGAATAAGATATAAAAGGTACGTGAAAGTGAAAGATGGAACGAGTACCGGTTCGGTAGCAAGCGGTGTTCGTCCCACCACGGAAAATAGCCGGGTAAGCGTGAAGGGAACGATAAAGATCACTGTCAACAAACGAATCGTCTGGAATATGGCAACATGAGTTTCATTGGCACCAAGGGCTTTGCTGGCTAAGGTCATCTCCGTCAAACCACCGGGAATACAGGCAAACACGCTCGTCACCGGGTCGATCGCTAATTTCCTCGCAATCGCCAAACCGATAAAAACGCAGAAAAAAAGCATGATCAAAACGATGATTAAAAAGGGCAAAATATACATGCTGATAGTACGGAATGTATCCAAAGTAAAGGCAAGGCCAAAATTAATTCCGAGAATGATGAACCCCGTATCAACCACCGGAGCGGGTAAATAAAAGGTCCTCAGCATCAGTCCTTGCCAGAGGGTAATAAATGTCAGGCTGCCGAGGATAAACGGCAGGGGTAGTTGAAACCGATAAAAGATCATTCCGCCGATCGAACCTATGACAATCGTTTCCAAAAATCGCCAAAATCTACGCATGTTGAGCACCACTTTCGAAATGATGTTTCATGAATAAGTTCAGTATATCACAAAATGACCTTCCGGGAATTTTTTAGAAAAGGGGGCAACTTTCGGGTAAAATTTCCATTTCGCACCGGATCCGCACAAACATATATTGAAAAACGAATCAAATCTCTAGTAAAATGCTATTTAGATGTACGACTGTTTTTTACATAATATTTTAAATCAATTAAAAATAGAAAAGAAGTGGAGTGAATCGCTTGGATAAGGTTCTAGTTTTTGGACACAAAAACCCGGACACGGATACGATCGCATCAGCCATCAGCTATGCGGAGTTGAAAAAAGCCCTGGGAATGAATGCAGAAGCAGTGCGTCTGGGGGAAATCAATAAAGAAACAAAATACGCCCTCGAATATTTCAATGTTGAGATTCCGCGTCTTATCGAGAAGGTCGCACCGGAGACGAATCAAGTGATCCTCGTTGACCATAATGAATTCCAGCAAAGCGCAGATGATATCCGAGACGTAAAGATTTTAGAAGTCGTCGACCATCACCGAATCGCTAATTTCGAAACTGCAGATCCCCTCTATTATCGTGCTGAGCCGGTCGGTTGTACGGCGACGATCATTAAAAAACTGTATCACGAAAACGGTGTGGAAATTCGTAAAGAAATCGCCGGTCTGATGCTTTCCGCCATCATCTCCGATTCGTTGCTCTTCAAATCACCGACCTGTACGGAAGAAGATGTACGGGCAGCGAAAGAACTGGCAGAAATCGCTGGAGTTGATCCTGAAGAATATGGCATGGCGATGTTAAAGGCCGGTGCCGATGTTTCCGATAAGAGTGCGGAAGAATTGATTTCCCTCGATGCGAAAGATTATACCGTCGGGAACTATTCGTTCTCCGTTGCTCAGATCAATACCGTTGATCCGCAAGATGTTCTCGTGAAAAAAGCAGAACTGGAAGAAGCGATCGAAGCAACCATCGCTAAAAAAGATCTCGATTTATTCTTGTTCATCATCACGGATATTTTAAATAGCGATTCCGTCGCACTCGCATACGGAAAAGAACTGGGCGTCGTCGAACAAGCCTATGATGTGACCTTGACCGATCACGAAGCGCTATTGAAAGGCGTCGTCTCCCGGAAAAAACAAGTAATTCCGGTACTAACCGATCTATTTGAAAAGAAATAAGTTTAAATCCGCTCTTGTTGGAGCGGATTTTTTTATAGCCTGAATTCATCGAGCCCCTTCCAGACATAGATGGCTTCTTTTAATTTCTTTCCCTCTATTTCCACCTCCGTTGTGCCAATTTTAGTCGCACCGATCCGTTCGTAAAACATTTTTGCCGGATTATCCTCCAGCGCTAAAACCATCACACTATTCCAGTTTACGCGCCTGAACTCCTCAACTAAAGGTTTCAGCAGTTGTTTGCCGATCCCCTGTCTCTGATATTCCTGTAAAAGATAGATCGCGAAGATCTCCGCCTCTGCATCGCTTAAATCCGGAAACCGATTAGGACCACCGGAAACAAACCCGACGATCTCCCCCTGGCGATTTTCTGCCACGAAAACATGGTGTAGGCGAATTCCTTCATTCCAAAGCTTTCTTTGCTTCTTATAACTCAGACGATCCAGGAAGGAATCGGGAATGATCCCGCGATATGTAGTGCGCCAGCTATCTACCTGAACCCGGGCGATCCCAGCACTATCATTTAGCACAGCTTTACGAACGCGCATTTTCCTCTCCCCCATAAAGCTTTTCAGTCGCTTTCATTTTTTTGCGAACGATCATCCGTCATCAAGAACGGCTACCTTACCAAACTTATCAGCACGCTATCAGTCAATATAATAGAATGTATAACGAGTTTTCCTGGTGATAAAAAACTTGGAAAAATAAGTATTAAAAGAGCCCACTGTAATCGTTAAACGATCGGGCTCAGATGTGTGCTTCTGTTTTATAAGGTCAATGTTATCATCAATGATCATTCAGTCACTTTTAAAACCGTCATTTCTTCCCGATTTTATCGAAAAAAATACTATTACCGTTAAATCGCTCGTTTTCATGTGTAATAAACGATTATCTCTTATTCTAAAAGACTTGCATCGCCAAGTAAATGATTATGGTCACCGTCAGCGAACTGACCAAGGTAGACATCACGACCGTCTGAGCTGCATACTGGGGTTCATTGTTATATTCCTGGGCGATAATAGAGCTGTTTACCGCCGTTGGCATTGCTGTAGAAATGAAAAGCGCTTGAGCGAGAACACCTTCCAGGTTTAGAAATTTCAAGAGAATAAATGCGAGGGCCAGTGCGATCAGTAACCACAACAATAAACTGATATATATATAGATATCACGGAAATTCGGTTTAAAGGCCGCGATCTGACACCCAAGCGTTAACAAAGCGAGAGCGATCATCGCGTTAGCCACATATCGCTCGGTTTCACGATCATTTCCGGTAGCTCTACTTGAAAAATATTCAACGTTAAACCGAGAAATCCTGCATAGAAAAGGGGCAGTTTGAAATATTCAAACAAAGCCTTTAATTTATTTTTATCCAGAGAATTAAAATTGAAAGCGCCGTATGAATAGACGAGGAAATTTTGAAATATCATGACGCATACTTGAATCGATGCGGCAAATGGATCTTTCTGGAAAACAAGCTCGTTAACGGGAATGCCGAAATTCGCCGAGCTATAGAATAACACGCTATGGGTGAAAGCCGTTTGTTTCGTGGATTGAGGCGGGAAATTTTCCCGACCAAATTGGATATCACGTCCATGATCACCGCAAGGCTAGCAGAGAACTTCTTGACGCTTCTATAGAGAGATTGGGGTAGATTGCTGTTATACTGTTTGCTAAAAAGGGTCGCAGGGGATAAAGAATAAATTTGCTAAAAACTATCGCAGGCGATAAATAATAAATATTGATCTTCGAGAGCGTGTATAAATCTAGCTGGAATTTTTGCTGCATTAGAAAACCGATTCCCAAAAGAAAAAAGATGGGGAGAATGACACCTGAAAAAACGAACCAATATGTTCCACAAATTTCACACTTTCTTACACTGTATTTAGTACCTCTCTTATCCTAAAATAACTTCGATCTTTCAATCAAGGAAAATCTCAAAACGGGAATATTCGCCATTTAGCCTAATATTCAAAAAGGGACTAAGCGCGAAAAAACGCCCTGCAGCATTTGACCCAGAGAAGCTTGTTCAATCTTCCCGCAAATACGTCCATCCATTTTTTTGTTCGACTTTATTCATTTTCAGCAAATGGCCAAGAGCGCGTTTAAAGGCACTTTTGCTGATTCCAAATTGCCGGACAATATCATCCGGTGTGCTCTGATCACTGTAAGGCATCTTCCCACCATGCTTTATTAAATAACGATAGATCATTTCCGCATCCTTACCGATCACTTCATGGGAGCGTTCCAATAAGGAAATATTTACCGCACCATCTGCTTTCACATCGATGATGCGACCGGAAACTTTTTGACCGAGTCGAGGTTCGATTTTCCTTTGACTGGCGTGGATAAAGCCCCGATAGCCTTCTTCCGTAATCAAGAAAGTTCCCGACCGTAATGTACGGTACACCCGACCTGTAACATTTTTATTGAAATCTTTCATCGAAGCAGGCTTAAATAAAGGTTGCAAATCACTTTCTTTAGCAATTTTTCCTAATAAATTACCATAATTATCGATTTTCAAGGTGCAATATAGTTCATCACCGGGTAAAGGCCAAACAGCCTGAACCTTGGGCAAATCCGTCCGGTGAATCAAAATATCTTTACTCAAACCAATATCGATAAAAACACCAAGCTCCGGTTTCGTCTCGACCACGGTACACCAGGCAAACCTTCCGCCGGCAAGCGGCGGGATGGTCATGGATGCCGCGATCCTCCCTTTTTTATCCTGGTACAAAAACACTTCTATCTCTTCACCGATTTCAAGCGGCCTCATCACTTCCGAATGATGAAGTAAAATGTCCTCTTTTCCGTTCGACAAAAAATAACCAAAAGGCGCCTCCCTGACAACTTCCAATGTATAAGTATGACCGGGTATCAATCGTTCCATGGAAATCCCTCTTTTACAAAAGTTACTCTCGTTTTAAATGTAAGCACGGTTCTGATTAAAGTTTTTTAATCCAGAACATTTATATAACTGGTAAAATGTGGTACATTTTAAATACGGATAATATGTGAAATATTTAACAAGGAGTGAGCGAATTGACGAAAATAGTGAATCAGCGGATTGCCGATTACCCGGTCGCCGATATCTTTTTAGAACGCTGGTCACCTCGTTCCTTCAAAGAGCAGGAAATACCGGAAGACTTGTTAATGAGCGTATTCGAAGCCGCTCGCTGGGCTCCCTCCGCCCGAAACCGGCAACCCTGGTATTTCATTTTAGCCACCACAAAAGAAGAGCGGGAGGTATTCCATCAATTTATTTTCGAAGGAAATTTACAATGGGCAAAAAAAGCCCCGGTTCTCGCCCTGCTCTTTTCAAGGAAAACGGCTGAAGATGGGGAAGAAAATCGCTATCATACCTTTGATGCCGGTTGCGCCTGGGGATACTTAGCATTGCAAGCAACAAAAAACGGTCTCATCACGCGTGCCATCGGTGGTTTTGACAAAGAAAAAGCCCGGGAATTATTGGATATCCCCTCTGAATATGAATGTCATCTCGTCATCCCCATCGGCTATCCAGGTGAAAAAGAAGGGCTCCCTGAAGAATTACAGGAAAAGGAACGACCAACGGAGCGTCGCCCCATAAAAGAATCCATCTTTAAAGGAAAATTCGGTCGACCATTATGATCCTTATCCTTCGGTGGGAAAAACCCACCGAATTTTTCATCCTGAAAAAATTCCCCGCGCTTGAAATGCGAACATAAGTTCGTTATAATGTAACTAACATTAAAAGCGGGTGAGCGGCAATGTATAAATGGCTTGTAAAAAGTGCTCGAGAAAACATCCCCGTCGTCATCATCTATCGAAGTCTAAAAGGAAACTTTTCCAAAAGGACGATCATGGTACATAAAATTCATGCCGACTATATCAAAGCTTTTTGTTACAGTAAAATGCAATACCGTACCTTCAAGATCGAGCGGATCTACGCTGTCGAACCGTACCGGGAAAGAAGACTTCCTTCTGCCTGAGCCTTTCAATTATCAAGTACATTTTTCTGTGATAAGATGGAGCAGAAAGTACTGGAATTTTTGGAGGCTTCATGATGGCAAAAGGTGTGACCGATCAATTTTCCGTAACGAGTTTTCATCTCGATGAAACATTGGATGTTTTAACGTATTTACCTCCCCATTATGCAACGGAAAATCGCTATCCGATGATCATCGCCCAGGATGGTAAGGACTTTTTTCAGCTCGGCCGGGTCGTCCGCATTCTCGATGAACTCATCCTCACCGGACAAATTGAGCCTGTGCTTTTCTTCGGCATCCCTTATCAAAATGTAGCAGACCGTTATCAAAAATACCATCCTGCCGGAGAAAAAAATGAAGCGTATATTCAATTTTTATACGAGGAGTTGCTACCGGTCATCGAGGGGAAATTTTCGGTGGCTAGCGGAGGGCAGAACCGGGCACTGGCCGGTGATTCACTGGCAGCGACGGTCTCTTTTATGACTACGCTTACGGTGCCGAAAATCTTTAGCAAAGTGCTTCTCTTTTCTCCTTACGTGGATGATCAAGTGCTTGCGGAAGCCCGATCTTTTCAAGACTGGAACGATTTGACCATTTATCATGTCGTCGGTCTTGAAGAGCGGAATGTCAAATTATCTAGTGGGGGTGTGATGGACTTTTTAGCCGAAAATCGTCGGCTGAAAAACATCATCCCGAATCACGTGAAACGATATTTTTACGAAGAATTTTCTGGCGATCATACGTGGAAATACTGGCAAAAAGACTTACCACGGGCCTTCACCTACTTATTTCCCAAAATTTAAAATTACTTTCCTGTGTATTATTTTTTTATTTTCTGAAAGTTATTGTATAATAGACCTATACATGGAACACGAACTGGGGAGGAACGAGAATGAAGGTCGGTATTGCCATATTTCCATCGAAAAAGTTGCAGGATCTGGCTAATTCTTACCGGAAACGATACGACTCTGCCTACCCGTACATTCCACCACATATCACGTTAAAATATGCCTTCGAGATTCAAGAAGATCGGTTAGCCGAGATCTCGCAAGAATTAAAACAGATCGCCCAAAACAACGCTCCTTTTCCACTAAGGACTTTAAAAGTTAGTTCCTTTCATCCGGTGAACAATGTCATCTATTTTAAGATCGATCCGGTCCCGGAATTATTGAAATTACACGAGGAGATCAATGCCCTCCCATATGGAAATCCTCCCGAATATGCATTTGTGCCCCATATTACAATCGGGCAGGATCTTTCCAATAGCGAACATGATGATGTATATGGACAGCTCCGTTTGCTAAAAGTAGAGCATGAGGAAACGGTCGATCGTTTTCATCTACTATACCAACTTGAAAATGGTGTCTGGACAGTCTATGATACGTATCTTTTAGGAAAGAAGTGATCGAATCCTTATGAAAGTCATCATCGCCAAGACAGAGAAAGAACGACAGGATGCCTTTACTGTACGGAACCTTGTTTTTGTTGAAGAACAAAGGGTACCTGTGGAACTGGAATTAGATGAATTCGATCAAGTGGCTACCCATTTTGTTATGTATGATGGTGATCATCCGATCGGAGCTGCCCGACTTCGTTCGCTCGGTGATACCGGTAAAATCGAGCGGGTTTGCCTGCTCGCCCCTTACCGTAACCGAGGTTTGGGCAAGTACTTAATGAAAAAAATTATTCAATATGCTGCAGATCAAGGTTTTTCCAAAGTCAAACTCCATGCCCAAACCCAGGTGATTCCATTTTATGAGAAATTAGGTTTTTCCGTGACATCTGCTGAATTTATGGATGCGGGGATTCCCCATCGCGCTATGGAAAAACCATTAATAAAAACCTAGCCGCCTCATAGAGCGGCTAGGTTTTTCATTTAGTAAATCCGCTTCTCCATCTCCGCACGTAAAAAGTTAAACGCTCCCAGCACTTCGTATGTTTAATTTATCCTCGCTTGCAAAAGATATAATTGATGACAAGGAGGATGGAGGGCGCCATGGATTTTCTCAAAATCGGTCTCGATATCATCGTCGGTTATTTCGCGTTGATCATCCTGACGAGTCTCTTAGGAAAAACCCAACTTTCACAGATCACCGCATTCGACTTCATTTCAGCTGTTGTAATCGGTGAACTTGTCGGTAATGCTTTGTTCGATGAAAAAACCGGTGTCTGGGAAATTTTATTCGCGATCACCCTTTGGGGATTACTCGTTTTTGCTACGGATATCATCACCCAAAAATTCCGGCGCACACGAAAGATCTTAGAGGGGAGCCCGTCGATTCTTATCAATAATGGTGTCATAGACTTTGAGGCTTTGAAGAAGAACCATCTGAACATCAATCAGCTGCAGCATTTATTACGTCAAAAAGATATATTTTCAATTAAAGATTGTGCTTATGCCATCCTGGAAACAGATGGCTCGTTGAGCGCGTTGAAAGTTCCAGGTAAAGAAAATGTCACACGGGAGGATTTAAACATCCCGGCACCACAGCCATCACTGCCGGTGGCCGTCGTGATGGATGGTGAAATCATTAAAGATAATTTAACGCTCGTCGGCTGGGACGAAGCGAAATTACAAGCAGAGCTTACCAAACAAGGGGTATCACGAATTGAAGATGTGCTTTTTGCCGAATGGATGGAAAACGCTCCCCTTCACATCCAGTTACGGGATTCGGGAACACGATCTAACAATAATAATCAATAAATCGACCTTTGCCGGTGACCGCCGCTTGCAGTCGATGTTTTGACGATCTTTCATACATTTCTTCCGGTTTGAGACGGAGAGGTCTGATTTTATTCGTCCCTACGACTTGTGACCGTTCCGCCCTTTTTACGCTGGCAACATGATTCACATATTGCGAGTAAGGATAAGGATCAAGCGGCAGTATATATCCCATAGTTACTCCCCCCTATGCAAAATCCCCAACCTGGAGTTACGTAATAATACGATAATTCCCCTTCCAATTAATATTGTAACGTCATTTTCACAGGAAGTAAAAGCAAAGGAAAAAGCGACCCGTAGCGAAATTTGACGCGGTCGCTTCTTTTATTATTTTTTGTTCATCATATTGGCAATCGTCTGAAAATCGAGTTTTTTCCCATCCTTAATGATGGTCCTGACGAGTTTATCTTCCAATTCCTTGGATATCGGCCGGTTGGCGATGCGGGCTACTCTTTTTACGACCTGGCGAACGGTGCGTTCATCCTGAAAATTGGCATGCTGTAAGGACTGGGCCAGTTGAAAGATTTCATTCATGTTTACGCCGGTTTTTTTCTCCACGTTTTTAAAAAAATGGTTATCCATCGGTTTCTCCCACACTCCCTTTTCATCTACCAACATCGTATGTAGGTAATAAAAAAAAGGTTCGGGTGGCTGAACAAAAAATCGTCATGTCAATGAAAACGACCAACTAAAAAATAAAAAAAGGATAGGTCCATACCTATCCCCAGCGTATTCTTATAGATAGCTTGCGCCGACGATAATTAATAGGATGAACAGGACTACAATCAATACGAAAGTTGAACCGCCATAGCCACCGCTATAGCCGTAACCACCGCAGCCATAACCCCACATACTGTTCACCTCACTTTACGATTCTTTCTCTTTATCGTATGTCGAAAGAGGTGAAAGGGTATGGGCACTTCTGAGAAGAAATTTATCCTCGCGAACGGAAAATAAGGGCACCGATGAAGGCGAAGATAATGGCTGCAGAAACCCCGGAACTTGTCACTTCAAACATTCCGGTAATCACTCCAATCAAGCCGTGCTTCTCAGCTTCCTGTAGAGCTCCGTGGGTTAAGGAGTTACCAAAACTTGTAATCGGAACCGATGCGCCGGCTCCGGCAAAATCAAGTAACGGTTCGTATAAACCTAACCCATCCAGAATAGCGCCGACAACGACAAGAATGGTCAGCATGTGTCCTGCCGGTATTTTACCGATATCCATGATTAATTGCCCGATCACACAGATTAGCCCCCCGACGATAAAAGACCAAAAAAACATGGCCAGCATCTTGTTCCCACCTTTCCTATGATTATAATGCTTAAACTTTAAAAATAACTTCAATCCATTTCCAGTGAAACCGCATGAGCGATTACAGGGATACTTTCCTTTTGTTGGATGGAAAGCGGTGAATGAAGCGAACCAGTCGCTACACATAAAATTCGCCGGTAGTTACCTTGTTTCATCTGTTTCAATAAAAAGCCATAAATTACCGCCGCCGATGCAGCCGCTCCACTTGCTCCGGCTAAAACATCTGATTGATCGTCCCCATAAATCATCAAACCACAATCTTCGTAACGATTTTGCTCCAGGTTAATCCCTTTTTGCTGTAATAATTCGAGCAAGATCGGTTTTCCTGTCTTCGCTAAATCCCCGGTGACGATCAGATCGTAATAAGAGGGATTCCGTCCGGTATCTTGAAAATGTTGGCTAATCGTATCCGCTGCCGCCGGGGCCATAGCGGTCCCCATATTAAAAGGATCGGTAATCCCCGTATCCATTACTCTACCAAAGGTTGCAGTTGTGACCTTAGGCTCTTTACGATTCTGTTCCGTTTGTTTGCCGATTATGGCATAAGCCGCACCGGTGACGGTCCACTGAGCCGTAGGTGGTTTTTGTCCACCATATTCCGTCGGATACCGATATTGTCGCTCAGCCGCTGCATTATGACTTCCCGTTCCCGTAAGCACGTAATGCGCTCCCCCACTATTGACGAAAAAGGCGGCAAGCGCCAATCCCTCCATTGATGTGGCGCAGGCGCTAAAAATTCCGAGAAAAGGAATCGAAAATTTTTCTAAGGCATAATTTGTCGGGGTCAATTGATTGATTAAATCTCCACCGATGGCAAGCTGAATATCCTCTTCTTTAAGATTTGCCTTTTTTAGTGCGGTTTGGATGGCCTGTTCAATTAGTAACCTGTGCGCTTTCTCGTAAGAATCTTCCCCCATCCACAGATCATCATTGAGGATATCAAACGCTTCAGGCATCTTTCCCTGCGCCTCAAAGGGGCCGCCACTAACACCTGTGGCGATCACTACAGGTTTATTCGTAAACACATAGGTTTGTTTGCCAACTAACATCGTTTATCCCCCAATCATACCAATAACGGTATGAATAATTGCTACAACAAAAGCGGCGAATACACCGAATAAGATTACAGATCCGGCCATCTTGAACATATTTCCTCCGACCCCCTGGACAAAGCCTTCCGTTTTATGTTCGATCGCCGCAGATATCACCGCGTTACCAAATCCAGTGACCGGAACGGCACTTCCAGCGCCGGCAAATTGACCGATGCGATCATAAACACCAAAACCTGTCAACAACATGGAAATAAAAATCAAGGTCGCCACCGTTGGATTGCCTGATGTTTGCTCGGTAAAATCAAAAAAATATATGTAAAAAAAACTGATCGCCTGACCTAGTGCACAAATTGTACCACCAACAAGAAAACTGACGATACAATTTCTTAAAATGGGTCGTTTTAATTCATGTTTTTTCTCTAGCTGTTTTAAGACAAGTTTCTCCGGAGTTTTTTCTTTTTGCGCCACGAACATTCCTCCCTCATGTTTTTTCTTTACTCAATTGAATAATTTCCTTAAGTCTATTTTCCGCCTTTTCCCTGGAAAGATCGCCTTGATCAAGCTTTCGCTTCAGCCGATTACTTTCCAGATAAATTTTAAAATCACTGGAAACTGTAAATGAGCTCTCCGGAAATGCAGCGGTTAATTGTTCTTTTAATTCTTTTTCGATCTTTTTCATTCGAAAACGCTGCATATGTTTTACCTTGTAAGTAATGAGGGTTTCTTCATTTCCTTTAATAACAATCACATCATATATTTCCGGAGCTTTTTGTATAATCTCTTCCAGATTTCTTTCGCAGTTGCGATCACTCCCCTTTTCAGAAGCGTCTGTTAAGTCAATAATCTGCATTTGTTCATCAGTTGAAGAACTTGGTGCGGTGTGATCCATCTGGCACCCTGTCAATAATAATGTCAATAAAAAAAGCCAAGTGAAAAATGTTCGTTTTTTCATGTTTTTCCCTTCCTGAAAGAACGGTTTAATCTCCTTAGTAGTTTTTTTCTATTCCCTTGTTTTTATGAAAGATTTTTCAAACCCGTTTTTTATCAAAAAAAACCAATCTCCAGAGGAGACTGGCTTAATTTTACTTAGCCGCTTATTCTGCGGCGGCGTAGACAGCCACAGGATTTCTTTTTTCTTAGCGGTCGCGATTTTTTATACGTTAAGCTCTCATTTTTCACTTTCGTCTCTTTCATCACAGGGCTCCTTTCACTTCTTTTTAGTACTATATGAAAGGCAACCCGCATTTGACTATCTATTCACCTATGAACCAGCCGATCACGGTTTCGATGATCGCCGCCGCCCCGGCTAACGCGAACACAAGAATGACCGGTTCGGCAACTTGCGGAAAAAACCAGTACAACAAAAAGAGCAATAAACTAACCCAGAACCCTGTACACCAGTAACAATCAAGTAGTTCCCCGAAAAAACCAAGTAAGCCCCCGGATTTGGGAGATAAAAAAATCTCCTCCTGCCCCATTTCATTCTTTTCGACAATCTCATCGAAAAAGGGTCTGCGAATAAATTCAGTAATCCGATCAAAAACGATAAGCCGCGTGATCCGGAAGCTGGCCAAAGCCAGAAGAAAAAAAGTCCAGCCATCAACTGCGAGCATACCCAGCCTCCTCAAAAACAAGGCTTATTTATTTAATGAATCCACCTGAAATTAGGCGAATTGCCGATACCGCCCGTGGTCTTTTTACATAGTCTGATAATGAAAATTTATTATCGATGATGAAGGAGGATAAGAAATGGGTTCTGGTAAAAATAACAAAGACATGAATTGTGTTTGCGATACACTATTAGCCATCGTTGAAGCACAGGACCAGGTAAAATCAACTTGCCCAAATAGCTGCGATGCCGCAATCCAGGAACTCGTCGGCGGTACAACTTCACCAAACAATACCATTCCGGTAATGTTAACGAATGCGGGAAACAGTGATCTGTTCATCGGTAGCGGGGTACGTCGCAATACAGCAAATCCTAATACAGGGCTGGAAGTCATCAATGCCATCGTCTTCAAAGTAAAAGATGTGGACCCAGAAACATGCTGCGCAACCCTGGAATTGTTGCAAGAAGGGGAAAATCGCGACGTGCAAGAGTTACTCGATATGATTGAAGATACCGAACTTGATTCCACCGATGTTTGCATCACTGTTGACCTTGACTGCTTCTGCTCGGTCACCTGCCTGCCGCCGATTTCTTTATAAGCTTCTCTCTACTTTATAGTATTTGTATGCAAAAAAATCCGTACTAAGGCCAATCCATTAATTTTAAATAAAAGTAATAATTGTACCAGAGCCCCCCGGGCTTTGGTCTTCTATTATGGAGAAAAACTTTAAAAAAAGGTGGCCCCGGTCGTAAGCGACTAGGGTCACCTTTTTAATGCAAAATTTTAAATTCGCGAATATCGTCAATCATAACATCCATTATTTCCCTTTTATGCTTGATGCGGATCTGATCTCCTCTTTTACCGATCACTTGAAATTGCATTTTTTTACCTTTTATGATCGCTTCACATGTCGGACGCTGGACCAGGTGAGGGTATAAACTTAAACGCCTCAGTGTGTCCCGTAACTGTTGTTTTTCTTCTGTATCCATTTCACTTGTTAACGTTCCCACTGAATCAGAATCCTTTTCTTCCTGGGCATCATCGATCGGGATGATCAATTTTTGACCTTTTTGTCGGGAAGTATGTTCATCTTCCTGAATTGCCATAGAGGTGTGGGAAGGGGGTAACTCGATCCGGTAAATCGTCTGACCAGTTGAAAGCGGAGGCCGGTAAATATAAGGTTTTTTCCGGGATTCGTTCTCCATCATTTAGGTTTCCCTCCAATTCTGTTTTCTCTATATTTGTATGCAACGATGCACCAGGTGTGCGCACATGCCTATCTCCTGGAGCAACAAAAAACCCGTAGAATCATTCTACGGGAACGTGATATTTTCATGGATTGTTGTACAAAATGTTTTAATAAGCAAATCAATCTGCTGTCAATAACTTTGGAATCTTATCTTTCCTGAGCTACTCCAAGAGGGATTTATAATCCTAAAATATGATAGCCGGAATCAACGTGAATGATCTCCCCGGTTATTCCTCTAGATAGGTCACTCAGTAGAAAGTAGGCGGTATC